>JABSSA010000123.1 GCA_013214665.1 Paracoccaceae bacterium
ATGTGGTGGTTTTTCCGGACCCGTTCGGACCCAGCAAAGCAACAACCTCGCCCCGTTGCAGCGTCATCGAAAAATCGCGAATGACAACTTTTTTGCGATAGGATTTCCGCAGGTTCTGGATATCCAGCCCCTGTTCGCCGGCTGCGAGATGTAATCGGGGTTTGACCTGATCCACCTAGTCACCGCCTTGTAAAACGGTTCTGACACGGCCCGACATGCGCGCTGTGCCGTTATCGATCGAAATGACCAGCTCTTCGCCGCTCAGGACCTGTTGGCCTTGGGTCATTAAGACATTGCCGCGCATCGTGATGATCCGGGCGGTCATATCGTAGAACGCTGTTTCCGCTTCCGCCGCGTCGGGGCCGGACACCAAGGTCACACCACCGGTGGCTTCGATACGGTCAATTTGATCTTGATCTTGGACGTAAGAGACTTCGACGCGTTGGGCACTCAGCCGCAATTCACCCTGGGCGATCACCACATCACCCGAAAAGACTGCCGAGCCCGTCTGTTCGTCGACAAAAAGCTCGTCGGATGTGGCTTCGACGGGGGCAGAGGTATCCTGTGGCGTTGTGCCGAAAGCGACACCGCCGGATTGAGCCATCGAAAAAGTGGGCAGCGCGAGCAGAGTAATGAGCACTGCGAGTTGTCTTACAAACACTTTAAATGAACCGTTATTCCCCAGTCGATTTAGGCTGATATACCAGCTTCACACCATTTGTAAAAAGCAATTGCCGTTGACCCCGCTCGTCCAAGTCGGAAAGGCGCATCCCGCCGGCTGAAAGCGTCCCAAACGGGGTCGTGCCTTTGATCGGACCGGGGGAAGCAATACTGAGTGGCTCAAGCTGTGCGTCGACTTGATCGCTTTGAAATTCAATGCCGCCCGAGGTGGTCAGGCGCACATGCCCGTTGAGGGTCGCTGTTTGCGACAGAACGCTGATCTGTCCATCGTCCGCTACGACGGAAATCCGGGTGCCGTTGGCCATATCGAAGGCTGCATCGATTTTGCGTGCCTCATGATCATTCTTGCTGGTGCTGCGCATCGCATCTGCCGTGACTGTCATCGCATCGCCAGAGGTGCTGAGCCCGGAAAATACCGGTCCAGTCACCTGTTGATTGGCCACCCGGTCACGCAGTTCGCTGGCGGCAAAGGGCACGGCGTCCGATGCGTTGCGTTCACGAGAAAGCAGGAACAGCGTCGACAAGATCACCAGGGCGGCAAACGGCAGCGCCAGTTTCAGGAAGTTGATGATACGAGAGTATCTGTCGACGCCCATGGCTCATCCCAGACCGATGCGCAGACAATCGTGAATGTGAATGAGGCCAATCGGATCTTTGCGCCCATCTTCAGTCACGAAAAGACAGGTGATTTTACGTTCGTTCATAAGACGCACCGCTTCGGATGCGAGCGTGGACGGCGAAATGGTTTGCGGGTCGGCGGTCATGACCTCTTGGGCATGATGCGACAGCAGCGCGTCGCCCATATGCCGCCGCAGATCGCCATCGGTGATGATTCCGATCAACGCACCGTCGCCATCAACCACACCCGCGACGCCAAATCCCTTTTGGCTGATCTCGATCAACGTGTCAGACATGGCTGTTTCGGCCTGCACCACCGGCACGGCACCATTGCGATGCATCAACTCGCCCACGCGGCTTAGTTCGGCGCCCAGTTTGCCGCCGGGATGGAATTCGCGAAAATGCTCTGCCGTGAAGGCGCGATGCTTCATCAACGCGACGGCCAGCGCATCGCCAAGCGCAAGCGACATCGTGGTGGAGGATGTGGGCACTACACCGGTGCCACAGGCCTCTTCCACCCGTGGCAGCAGTAAGACAACGTCACTATGTGTGGCCAACGTGCTTGTATCGCGGCTGGTCATGCCGATCAGCGGAATATCGAACCGCCGCGTATAGGTGAGCAGATTGGCCAGCTCGGGCGCTTCGCCGGAATTGGAAATGGCCAGAACGACATCCGATTTGGTGATCATCCCCAGATCGCCATGGCTGGCTTCAGCCGGGTGCACAAATTGTGCCGGTGTGCCGGTGCTGGCCAAGGTGGCAGCGATCTTGCGGGCGATATGACCGGACTTGCCGATGCCCGTCACGATCAACCGCCCGGTGCCTGCAAGCACGACCGAAACAGCGGCGTCAAAGCCGCCATCCAGCGCCTCAGCCAGCGTGCCCAAAGCTTGCGCTTCGGCCAATATCACGTTGCGTGCGGTGGTCTGAAAGGCGGGGTCGGTCATGAGTGGGCAAAGATATCCATCTCGGGCCAACCTGCCAAATCCAGCTTGGCGCGGGTCGGCAGAAATTCAAAACAGGCCTGCGCCATCTCCATCCGGCCTTCGCGTTCCAGCCGTATGTTTAAAGCGTCCCGCAGTTTGTGCAGATACAGAACATCCGAAGCTGCATAATCCAGCTGCGCCTCTGTCAGCGTCTCTGCGCCCCAATCGCTGGATTGCTGTTGCTTGGACAGATCGATGCCAAGCAAGTCTTGCGTCAGGTTCTTCAACCCATGCCGGTCTGTATAGGTGCGCACCATGCGGCTGGCGATTTTGGTGCAATAGACCGGCGCGGTCAGCGCGCCAAACGCATTGTACATCGCGGCGATGTCGAAACGGCCAAAGTGAAAGAGCTTTAGCACATTCGGATCTTCGAGCATCCGACACAGGTTTGGCGCCTCGGTCTGGCCCGGCTTGATCTGCACGATATGCGCATGGCCATCTCCGCCAGACAATTGCACCACGCACAACCGATCTCGGTGCGGGTTGAGGCCCATGGTTTCACAGTCAATGGCAACCTCTGGTCCAAGATCGAGACCGTCGGGAAGATCAGAAATATAAAGATGATTGGTCATGGCGTGCCTATAAACGGAGAGCTCTGTCAGGGAAAGAGAAGCTTGGGGTCACAGCAAAGCTATGCCAATTGCGGTTTCGGAAGTCTTTCCAGCAATCGCAAAACCGCTTCACGACAGGCGTGCCCGCGCCAGCGTTCATCAAACAGCTCAGCGGGTAGGTCGACATGTTTCAAAACAAGCCTGCGCCAATTGTGCACGATCAACGCGCGCAGCACGGCGATTTGCATATCCGTCAGCGACAGATCTGATGACAGCAGTCCTTCGACATCCTCAAGCGCGGTGTGAAGGGTTTCAAATTCGCCGGTCAGGGGTTCGGGATGGAGCGACCCCAGTATCCAATCCGGTGCGTTTTCTGGCCGCAGAACAAGTGCGGTTGCCGGTGGGCGTGATGCATCGCTGCCCACATAGCACCGCCCATGCAACAAGGTGTAACCCGCTTTTTGCATTGTCTCGCGGGGCCCTTCCAAATCGTCACTAATTAGCGCAATGTGCCAACTCTTGGCCATGTCTTTGGGCGCGCCGTAGATGATCGGGGTCGCGGCCTGGCTTTCCTTAAGCCCTTTCGCGGCGAGCTTATGCCGCGACGTGCGCCCCGCCTTTTCAGACGTCAGCCAACCATCACTGCGCAACCGATGCAGCGCCACGCGCACCGCATCCGGTTTGACGTGCATTTCGGCCAACATCACGGTCAGTGTCGGGCCCGCCAACCATTGCCCTTTTTCCTGAGCGAGATCGCCAAAGATTGTGATCACCAAAGACCACACCCGTTGCGGGGCCAGCCCGGTCAAAAGGTCAACAGACGTCGTATAGGGCTCAGAACGCATTCATCGTCAGTAGCTCGTATTCGGCCACTGTGTCATCGTCTTGGTTGAACAAAGTCACATGCCAACGCACTTCACCATACTCCGGGTTGCGCGGTGTTTTCGCTTTGACGGTCAACCGTACGCGAATGCTGTCACCGGCCTGAACTGGCTTCATAAAGCGCAAATTGTCGAGACCTGTGTTTGCTAGAACCGGACCGGGATCGGGTTGCACGAACAATCCGGCGGCAAAACTCAGCAGCAAATACCCATGCGCAACGCGGCCCGGGAAAAATGGGTTCGCGCGGGCGGCCTCTTCGTCCATGTGGGCGTAAAATGTGTCGCCGGTGAAATGCGCGAAATGTTCGATATCGTCCATCGTGATGGTGCGCGC
This sequence comes from Paracoccaceae bacterium, assembly GCA_013214665.1. GTDB lineage: Bacteria > Pseudomonadota > Alphaproteobacteria > Rhodobacterales > Rhodobacteraceae. Next base: position 4,052 of record JABSSA010000123.1, read on the forward strand.
ATCGGTGTAGAGCGTGTCACCAATCGCCACATCGCCAAAGGTGCGCGTAAAGGGATGCGGTTTGCTTGCGTCCTCAGATCCGCCCGGCACCCACGCGCCGCCAATCGCGCCAAGCAAGTCTGGTGTGCCCTGCACAGCGGTGCGTTGCATATAGTGTTTCACGGCCCGCGTACCGCCCAGCTCTTCGCCGCCGCCCGCGCGCCCCGGACCGCCGTGGATCATATGGGGCAAGGGTGCGCCATGGCCCGAGGCTTCCGCAGCAGAGGTGGCATTGTTGAAATACAGACGGCCGTGGTACGCGCCGGCATTGGCCACAACATCCTGAGCGAAGTCCGGGCTTTCGGTGAAAACAGACGCCACAAGCGATCCGCCGCCTTTGTTCAAAAGCTGAATGGCATCACTTGGTTCGGAATAGGGCATGATCGTTGCCACAGGCCCAAAGGCTTCGATCTCGTGCACCGATGTGGCGATTTGCGGATCGGCGCAAAGCAGCAATTTGGGCGACAGAAATGCCCCGATCTTCATATCGGCGTCGATCAGGTCTGTCGTGTCTGAATTGCCGAACACACACTCTGATTCAGTCTCTAATTTGGCTGTTTTGGCCAACACATCTGCGCGCTGTGCCTGTGATACCAGG
>JABSSA010000124.1 GCA_013214665.1 Paracoccaceae bacterium
GAATTGGGCGGTGATGATGAATTGGTTGTCGTCGCCCAACAGTCCGGCCAGCCCGTCGATATTGGCGAGTGGAAGCTCAAATTCGATGCCGCCAGATTGCTGGACCGCATCACTTTCATCGGCAATCTCGCCAAGGTTCACGCCATCGCGGACCAGAAACACCGACAGGTCCAAAAGTTGCGCGTTAAAGAGCGATGATGTGGCAAGCGCGGTTCCAAGTTGAGCGGATGAAATTTCGGGGACAGAGCCAGAAGAGATTTCCGTATCCAAAAGAACCAAATTTGACTGCGTTGCACTGGAATCCACAGCAAGCGCATTGATCGTCAGGCCATAGTTCGTTTTGAGAGTGCCGTTGTTCCCGCCCAAAGTCTGCCATGCGGTGGAGCCGAAGGGATCACCGTCAGTAATAAAATACATGACATTCAGGTCACCAGCCTCATTAAAGCCGGTGGTTGGCGTATTGTCGTCCAGATATGTCTGGGCTTGCAACAATGGGTTGGTCCAATTCGTCCCTCCGCTGCTGAAGCCCAACGCGGCCATGTAATTTTCGAAACCAGTCGTGTCCACACTACCGCCCGACGTTCGCAACGTGAATGTCGCCGGATTGTTTTGGGCCGTTGGGACAGAATCGGTGAACGGGATGATCGCCACATCAAACTGAACGTTGGTGCCAGTGAATTGATCAACGAGGCCATCAACGCCGTCTGCGCCCACAACTGCGTCGGTCACTGCATCGACTATCGTGTTCCAAGCCGTCAAACCGATACTGCCGGATTCATCAAGCGCGAAGAAGAGGTTCACACCGCTCGCCTCGACCTCGATCGGTTGCAATTCGATTTCCACCGCGCCTGCGGGCGTGTCTTCATCTGCGGTCGTGGGCAGGGTCAGGACAGCGCCAAAGTCGGGTGGGAAGGCACCGGGCGCCTGATTGACCACAACTGTGACATTCTGGGAAACATCACCTGACGTGCCATCATTGGCTGTGTATTTGAACGTGTCGACGCCGAAGAACTCGGCCGGTGCGGTATATACCACCTGGCCCGAGTCGATGGTTACAGAGCCACCTTCGTCAGATGTGGTTTGCACGCTGACCAGCACGGGCGCCGCGCCTTCGATGTCCACATCATTGTCGAGCACATCAATCGTGACGGATTGCCCTGACAGGGTTGAGGCAATATCGGCCTCTGGACGCAGATCATCATCCACCGGTGTCACGGTCACCTGGAAGTTTGCGGTGTCTTGTAGGCCGCCTGAATCTTCGACCGTGTAAGTGAAGCTGTCTGAGCCGACGTAGTCCGCATCCGGCGTGTAGGAGACTTGCCCGGACCCGTCTACGCTGGCGGTGCCATTTGCAGGTTCACCCACAGAAGTGATTGATATGAACCCGCCATCACCGTCTGAGATGAAATAGCCACTATTAAATGTCGTATCTTCGCTGGTTGAAAAGGCAATATCTGATGCTATCGGCGGATCGTTCACCGCTGCGATGTTGACTGTGACGGTTACGGTTTGAAATGCTAATCCATCATTGGGATCATCGATTGTGAAGTCGATATAGGTTGTGCCGAAGGCGTTTGGATTGGGGGTGTAGAACCCGGCGGTGGCGCC
>JABSSA010000125.1 GCA_013214665.1 Paracoccaceae bacterium
CCACTGGGTCGCGACACAGGTGGAAAACGGTCGTCAGGCATGAACGACTTTGCAAATGATGGGCTGGCGAGGAATTTTCTCGCCGGTTCATGGGGCGAAGGGGATCGCGGTGCGGTCATTGCCATCGAAGACCCCGGTCTAGAAGACCACCTGATCGATTGCGCGCAAGCAGGCGAAGACAGCCTGTCTCGCGCGGTTGAGGCCGCGCGTGCATCGTTTGATCGGGGCGATCTTGCGGACATGAACCCACACGCACGCGGCCAGCTTATGCAGCGGATCGCGGCCGAAATTCGCGCGATTGCAGATGAAGGTGCCACCATGCTTTGCCGGGAAAGTGGCAAAGCCCTTTCCGCAGCGCACGACGAATTCGAAGAGGCCGCGCAGTATTTTGAATACTACGGCGGCGTGGCGGACAAAATTGAGGGAAAATCGATACCTCTTGGCCCTGGTTATGCCGACTACACGGTATTCGAGCCCTTTGGTGTATCTGCTCAAATCGTCCCATGGAATTTCCCAGTGTCCATTGCAGCCCGGTCTCTGGCGCCTTCGATGGCGGCGGGCAATTCCACAATCATCAAATCGCCCGAACTGGACCCGGTGGCACTTGCCATGCTTGGCTTGGCGCTTGAACGCGCAGATGTGCCCGCTGGCGCCGTTTCCATTCTAAACGGGATCGGGGCTGATCTCGGTGCGCGGCTTGTCGCAAGCCCAGAGGTGGATCAAATTGTTTTCACCGGCTCTGTGCGAACAGGCCAAGCAATTTTGCGTGCAGCCGCCGACACCGTCACCCCAGCACTCATGGAACTGGGCGGCAAGTCCGCTGCCGTGGTGTTCGAAGACGCCAACCTCGACACGGTTATGTCGAGCTTGCAAAGCGGTATTTTCTATAATGCCGGTCAAGTCTGTTCCGCGATGGCACGGGTTCTTGTTCACCGTTCCATTTACGAAGACGCCGTTCAGCGCGCCGCTGCGTTGGCAAATGGTCTGAGAGTTGGACATGGGCTGGACGAACCTGAGCACACACCGCTCGTGTCAGCGATGCAATTGTCCGGCGTAGAAGAGCTGACTTCGACCGCTCGACAAGAAAGTGTTCGCGTGGCCGCCGGAGGCACACGCCTAGACCGCAAAGGCTACTTTATGGCACCGACGATCCTTGCCGATGTCGACCCGGACAGCCGGGTGGCGCAAGAGGAGATCTTTGGCCCCGTGACATGCTTCACCCCTTTTGACACCGAAGAGGAAGCCATCGCATTGGCAAACGGTACCGAATTCGGGTTGGTGGCTGGGATTTTCACCTGCGATCTGGCGCGGTCCCACCGTGTCGCACGCAAGCTGCGGGCCGGGCAGGTTTTTGTGAATGAGTGGTTTGCAGGCGGGATTTCCACGCCATTCGGCGGCGTCGGAAAGTCTGGCTTTGGGCGCGAAAAAGGGCTGGAGGCGCTCCACAATTACGTCCGCACCAAGAACATTGCGATCTCGCTCAAGGGCTGAACCATGGACCGCGACGCATTGGAAACCGCGCTTTTGATAGCGCATGAGAACAACGATGAAGAGGCGCTTGTACGGCTATACACGGTCGCGGGTGACGCAGCAGAGCAGCGGCAAGATATTGATGCGGCCTGTTTCTACCTCACACATGCCTTCGTATTTGCGTTGCAAATCGGTGCTCCCGAAGCGGTTGTTCTCAACAAGCGCCTGGCAGATCGCGGCCGGGCCAAACGCCTAGAGTTTTAAGATGAGCGCTCAAGAAACCCACAAAGAAGACTTCAAAACTAAGGAAATCGTCATGAGAAACGAAGCTCAAGCCGTTGTCATCGGGGGG
>JABSSA010000126.1 GCA_013214665.1 Paracoccaceae bacterium
CAAGGCTTGGGCGTTTTTGATCACCTGCTCCTGATAGCTTTTGAAGCCAGGATCCAGCGCTTCGCCAAAGGCGACCGCTTTTGCGGCAATCACATGCATCAGCGGACCACCCTGAATGCCCGGGAAGATCGCAGAGTTGAACTTCTTTGCCAGCGCTTCATCATCGGTCAGGATCATGCCGCCACGCGGACCGCGCAGTGTTTTGTGCGTTGTCGTCGTGGCCACGTGGACATGCGGGAACGGGTTTGGATACACACCTGCTGCGATCAGGCCCGCAAAATGCGCCACATCCGCCAGCACATAGGCACCAACGCTATCCGCAATCTCGCGGAACTTCGCGAAATCAATGTGGCGCGGAATGGCAGAGCCGCCTGCGATGATCATCTTGGGCTTATGCTCTTTGGCCAATGCTTCCAGCTGATCATAATCGATATCCAATGTGTCGCGGCGCACTCCGTACTGGATCGCATTGAACCATTTGCCCGATTGGTTGGGCGCGGCTCCGTGTGTCAGGTGGCCGCCCGCGTCCAAGGACATGCCAAGGATTGTGTCGCCAGGCTGCAGCAAAGCCTGAAAGACACCCTGGTTTGCTTGGCTGCCCGAGTTTGGCTGTACGTTGGCAAAGCCCACGCCGAACAATTGGCACGCCCGGTCGATTGCCAATTTCTCAGCAACATCCACAAACTGGCACCCACCATAGTACCGGCGCCCTGGATAGCCTTCGGCATATTTGTTGGTCAAAACGCTGCCTTGCGCTTCGAGAACTGCAGCTGAAACGATGTTTTCGGACGCGATCAGCTCGATCTCGTCACGCTGGCGGCCCAGCTCGTCCTGCATCGCTGAAAAGAGTTCAGGATCGGTCGCGCTGATGGTTTGAGTGAAGAAATTCGATTTGGCATCGCGATGCGGAGCGTTCATATCATTGCTTTCTGGCTAGGTGTCAGGTTGCGTGTTTCCTATCGGAAACGGTATAGGGCGGAAAGCATAGAAAGCGACTTTTGAGCTGAATTTCGCGGCGACACTGGCGTGTATGAACGACTTGTGATTGTTTCGGGATCAAATCGGCTGGATAGGAAACGGAAACATGGGGCTGAATATCGCCTTTACGGCCAGCCGGGCCTCTCTGGCCCAGTCCGCGCGCGCGGCGCTAATAGAGCGATATGGCGATGCACCATTGGACAAAGCGGAAGTGATTGTCGCCCTGGGCGGTGACGGCTTTATGTTGCAAACTTTGCACGGCACCCAACATCTGGCAGCGCCGGTTTATGGCATGAATCGCGGCACGGTTGGGTTTTTGATGAACGAATATTCCGAATCCGATCTGGAAACACGCCTGGCGCAGGCCGAAGAGGCCGAATTGAACCCGCTCACAATGACCGCGATCAGCCCAGAAGGCGTGGAGCATCATGCGCTGGCCATCAATGAGGTGTCGCTGTTGCGGGCCGGCCCACAGGCGGCCAGGTTGAAAATCACGGTAGACGGCCGCGTACGAATGCCCGAACTGGTCTGTGATGGCGCCTTGGTCGCGACACCCGCAGGGTCAACCGCCTACAACTATTCTGCACATGGTCCTGTTCTTCCAATCGGGTCGGACGTGCTTGCCTTGACAGCGGTTGCTGCGTTTCGGCCACGCCGGTGGCGCGGTGCGTTGTTGCCGAAAAATGCGACCGTACGGTTCGATGTTTTGGAAGCGGAAAAGCGCCCCGTAATGGCCGAGGCAGATTCCCGGTCATTTCATAATGTAGCGTCTGTTGTGATCCGCTCAGAGCCGTCTGTGTCCCACCGGATCCTGTTTGATCCTGGACATGGATTGGAAGAACGTCTGATCTCTGAGCAATTCACCTAGCTTTGCTGTTCTTTGCTGCCGTCCAGATAGCCGCGCACAATATCGATTGCGCTGTCTGCATCAAGAATGGGTGGAATAAGGGTCAACAAGTTGCCGTCCGCATCCAACAGATACAGAAAACTGCCGTGCGCAAATATGGTCTGACCAGCCGGGTCCGTGAACAGAGGTGTGATCTCAACCTGAAACGCATCATAGCTTTTCTTGAGCGCCCGTTTGCTGCCCGTGAGACCGATGAAGTCCTTATGCAGCTTGGCCAAAGGTTCGATCATGCTGTCAGGCGTGTCCACCTCCGGGTCGACCGTGATCATGATCGGCGTCACCGGCAAACCTTCTTCGCCGAGATCGTCAGCTATGTCGGCCATCAACGGCATGGCTGCTGTGCAAATGTCGGGGCAATTGACGTAGCCGAAAAACACAAGCTGGGCATGACCGTCGGGGCTGACCTCTGTCCGGCGCTCGCCAAATTGGTTTTTTAGCTTGTATGGGCCGCCAATGGCCGCCGTTGGATCAAAAGCGGACGCTACGCCGCCCCATAACAGGGCGGCGGCGCATGCCAGAGCAAAGATGCGCATGGGTTCAGAAGTTCTCTTCGATAAAGGTTTTGTCGACGTCCAGCCCGAGGCCAAGATAGCCTTCGGTTGCGATGATTTCCTTTACGCGTGGATCGCGGCGGAACCAGGGGCCTTTGCCTTTGGCCTCGGGATGTTCTTTGGCCCAGTTCTTGGACCATTTGTTGCCCTTAACCGGCTTTTCGTCGTTTGGACCTTGCACAAATTGCACCATGTAGACGTTTTTAAAGCCATAATCCTCGTCTTCGAGCAAAAGGCCATCCACTACGACGGTTTGGTTGCAATAAGGAAGCAACTCAACAGCTGCTCCGGCAAAGGAGCGTTGGCCGTTTTTCAAGGGCAAGACCATCACATTGTCAGCCGTCCGGATCAAACCGAACTGACGTTTGCCAGCCCCGCAATCCGCGGGGCAATCGCCTGAAAACTCACACACCAAATCGACGACCTTGGCTTCGAACTTGGCTTTTTTCTCAGCGATCAGACCCCAACCTTTTGCTTTGGAGCCTTCCGAGAAATCTTGAGCGGCCAAGGGGCCAGCCGCGAGGCACGCGAGTGCTGCAATCACATATCTCATTTGTTTGGATCCGGAATTGAGAAGCCGGGCACGTTGCCCCATTCTTCGTGGTTTTGGTTCTGGATGTCGAAGTCTTGAAGCACGGTATCCACGATCAAGTAGTTCAAGCCATCACGCTCGTGCAAAACACCCGTGGCTTCGACCGTATGCGCGGCTAGCCGAAGCGCGGTGTCTCCACCCGCAAGCTGTGCGTCGCCTTCGATTTTAAGCACCATATAAACGGTGCCATCTTCGGTCACCAAACCAACAGGAATACCACCCGCACTGCACCACAGGGCGCAGGCATGATGTGCCGATCCTTGCGTCGCTTCCGGTGGCCCCATCACCCCCGACATGTAACACCATGTGTCGATGATTTCGCCCGTTACCGTAATGGTTTGGCCCTGAGCAGACCAAACTGGACCTGACAGCCCCGCCAGCGCCAATGACGCAGCAGATGCCAACACTTTTAATCGCATTCTCGTAACCTCCCTCAGACCGGCTGATGGTCTCAAAGTCCAAAGCCAGGCGCTCTCTGTCAAATCACAAGAGCATAATCTTGGTGTGACGTGGGTTTATTGGGTAATAAGAGCTGACATAATTTTCAAAAGCTAGAGTGCCCGCGATGAATTGGAGTGAGTTTGCCGCAGATTGGGAAGCCGGGTGGAACAGTCACGACTTGAACCGGATTATGAAGCATTACCGGGACGACATTGAATTTCGATCTCGTAAAGCCTTGGATCTGGTGGGGCAGGGCGAGTTGAAAGGGGTCAAAGAGCTGCGCGCTTATTGGGCCGCTGCCTTGGAGCGACAACCAGACCTGAGGTTCAAGGTTCAAAGCGTGATGGCCGGGCATGACATGGGCGTTTTGGTTTACACCAATCACCGCAACGTTTTGGCGTCCGAGGTTCTGTATGTTGATGACGACAACAAGGTGTACCGGGCCGCTGCGTGCCATCAGGTTGCCCAATGACAAGCGCGATCCGGGTTAAGGTGCGCTTGTGGTGCGTTCCCGGGCAATCGCGCGCTTTTCGCCAATTCGAAGACAGCGCCATGCGCCTGATGAAGCGGTATGGCCTCAAAGTCCTTTCGATCTCCCACGGGTCTCATCCAGACGAACCCGATGAAGTTCATGAGATATGGGCACCCACTGCGCAGGCGTTCGAAGCCTACCTAGCCGATGGAGACCTGGCGGCCATGTCAGCCTTGCGACAGCAGTCCATCGCAAGGACAGAAGTCATTGTAACGCCGCTGAAAGATCAGCCTTTGGCGTAGCCTATGCTTTGCAAGGCGTCCCGCATTTCATCAAGTATCGCTGGATCATCAATGGTTGCGGGCATCTTGAACTCTTGATTGTCCGCGATTTTCACCATCGTCGCCCGTAGAATCTTGCCAGATCGCGTCTTGGGAAGCCGATCCACCACGACAGCCGACTTAAACGCAGCCACAGGCCCGATCTTTTCCCGAACCAACTGCACACATTCCTTGACGATATCCGCTGTGTCGCGGGCGACACCTGCACTGAGGATCAAAAAGCCCAGCGGCACTTGCCCCTTCAAATCATCGCTTGGCCCGATGACGGCGCATTCGGCGACATCGGGATGGCTGGCCAATACCTCTTCCATCGCACCTGTTGACAGACGGTGGCCTGCAACGTTGATCACGTCATCAGTGCGCGCCATGATATAAAGGTACCCGTCCTCATCAATCATGCCCGCATCGCCCGTCTCGTAATATCCGGGAAACGTGTTGAGATAGCTTTTGAGGTACCGCTCTTCAGCATTCCAAAGCGTTGGCAGCGTACCAGGGGGCAAAGGCAGCTTGACCGCAATCGCGCCCAGTTCGCCCGGCTTCATCTGATTGCCGCCTTCATCAAGGATCTGCACATCAAAACCCGGCATCGCCACAGTCGGAGAGCCAATCTTGACCGGCATCGCTTCGAGGCCGGCGGGGTTGCCGGCAATCGTGTAGCCCGTCTCCGTCTGCCACCAATGGTCATAGACCGGCCGATCAAGAATTTTCTGAGCCCATTCAATGGTGTCTGGGTCCGCACGCTCGCCAGCAAGATAAAGCGCCCGTAAACCTGACAGATCGAAATTCTTGACCAAGTCGCCGTTCGGGTCTTCGCGTTTGACCGCACGAATTGCGGTGGGCGCGGTAAAGAAGCTGCGCACGTTATGTTCGGAGATCACGCGCCAGAACGTCGTGGCATCCGGTGTGCCCACGGGTTTGCCTTCAAAGACGATCGTCGTGTTGCCGTGGATAAGCGGCGCATAACAGATGTAGCTGTGCCCCACGACCCAACCCACATCAGACGCAGCCCAAAACACATCGCCGGGATCCACGTTGTAGATGTTTTTCATCGTCCAGTTCAGCGCCACCAGATGGCCGCCCGTGGGACGCACGACGCCCTTGGGGGCACCGGTCGTGCCAGATGTATAAAGAATGTAGGCGGGATGGTTACCTTCAACAGACACGCACGCCGCCGGAGCAACACCCTCTTGAAATGCGTGCCAATCAACATCGGTATCACCCAATTCGCATGGGTGCTGTTCCCGCTGCAAGATGACGGTGAAATGCGGTTTGTGGTCAGATAGCTCAATCGCCCCGTCAACCAACGGTTTGTATTCAACGACCCGGCCTGGTTCCAATCCACACGATGCTGCGATGATCGCTTTGGGTGCGCAATCGTCGATCCGCACAGCCAGCTCATTGGCCGCAAAGCCGCCGAAGACAACGGAATGCACCGCGCCAATGCGCGCGCAGGCCAACATGGCAACCAAGGCTTCTGGCACCATCGGCATGTAGATGATGACGCGATCACCTTTCGTAACGCCCTTTGCGGCCAAACTACCGGCGAGCGATGCGACCTGTGCCTGCAGCTCGGCGTAGGTCAGGCTGGATTTTGCGCCCGTGATCGGGCTGTCGTAAATGATGGCGGTTTGATCTGCTCTGCCATTTTCCACATGCCGGTCGACTGCGTTCCAGCATGTGTTGACCATGCCATCGGCAAACCACTCGTACAAAGGGGCATTCTCATCGTTCAACGCCCGCGTTGGTGCGCGATCCCAATCGATGGCTTGCGCTTGTTGCATCCACCACCCTTCCGGGTCGGCATTCCAAGCTGCGTATTCCGCGTGATATCCCATGCGTGGCGTCTCCTTATCGTCTTGCCCTTGCTTACGCTTGGTGAACGCGGAAGGGCAAGTTGTAAGGGCGTCGCAGTGGGGTTAGCCGTAATGCGAAACAGGCGTACCTGCGATGGCGGACATATTCAGCAGACCACGCGCCGTGATGGCTGGGCTGACGATATGCGCGCGGTTCCCCATCCCCATCAGGATGGGCCCAACCTCAAGGCCGCCGCCTTTCATCTTGAGAATGTTGCGCACACCCGAAGCCGCATCCGCATGGGCAAACACAAGCACATTCGCAGCACCTTCCAAGCGGTTGTCAGGCAACAACCTTTTGCGCAACTCAGGATCGAGGGCGGTATCGATATTCATCTCACCTTCGTAGGTGAAGTCGCGCGGAGTGGCATCGAGCACTTCAAGCGCAGCACGCAGCGTTTGACCCGTTTGGCTCCCTTGGTTGCCGAACTGAGATTGCGCGCACAGGGCAATCTTGGGCTCAAGGCCAAAACGCCGGACGTGGCGCGCGGCCCCTTCAACGATTTGAGCGATGTCTTGCGGGCCGGGTGTGCTGTGCACATGCGTATCAGCGATAAACAACGGACCGTCTTCCAGGATCATCATCGACAACGCACCGACGGGGTAGAGGTCAGCGTTTCCAAGGATTTGGGTCACATAATTCAAGTGCCAGCGAAACTCTCCGTACGTCCCCCAGATCATGCTGGCGGCCTCACCACGGTGGACCATGACGGCCCCGATAGCGGTTGAGTTGGTGCGCATCACAGATCGGGCAAGATCGGGCGTTACCCCTCTGCGGGCCATGAGACTGTGATAGGTTCCCCAGTAATCGCGATAGCGCGGATCGTTTTCCGGGTTCACCGTCTCCACATCGGTGCCAAGCCGCAGCTTGAGCCCGGCGCGGTCGATGCGCTGTTCGATAACTTCGGGGCGGCCGATGAGGATAGGACGCTCTGTTGTTTCTTCGACCATGGCTTGGGCTGCGCGCAGAACCCGTTCGTCTTCGCCTTCGGTGAAGACGATGCGGCGCGATTGCGTGCGTGCCGCATCAAACACTGGGCGCATCAAAAGCGCGGATTTAAACACGGAACCGTCAAGCTCGGCCCGGTAGGCGTCCATGTCTTCTATGGGCCGCGTCGCCACGCCGGTTTCCATCGCTGCTTGCGCCACAGCAGATGAGACCACACTGACGAGCCTTGGATCAAAAGGCTTTGGAATCAGATAGTCAGCGCCAAAAGTTAGGTTTTCATTGCGATAGGCCGCGGCGGCCTCGGCGCTGGTTGTTTTGCGCGCCAATTCGGCAATCCCGTCAATGCACGCAAGCTCCATCGCATCGTTGATTGTGGTCGCGCCAACATCCAGTGCACCGCGGAAGATAAACGGAAAACACAGCACGTTGTTGACCTGGTTGGGGAAGTCGCTGCGCCCTGTTGCGATGATCGCATCCGGTGCCACGCTGCGCGCAACGTCCGGCAAAATCTCGGGCGTTGGGTTGGCCAGAGCAAAAACAATCGGTGGGCCTGCCATGCGCTTGACGTGATCGGCACTCAACACATTCGGGCCGGATAACCCCAGGAACATGTCGGCGCCGTCAATCACGTCGTCCAGGGTTCGCTTATCTGACGCTTGCGCAAATGCAGCTTTTGCAGGGTTCATATCCACAGAACGACCCTCATAAACCAGCCCATGTATGTCCAACAGCCAGATATTTTCCCGCTTTACTCCCAGCTTCATCAACATGTTCAGGCAAGCAATGCCTGCCGCGCCGCCGCCCGTTGAAACGATCTTGATGTCTTCAAAGGATTTCCCGGCAACATGCAGCGCGTTTTTTGCAGCCGCGCCAACGACGATGGCTGTGCCGTGTTGATCATCGTGAAAAACCGGAATGTTCATACGCTCGCGACAGAGCTTTTCCACGATAAAACAATCGGGTGCCTTGATGTCTTCAAGATTGATTGCGCCAAATGTTGGCTCCAGCGCACAGACGATGCCGGCCAGTTTTTCGGGGTCTGTCTCATCCAGCTCGATGTCAAAGCAATCGATGCTGGCAAACTTCTTGAAAAGAACTGCCTTACCTTCCATCACCGGTTTTGAGGCCAAAGCGCCGATATTCCCAAGGCCCAAGACAGCTGACCCGTTGCTCACCACAGCGACCAGATTTCCGCGCGACGTATAGCGCGCCGCCATTGCCGGATCGCTTTTGATCTCAAGACAGGCTTCTGCAACACCGGGCGAATAGGCCCGCGCCAGATCTCGACCAGTCGCCAGCGGTTTGGTTGCTCGAATCTCAAGCTTACCCGGTTTGGGGTAGGCGTGATAATCAAGCGCGGCTTGGCGCAAATTCGGTGAGTCTGACATGGCACATTCCGATGCAAATGAAATTTGTTTAACGTTAAACTATTTTTCTGCCGACGCCAAGCGAGGCTTTGAAACAAATCGCAACCAAGGCTGATTGCATCTTTGGTCCCGTCAGCGTTAAGTCACCCCAAAGGGAGGATCGCATGAACACTATCCAGGCCGAAGTTCGTTTGCCGACGAAAGAGCTGCGCGACGATATTCCGTTTTTTACAAAGACGTTGGGTATGCGTATGGATATGATCTATCCGGCGGATGATCCGAAAGTTGCGGTCTTCTCGGGCCACGGATTGCGCGTTCGGGTGGATGCCGATGCGACGGAAGATCCAGGCACGATACGCATTCTTTGCGAAGACCCTGACAGCTTTGCCGATGGCGCGCGCGCATTGACTGCACCAAATGGAACGAAAGTTGAGATTGTCGCTCTGCACGAGCCTGTGGTGATGCCAAGCACAGTGCATTCGTTTGTCGTGCGACGCCTGAAAGATCAGGCGCCATGGGTGATTGGACGTGCCGGGATGCATTATCGCGATCTGATCCCTGACCGGCTGGGTGGATCAATCATCGCGAGCCACATCCGTATCCCGGATGGCGGGCCTGTTCCGGACATGGTGCACTATCATACGGTCGGATTTCAGTTGATCTTTTGCTACAAAGGCTGGGTCGACCTGGTCTACGAAGATCAGGGTGAACCTTTCCGGCTGTATGCGGGCAATTGCGTGATCCAGCCGCCCGAAATTCGGCACCGGGTGCTTTACGCGAGCGACAACATCGAAGTAATCGAAATCGGTGTGCCTGCGGAGCATGTCACGACAATTGATCACGACATGGAATTGCCAAACGGCCCGGCCAATCCGGAACGCGTGTTTCAAGGGCAGCGTTTTGTGCATCACAAAAAGGACGAAGCGGCTTGGTCGTCGTTCAGGCTGCCGGGATATCAGAGCCGCGATACAACCATTTGCGAACACACCGGCGAGGTTGCGGGGGTCCATGTGATCCGGCGTGGCGAAGGCGAACCCGATTGGCGATCGCACACAGCGGACATCCTGTTTACCTTTGTGATGGAGGGGCAAGTCACCCTCGAAGGCGAAGGGCGTGACGCGTACCAATTGGAACCCGGGGATGCGTTTGTTGTGCCACCCGGCATGAAAACCAAATTGTCATCACCAAGTGATGACATCGAGTTGCTTGAAGTGTCCTTGCCCGGTGCATTTAAAACTCTGGTGTAACCTCATATCCTTACTGGATATTCCAATTGCGGTGGGCGTAGTGGCCTCTGCAATCTCGCGGGAAGTTTGCCCAAAAAGGTGATCGCTGAACATACGAATTGCCGCAAATTCTCGGTTCCATTTCGGGGCGCAATGGATCAATGTAGCTGTCTGAATCAAAAATGAGACCGCTAACATGACTACCCCGATGAGACAGGCCGCCTTGGATGCGATGGCAAAGGCCTATGCCCCATATTCCCAATTTCAGGTCGGCGCGGCCGTTCGCGGGGCATCGGGCAAGATCTATAACGGGTGCAATGTGGAAAATGTGGCTTACCCCGAAGGCACGTGTGCCGAGGCCGGTGCCATTGCGGCGATGATCATGTCGGGCGAAACAGAGATTGCCGAGGTTTATGTTGTCGCGGGCTCACCTGATCCTGTGCCACCTTGCGGCGGGTGTCGTCAGAAACTCCGTGAATTTGGTCAGGGCGATGTTGTCGTCACTATGGCGACCGATTCCGGGACGGAAATGAGCATGACGCTGGCCGAACTTCTTCCCGGAGCATTCACCCAGTCTCACCTGGAGAAAGACGCGTGACAGACCTGAACGCACGCGACATTCTTGCCCAGCTGCGGAACGGGCAAATGCCGTCAGAGGCCGCGTTGTCGTGGTTCGCCCAAGGGGTGGCTGACATGTCTATCAGCGACGCACAGGCTGCGGCATTTGCGATGGCGATCTGTCTGAAACCATTGAACAAACAAGCGCGCACGGCCCTGACGCTGGCGATGTGCAACAGTGGCGATGTACTGAACTGGGGCGATGGTGCGCCGGTGATCGACAAGCATTCTACCGGCGGGGTTGGCGATTGTGTGAGCCTTGTGCTTGCACCTGCCTTGGCGGCGTGCGGTGCACGTGTTCCCATGATTTCCGGGCGCGGTTTGGGTCACACTGGCGGTACGCTCGACAAGCTTGAGGCGATCCCTGGCGTGTCGACCCAGCTTTCTGTTGACGCGTTGCAGGTGGTTCTG
>JABSSA010000127.1 GCA_013214665.1 Paracoccaceae bacterium
CAGGCATATGCAAACTCGATGAAGCCACAGGCTGGTGCTTGGGCTGTGGACGTACCGGCGAAGAAATGGACGGTTGGCGCGTGCAGTCGGAACAAGCGCGGCAAGAGGTGTGGGAGCAAATACCCGTGCGTCTGAAAGAGCTGGGTGTCACGTGTCGCAGGCTGCCTTGGACTACAGACGATGTACGCGCGTTTGTTACCTCAACGCTGGAGGCCGGACGCGGCACCTGGGTCATCGGATTTGTCGGAGCCGTCGCTGAATTCACGGCTGCTCAGGGCGATAAAGTTGAGGTGCACGTCGATGGTGACGACATCACCGCCTACACGCAGAACGGCGCATTACGGGTGAAAATCAACGATGACATTCGCGCGCTCACGTTTGATCCCCCCGACTGGGGGCGTGAGCCTCGGATTGTTCTTGCGGTCAAACGAGAACGCGGGCGCCTGTCTATGGTTTCTGGCGTCGCGGACTTAGGTCCGGATACCGATGCTCTAGTGCAAGAGCAGAATGCAAAGCTCTACGATCTTGGGTTGGGCCGAAAGGAAGGTCGTTTCTGTGTCCGATTGGCTGAAGGAGCAGCGCGAGAGGCGCTCAATGGTTCAACGGGGCTCACGTTTCCGCAGGCGTTACCCATGATCGCTGGTCCATTGGTCGCTGAAAGCCCGACACGTGTTGTCGAAAGTGCGCTTGGACGCATCGAAGTGCAGGGACAGATCCCTCCGCCTGACGCGAAATCACCTGATGGGCCTCACACGCATCTCTTGCCAGATCACCTCGAAACAGGGCGAGCATTGCCCGTCGGCATGGACTTACCGCGCGCATACCTACCGGGAGCTATCTTCTACCCGCCGAAGTGATCAATGCGCCGCCGCGGCCAATTCTAGGCTAAACCTATGGTCGGGATAGTCGTAGCCTTCGAACATGACGTCCCTTTCATATGTCATGCCGATCTTCTGCAAGACGCGCACTGATTGTCGGTTGTTTGGATCGACAATTGCTACAATACGTTTCGTCCCTGAAAGGCCTGTTGCATGCACGACCATGGCCTGTGCGGCCTCGGTCGCAATCCCGCGACCCCAGCAATCATGGACCAAACGGAAACCGAGCTCTGCTTCGCACGCGCTTACCCGTTGAGGATCGTTTGCGAGTGAAACGTATCCAATCAGCCGCCCGTCCGATTTCAAGCAAATGGCCAGCATCAGGGGCAGGCTGTGATCTGTGGCGGTTTGTATCGCGCGCCTCAACCATTCGCGGCAAGCTGCATGATCAAGCGCGCCATCGTCACTGAACGCCATAACTTTCGGATCGCCGAGGGTTTCTGAGACCTGGTGAAGATCATCATTGCGAAACGACCTTAGGTTCAGGCGGACAGTGTTGATCATACGTCGCTACTCTTTGCAGACCGTGGCACGTTCGCCAAGCGTGCCATGCTGACGGCATCAACGAACGCACCACCGCGAAAAGCATAGTCTCGCAACACACCTTCTCGTTCAAACCCCATGCGTTCGTAGAGACCAATAGCGCGACCGTTGTCCACGTTCACGGTCAATTCGATCCTACGCAACGCCCACCAATCGTCGGCCACTTCAAGCAGTGACGTCAACAAACGCGTTCCAAGTCCAATACCGACGTAAGCATCGTGAACCCCCATGCCGACAGCACCGACATGTGACCTGCGCCCTTCAAAACGTGTTAGTGAGGCCATTCCAACTATCTCTTCTTTCGAGGAAGCCACGAGACATACGAAATTGGGTCCGCTCGTCGACATCTTTTGCCGCGTTGTGCTGACACTTTGGTGAGGCAGCCGCATTGTGCCCCATCGATAACCAGGCAGGTTCATCAAAGCCGTCACGCCCGGCGCATCTTCCGGTTCAACTGCTCGTATGACTATGTCTGCTGCTAACCCTTTCTCGGCTATCTGGCTGGCGTCATCATTGGTTTTGTTTGTTGTCATACTGTGCTCCTTGTTTTGCCGAAGGAGCAGTAACCCCACTCCAATCGGTGGGGTCCTAAAGAAAGGTCTCAGCCTATTCCGCGTACGCCTTTCCGCCCCATGCAAAGTGAGCGAAGTGATGTACGTGGTTCATTGTCAAAGACATGCTGGCTTCTACCATGCCTTAGCGGTGATAGAAAGCGGCTGCTTAGGCCACTAGACCTGACATCGGCCATCGCAGGACGATAAGCCGCTTTGTCCGCTCAGCCGACCTTCAGCGTTCAAACTGAACAATGGTCTGCCTTAGCCAAAACGCTGTCAGGCTGATCAAAGGCCTCTGCAG
>JABSSA010000128.1 GCA_013214665.1 Paracoccaceae bacterium
CTTAGCCCCGTAAAACTGGGCCACTATTTCAGTGTCACAGGAGGGGATGAAGATGGTTTGGAAGCGGTATTCGGATGAAGATGCGTTGAAGCTTTTGCGCGAGATCGATGTGCATTTGCATGATGGCTTGGACGTTGTGAGTGCGTGTCGGAAGTCGGGGATTTCGGATAAGACGTATTACTATTGGCGCAAGAAGTTTGGTGGGATGTCTACATCGAGAACAACCTCAACGCTCCTCGCTGTGATGGGTATGTGGATCGCCTAGAAGCCGTTGAGGCGCGGACAGGGCGGAATCTGAGGCGGGACTACAGCCTTCCTACGCCGGGGAGCGACAAGTAAGTGGATGGTGATCCAGTCTGGGAACGTTAATGTTCTCGCTTACTGATCCAGAGAGGAGCACTTTCGCATGTTTATTGAGGGCCAAAGCTATTCTCGGCGTCGCGATATACACGAAAAGTATGGTGGGCAGCAGCAAGGTGGAATAATTGCATACGCAACAGCAGTTCTCCTCTCTCAAGTGTCGAGCAAGATCAAAATCTTCGTGGTGGTCAGCCCCACTTGAGTGGTCCAATTTGATTGTTAGTGCATGGCCGGCATTTGGTCCATCTGGACGATGGTTTCCGGGGCGGGTGGGCGGTAGCCCAGAGCACTGTGTGGTCGTTTTGTATTGTAGTGTTTCCTCCATTGTTCGATCAGTATTTGGGCCTCACGCAGGCTGTAGAAGATTTCGCCGTTCAGGAACTCATCCCGGAACCGGGCATTGAAGCGCGGGTAGGAACTCCTTTGCTAAATACGCGCCTTAGGTGCGGGGCGCGCGATTAACTCTACTTTTACGAAAAAGTCAAGAACGCAGGTGGAACATCTCGCTCCTGGTGAGCGTGCCGATAACCTAGAGGACGATCGTCGTCGGGACGCCAACGGTGTGGACTTCGACTGGCTCTGACCCGCTCCTGCTTTTGATCCGCCTGTGGCGATGCCAACCCGCACTGCCAACACTCACAGACCCGTTGTACCCGTTGGGAGGGTAATTCCCCCATTTTTGGAGGGGCGCTTCAGTAGAATCTAAGCTGCTTTCAATTTCTGTATCGGTGTCATGCCACCGATCCAAATGTTTGGTCGTTCATTGTTGTATGTCCATAGCCATCGTGTGGCGTGTTCTTGGACCTCTTCGATGCTGTTGAAGTGATACCGCCCAAGCCATTCCGTGCGCACAGTCCTGTTGTATCGCTCGACATAGGCATTCTGTTGCGGCTTGCCCGGTTGAATGTAGATCAAACCGATCCCGGCCTCCTCGGCCCAGGTCTGGAGCCGACCGCTGACGTATTCCGGGCCATTGTCCACGCGAATGGCCAACGGCTTCCCGCGCCACGCGATGATCTGGTTCAGGGTGCGCACGACGCGTTCTGACGGCAGTGAGAAGTCGACCTCGATGGCCAAGCCTTCACGATTAAAGTAATCCAGCACGTTCAGCGTGCGGAACGAACGGCCGTCAGCAAGCTGATCCGCCATGAAGTCCATTGACCAGACCTCATTCGGCGCTTCAGGCACGGCCAGCGGCTCTGGCTTCTCGCGTTGCAACCGTTTGCGGGGCTTGATCCGCATGTTCAACTCCAGTTCACGATAGATGCGGTAGTTGCGTTTGTGGTTCCATTTGAAGCCTTTCACGTTCCGCAGGTGCAAGAAGCACAGGCCGCAACCCCAGGTCTTCTTCGCAGTCGTCAGAGCCAACAGCCAATCCGCGATCAGCTCGTTCTCATCGTTCAGCTTGGGCTGATACCGATAGCAGGTCTCACTGATGCTAAACGTCCGACACGCCAAAGCGATACTGGCAGATCGAAACCGCACCGCCGATTCGGCCATCTCCTTGCGCAGGGATGGCCTCACCACTTTTTCCAAGCGCTTCCTTCAGCAAATCGTTCTGCATGCTTTTCTCAGCATACATCTTCTTGAGCCGCTTGTTCTCTTCGTCCAGCTCTTTCATCCGTGCCATCAGGCTGGCGTCCATGCCGCCATACTTGGATCGCCACTTGTAAAAGCTCGCGCTGCTCATCCCATGTTCGCGGCACAGATCAGACACCGGCACACCTTTCTCCGCCTGCTTCAGGATCGCCACTATCTTTGCGTCGCTGTACTTTGACTTTTTCTTCAGAATCTCCTCTTTCATCATTTGAGAAAATTCTACTTCCGCGCACCCCTAAGTTTCGGGGGGATTACCATCGCATCACTCCTCTGAATGGGTTAGAGAATAAACGGATCCACCGGATCATCGGCAACGCCGGTGACCCTTAGGACTAACTCGCCCGTACCATCAAACTTGTACGCATCCCCGTTGATGGCAAAGTTGAGCGCTTGGGCTTCAGCGGCGTCAAAGCCCTGCTGGGTACCATCTACTAGTTGCATGACGCTCCGCGCATCGTTCACATCGCTCATGCCTAGATGGGCGCCATAGTACAATCCGATATCAACCTTAGCGTTTAGAAATGCTACATCTGCAGCTTTCTGCGCAATGAAGCCCGGGTCCGACCCTAGTTCAGCAGGTGCGCGCGCACCTTTCAAGATTTCAAGTACAAATGTCCCTTGAGATACCGTGCCCTGATCGAGAACTCCAACCCAGAAAGCCTTCCCTGCCGGGTCAGAAGCTCGCCCCAGGACATTGAGATAGATCGCCTCCACGAAGGTAGAAGAACCCGCGTTCGACGAGAACAGCGCCTGGGCTTCTGGGGAACCTGCAAAAAGGGCGGCAATTGTTTCGATCGATGTTCCAGTTGCGAAAGCGTCTGCCCAGAATAGCAACCCAGCAGCGTCCGGCGCCCGGTTAAAATACGCGATGTACATTTCTGTAAAGCTGGTAAATTGCGCTTTGCTCAAAGTCGCGCCGCTGTCGAATTTTGACAGATCAAATGTCCGCCCGTCAAACTGGATGGTCTCCATATCTAGCAGCGTATCGACTCCTTCATTTGTCGTCTTGTCTAGAACTTTGATTTCCCCGCCAATCTCAACAATGTACTTGTCGTCGGTGTTGACATAGGCAGCCGTGTCCTGACCGTCCCCACCAGAGATCATGTCATCACCTCGATAGCCTTGTAGCACATCATCGCCAGACGTTCCCGGAACGACATCATCGCCTAGGTCGGCCAAGCTGTTGGCAAAGCTCACAGAATAAGTGCCTGTGTCCGAAGCAGAGGCATAAACGAACGCATAGACGTAGTCATGTCCTGCTGCAGAGAATTCAAATTCAGTGTAACTGGTCGTAGAGGCATTTGAGACTTGGATATTCGTAAACGATGCCGAATTCAGGATTGTGCCGTTCTTAGCCGAATTGTTGTCACCGGCCACCACAAAACCAACGTCGGGCAGCGTACCTCCGCCAGCTCCCAAAATTGCAATTGACGCTGCGTATGACTGGCCGAACTGAACGTCGAAGCGAAAAACATCGCCTCGAACCGTTGTACTGCTCAAACCAAGAGCGTTTGCGTTCGCCTGCGAAATTGTGAAAGTGTTTTGCGTCCCAAACTCAGCAATGATAGTCTGCGGACCACTGGCCGTTAGAACCGTCTCAGGAAAAATGGAGGTCAGTTGATTTGCCTCAATCGTTTCAAATACTTGCGTCACATCGGGGCTCCATTTTTGTGCTCAACACTCTGTGCGACTGAGCCGAAACCCTCGGCCAACTCTCAGGAATGCCTAAATCTGGTTTCGAAGCAGAGCGTAGAAATTAAGTTACAAACAGTTGACAAGTCTCAGACGAAGACTGGCGGGTTTCGTCTCTGTTTTCAAGCAACACAGCGTTGATACCACGAGGTGTAACAGTGACGCTGACAATAAAGAGTTTTGATTCACAGAAATTGCCACTTTGGTCGACGAAGCCTGCTGTTTGTCACAATGCGCCGAACGCCGATAAAATGAACTTACTCCCGGTTTCGCTGTATGTTCTTAGCTTGTTTCTGGGGGTATTTTTGGGCAAGCTCATGTTTTTATTGAATATTGACAGAATTCAAAATCCCCCACCTTTGCGGGCGTGCGGGTTCGAGTCCGACCTTGGGTGCCACTGATCTCTATCAGCTTTCCGCAAATCCTGATGTCCTGCCCAGTTTCCCGTATGCGACATGGTGTGAAATTGCGCTTATTCCCATGATTGTTTGCTCTGCACAGACAACAAAGGCGTTCACCATGTCGCTTGGCGATGCAGGCGGGGCAAGGCGTCTGACCGCTACCAGTGTTTGACGGTGACAGCGATCCACAACTGGTCCCGTGCTTTGATCCGCCCGAGGGCGCCGATCTTCCGGTTTAGTTAATTGTGTCACCACGCGCACACAAGTGCCCCATGGCTCGCCGCTTCACCGCGTTTGCAGCCCCGCGCATCGCACAAAACCGCAAGAAGGCGTTTGCCTAGGCGTCATCGGGACGGGTACCAGAATGCTTTGGAACTCGTATGGACACATTCAATTTCCAGTTTGGATGTTTAAGCTGGCTTGCGCCTCCAAAAGCGGATTAGCGGTCATTCATGCATACTGCAGTACCCGGTGCTGTGGGCTCGTTCCTGCCATTGGTTGCGTTAGAGCTAAACGACTGCTTTTTTGGTCCCCACACCCTCTCTACTACCCTCCTAACCTCTGGGTGATCAGACCATCGATGGACGTCTAGGGGGTTTGGAGTGCCAGGGGTCCTGTATCTCTGTCATAGTCCTCTCCTAGCCTTTTCGGGGGCAGGTATCCCCACTCTCTCTCCTTAGCAGTTTACCTTCCATTACTTATACGTATTTTCCCTTCCCAAGGCTCTCTGGCTGTGGAGACCCATGCACCCGTTCCACCCGTAAGACCCGTGCTGGACCTCTAGGTGGGGGCTCTTCTCCCCCTTCCTTACTTAGCCTACCTCGATTACTCATACGTAATTTTGGCTAGACCCACTCAGAGAACACACACCCTCCAACAGGGGCAGTTTTGGGGGCATTTTCCGCCTGCTCTGACCCCTCGGGGCATCACTCAATCATGCAAGAAAGAAGTGGCTGGGGTGGTAGGA
>JABSSA010000129.1 GCA_013214665.1 Paracoccaceae bacterium
GAACTGGCTGACTTCCATACCGTCACACCAAACTTCCCAGCCCAGACCCCAAGCGCCCAACGTCGGGCTTTCCCAATCGTCTTCCACAAAGCGGATGTCGTGCAGTGTCATGTCGATGCCGATGGCTTCGAGCGACCCGAGGTAGAGCTCCTGCAGATCGGGGGGCGAAGGTTTGATCAGCACCTGGTACTGAAAATAATGCTGCAACCGGTTGGGGTTCTCACCATAGCGGCCATCGGTGGGGCGGCGCGAGGGCTGCACGTAGGCGGCGGCCCATGGTTGGGTGCCGAGCGAGCGCAATGTAGTGGCCGGGTGGAAGGTGCCTGCGCCCACTTCCATGTCGTAGGGCTGCAAGATCGCGCAGCCTTTGGTGGCCCAATAGGTTTGAAGCCGCAGGATGATCTCCTGAAACGAGCGGGGGGGCTGGTCTGGCTGCGCCATGGTACGTCCTAATGCATCGATTTGCGCCTACCTATGAGGGCCGCTCGCCGGGGTCAATTGCGTCACTGCGACGTCACACCTGACGTGTTACTGGTTTTCACCCATTTTCCTCGCGCGCATCCCCGTCTAAAGAGGAAAAAAATTGGGGATATTTGCATGTTTTTACGGTGGCTGCAGGGCGTTTGTGCCGCGGTTTTGATCAGCGTGGCGCTGTTGTCGCATTCGCAATTGGTTTCGGCACAACAAAATGATGCGTTCTTTGTGCAGATCGAAGCGCAACCCAATTTGCGCACAGCAACCGACCGGGCCAGAATTTTTGCAAGCCGCTTGCCGGATGTGAACGGGTTTGCGCTGGGGGCGGGATGGTACGGTATCGCGCTGGGGCCCTACACCCGCGACGAAGCGGAGCGTGTTTTACGCAGCTATCGCAACGCCCGCGAAATTGCGCGCGACAGTTACCTTGTCGAAGCCTCTCGCCTGCAACAGCAGTTTTGGCCAGTGGGGGCATCGGTGCTGAACGATCTGGCCGCGGCAACCCAAAGCACGCAAGCCACACAGGTGGCCGAGGAGACGCCGCAAGTCGAAGCCGAGCTGATCGTGCCGGATGAAACGCCCGCCGAGGCGCGGCGCAGTGAAGCGCAGCTCACACGGGACGAAAAGAAGGCGCTGCAGGTGGCTTTGCAATGGGCCGGGTTTTACCGCGGCGCGATTGATGGCGCCTATGGGCGCGGCACACGCGGGTCAATGGCTGCGTGGCAGGGGGCTAACGGATTTGACGAGACCGGCGTTTTGACAACCGCGCAGCGCGCCGCTTTGCTGGGGCAATATAACGCCGTGTTGGAAGATCTGGATCTGGCCATGGTGCAGGACGCGCGCGCGGGTGTTGCTGTGATGATGCCAACGGCGCGCGTCGCGTTTGAGAAATACGATTACCCCTTTGCCCATTATGCGGGGCCGGATGGGTCCAAAGTTTTGTTGATCAGCCAGGAGGGCAACCAGAACACGCTCTTTGGCCTGTATGACATCATGCAAACGCTCGACATTGTACCGCTGGATGGCCCGCGCGAACGGCGCGACAGCTCTTTCCGCCTGAAGGGGGAAAACGGGCAGATCGTGTCGGAAACCATTGCGCGGCTGGTGGACGGACAGGTGAAAGGCTTTACGCTGGTGTGGCCTGCAGGGGACGAAGATGCGCGCACCCGGCTTTTGGCCGAGATGGAGAAGAGCTTTGAAACCTCTTCCGCTGTGCTTGCGCCCAGCGATGCGGATGCCAGCGGTCAGGCGATTGATCTGGTGTCTGGTCTGACCATCCGCAAGCCGCGCCTGTCGCGGTCCGGCTTTTTCGTGGACGGGCGCGGTGTTGTGGTGACGACAACGGATGCCATTGGCAGCTGTAGTCGCATCACCCTGGACGAAGACACGCCAGCGAGCGTAATCGCCAGCGACAACGCGCGCGGGATTGCGGTATTGCGCCCGGCAGAGCCTTTGGCGCCGCGCGCTGTCGCCAGCTTTAGCGCGGGTGTGCCGCGGCTGGGTTCCGATGTGGCGGTGGCCGGGTTCTCGTATGAAGGGGTGCTGGGCGCGCCCTCGATGACCTTTGGCAACCTCAGTGATTTGAAAGACCTCACCGGCAACACCGAACGCAAGCGGCTGGCGATGGTGACATTGCCCGGTGATGCGGGCGGGCCTGTTCTGGATGCGGGCGGCGGTGTTTTGGGGATGCTCCTGCCCAGCACGGCGCTGGGGCGCAGCCTGCCGGAAGATGTGCAATTCGCGGCCAATGGCGCGGCGATTGACGCTGTCTTGCAAGGCGCAGGCGTTGCGCTGGCCTCGGCAGACAGTTCAGTGCCGATCAACACGGTTGATTTGGGCACACGCGCGCGGGACATGACTGTGCTGGTGAGCTGCTGGGATTAAGCTGCTAAATTCAGAACTTGAACACAAAAAAACGGGCCGCAGAAACGGCCCGTTTTTTGTTGAACGGTCGAGTGCCTTACAGCTCGTCTGCGAAATGCTTCATCGTCAGGCGGATCGGGTTCGGCGCGGCCTGACCCAAGCCACAGATCGACGCATCCGCCATCGCGGTACAGATCTCGCCCAGCAAATCCTGATCCCAGCTGTCTTCCTGCATCAGCTTGACCGCCTTTTCACAGCCCACACGGCACGGCGTGCATTGGCCACAGCTTTCGTCTTCGAAAAAGCGCAGCATGTTGAGCGCGGCGTCGCGCGCCCGATCCGCATCCGACAGAACCACCACAGCAGCAGAGCCGATGAAGGTGCCGTAAGGTTGCAACGTGTCAAAATCCAGCGGGATGTCGTTCATCGTGGCCGGCAAGAGGCCGGAGGAGGGGCCGCCGGGCTGGTAAGCCTTGAACACATGACCTTCGGCCATGCCGCCAGCGGCTTCAATAATATCTGTGATGGTCGAGCCAGCAGGCAGCAGATAGACACCCGGCTTGGCCACGCGCCCCGAGATGGAATACGAGCGCAGGCCGGTGCGCCCGTTTTTTTCGGTGCTGTTGAGCACCTCTGGCCCTTCACGACAGACACGCGCCACCCAAAGCAGGGTCTCAACGTTGTGCACCAGCGTCGGGCGGTCAAAAATCCCCACCTGCGCCACGAAAGGCGGGCGATGACGCGGCAGGCCGCGCTTGCCTTCGATGCTTTCGATCATCGCGCTTTCTTCGCCACAGATATAAGCGCCTGCGCCGCGACGCAGGTCGATATAGCCGGGCGCAACAACACCCGCTGTTTCCAACGCTGAAATCTCGCGGCGCAAAATCTCAAGCACCGCCGGATATTCATCGCGCATGTAGATAAAGCAGGTCTCGGCCTCGACCGCCCAAGCGGCAATCAACATGCCTTCGAGGAAGAGATGTGGCGTGCGTTCAAGATAGTAGCGGTCTTTGAAGGTGCCGGGCTCGCCCTCGTCCCCATTTACGGCCAGATAGCGGGGCCCTTCATTTGCCCGCACAAATCCCCATTTGCGCCCGGATGGAAAGCCCGCGCCGCCAAGGCCGCGCAGACCAGAGGATAGAACGCGTTCCTGTACCTCTTCCCAATCGCCACTTGCGCGCAAAGCTGCCAGGGTCTCGTAACCACCATTTGCGGCATATTCCGCATAGGTTTCATACGCGGGCACATGGGCGTGGGTGGCACCCGCGGCAATCGCCGCCTGCACCTTTTCCGGCGTGGCGCGATCGATGTGATTGTGGCCAATCTCAAGCACAGGAGCAGTGTCGCAACGGCCCATGCACGGCGCGCGCAAGACGCGTACCTCGGACGGGTCCAACCCATCTTCGAGCGCGGATTTCAACTGTTGTGCGCCAGCCATTTCGCAAGAGAGGGAATCGCAGACCCGAATGGTCAGCGCAGGCGGCGGCGTGTCCGCCTCTTTGACCACATCGAAATGGGCATAAAAGGTGGCGACTTCGTAAACTTCTGCCATGGACAGACGCATCTCTTCGGCCAGAGCGCGCAAATGCGCGACAGACAGATGGCCATAGCGATCCTGAATCAGGTGCAAATGCTCAATCAGCAGATCCCGGCGCCGCGGGAGATCGCCCAAAAGCTCCTGAACTTCAGCCCATGCGTCATCCAGAAGCGCACGCCCCTTTGTGCGCACACGGCCTTTGCCGGGTGCTTTTTTCCAAACGCCTTTACGGTTGTCACCTGAATGATCGAGCGCCATCCGACTCTCCTTGTCTTGGTGGCGCAGGGGTATCAGGACACGCGTCTGCCAATAGGGCAAAAAACGACATCTCAGACGCCATTCCGCACCTGAGCGGGCCGTTGCCACACGTCTGCGCGAGGCTGGCGGGTGCCAAAGGTTCATGCCACATTGCGCGCATGACCAGTTACCTTATGTCCGCCCTGATATCTGCGCTGTCAATGACGTTGGCTGCGCCTCTTTTTGCCGATCCGATGAGCGCAGAGGCCTTTGACGCCTATACCCGCGATAAGACCCTGTTTTATAGCCAAAACGGCCAACGCTATGGCGCTGAAGTGTACCGCGAAAACCGCCGTGTGACCTGGTCATTCCTCGATGGTGAATGCAAAGACGGCTATTGGTACAACGACGGGCCAACGATCTGTTTTGTTTATGAAGATCAACAAGCCAATCCGCAGTGCTGGACTTTTGAACTCGGCAACAACGGATTGATCGCCTCATTTGTTGGCGCAGGAGATGCAGATATCCTCTATGAGGCGCAAAACGCGGACGAAGAGATGCTGTGCCTTGGCCCCAAAGTCGGCGTGTGAGCCTGGAGTTTACGTCTCGCCAGTGGGGCGCTGCCCCACACCCCGGAGTACTTTTCTCCAAAAGAAGACCGGGGCGGGGCTTCTTTTGGATGTAAAATACTCTGGGTGAATGCGCCAAAGGCGCAGAGGGCGAAGCCCTATAACAGCGTGCCCTGTTCGGGGGGCGCTGTTTTTGCTTTTCGGGGCGCAGGTTTTGTCGCCGCGCCCAAAGTGATCGTGCCATCCGCAAATTCAATGTCCAGATGTGGGGCGGCTTTGGCGCTGGCGGTATCGGAGATCACACCGGTTTCGGATCGGACCACCGCATAGCCGCGGGCGAGGGTGGATTTGTAGCTGAGCGTTTCGGTCAGGCGGGCTTTGGCGTCGAGGCTGTCGCGCATGCGGGTAATACGCGTGTCCATGGCGCGGGCCAGCCGGTCGGTTTGCGCCGTGAGGGCTGTGCGTTTGTCGGTGATGTCTGTGGTCAGCAGGTGCGGTTCAAAACGGGCGGTGCGGTTGGCCAGGCGGTCGCGGTGGCGGGCCGCGGTCGCGGCCAGGGCCGGAGCGAGGCGGGTGCCCGCCTGATCGAGCCTACGCTGTTCGGTGCGCAGGGCGGTGCCCAGGAGCGCGGGGCGCAACACGCCTGCGCGATTGGCCAAGGCCACTTTGCGGTGCTGCACGCCTGAGATGAGCGCGGGGCCAAGTTTGTCAGCCAGCATATCGAGCCGTTGGCGCGGGCCATCCAGCAGGGCCTCGGGGCGGGGCAGGCTGCGGGCGAGGTCGCGCAGGCGTTGGCTGCGGCGTTCGAGCGTTTGGCTGAGCAGGCTTGTCAGGCGCGCGCCCGTGCTGTTGGTCCAGGCCAGCAGTTCATGGCGCACGGGCACCGCCATTTCGGCTGCGGCCGTTGGCGTGGGCGCGCGTCTGTCGGCCACGAAATCAATCAACGTCGTGTCGGTTTCGTGTCCGACGGCCGAGATCAGTGGAATTTCAGAGGCGGCGGCGGCGCGGGCCACGGCCTCTTCGTTGAAACCCCATAGATCTTCCACAGAGCCACCGCCGCGCGCCACGATCAGAAGATCAGGCCGGGGCAATGCCCCGCCCGGTGTCAGCGCGTTGAAGCCAGCAATCGCGCGCGCCACTTCTGGCGCACAGGCCGCGCCTTGTACGGCCACGGGCCAGACCAGCACTTTGCGCGGGAAGCGGTCGCGCAGCCGGTGCAGGATGTCGCGGATGACCGCGCCGGAGGGCGATGTGACGACGCCGATCACTTCGGGCAGATAGGGCAGGGCTTTCTTGCGTTCTTCGGCAAAAAGCCCTTCGGCCTGAAGGGCGGCTTTGCGCTTTTCCAAAAGCGCCATGAGCGCGCCCATGCCAGCGGGGGCAATCTCTTCGATCACGATCTGGTATTTGGATTGTCCGCCAAAGGTCGTGATGCGCCCGGTGGCGATGACCTCCATCCCCTCTTCGGGCTGGGTTTGCAGGCGTGACGCCACCCCTTTCCAGATGACGCCCGAGATCACCGAACGGTCATCTTTGAGATCCAGATAGAGGTGCCCTGACCGCGGGCGGGATACGCGGCCAATCTCGCCCCGTATCCGAACATGGGAGAACTCGCCCTCGATCACGCGTTTGATCGCGCCGGAGATTTCGGTGACGGAAAACTCGGGCGAATTGGTGGCGTCGGGGCCGGTGTCGTCGTCTAGAAGGTCCATGGACAAACCATATCCTGCCCGGTTCCGGAGGTCACGCATCTTGCGCCGCTTTCGGGAATGCGATCTATGCCCCATTAAATGGTAAGGGGATCTGCGATGAACATACTTATTCTGGGTGGCGGTGGCCGTGAACATGCGCTGGCCTGGGCCACATTGCAGAACCCGAAATGTGATCGTCTGATCGTGGCGCCGGGCAATGCGGGCATCGCTGCGATTGCGGAATGCGCAGCACTTGATATCGAAGACCGCAGCGCCGTGGCCAGCTTTGTCGAAGAAGAGAGCATCGATTTCGTGATTGTCGGCCCAGAAGCGCCTTTGGCGGCTGGGGTTGCGGATCGGCTGCGCGAGTCGGGCATCCTTGTTTTTGGCCCCAATCAGGCGGCGGCGCAGCTGGAAGCCTCTAAAGCTTTTACCAAAGAGGTGTGTGATGCCGCCAAAGCGCCCACGGCGGCCTGGGCGCGGTTTACGGATGCGGCGGCGGCCAAGGCCTATGTTGCCGAAAAAGGTGCGCCGATTGTGGTGAAGGCAGACGGGTTGGCGGCTGGCAAAGGCGTGGTCGTGGCCGAGACCGAGGCGCAGGCGCTGGACGCTCTGGACGATATGTTTGGCGGTAGCTTTGGCGCGGCGGGCGCTGAGGTGGTGATCGAAGAATTCATGACGGGCGAGGAAGCCTCGTTCTTTGTGCTGTGCGACGGGGAAGACGCCCTGCCTATGGGCACGGCGCAGGATCACAAGCGTGTGGGCGAAGGCGATACCGGGCCGAACACCGGCGGCATGGGGGCCTATTCCCCGGCGCCGGTGCTGACCGATGACGTGGCCGCGCGGACCATGGACGAGATTGTGCGCCCGGTGCTGGCGGAGATGGAGCGGCGGGGCACGCCGTATCAGGGCGTGTTGTATGTTGGGCTAATGATCGAAAACGGTGCGCCGCGCCTGGTGGAATTCAACGTGCGCTTTGGTGATCCCGAATGTCAGGTGATCATGATGCGGCTTGGCGCGCAGGCGCTGGATGCTATGCATGCCGCCGCTGATGGCCGGTTGGCAGAGATGCGGATCAACTGGGCCGATGATCATGCGATGACGGTGGTGATGGCCGCCGATGGATATCCGGGATCTTACGAAAAAGGTAGCGAGATCAAAGGGCTGGACAGTCTTCGTGCGGACAGCAAGAATATGGTCTTCCATGCGGGAACCACGGCCAAAGGTGGTGCGGTTTTGGCCACGGGGGGCCGCGTGCTGAACGTGACGGCGCGTGGTGACACGCTCACCGATGCGGCGACGCGGGCCTATGCGATGGTGGATCAGATCGACTGGCCCGGAGGGTTTTTCCGGCGCGACATCGGGTGGCGTGCGCTGAAGTAAGGCAATTAACGTGGCAGAGTGGATCACCTCTATTGAAGGTACGGAGGCCGGGCATCAGCTGGCCTTGATCCTGGCATTGCTTGCGGCGGTGCTGCACGCGGCCTTTGGGGCGTTGCAAAAAGGGCGGCATGATCCGTGGCTGTCGCGCGGTGCGATTGATGTGAGCTATATGCTGATCGCGTTGCCCTTTGCCCTGTTTGTTGTGCCCTTTCCAGAGCCACATATGTGGCCGATTTTTGCGGGCGTGATGGCCATCCATGTGATCTACAAGATCTTGCAAGCTTTGGCCTACACCAAGGGCGACTATACGGTCGTTTACCCTGTGGTGCGGGGCACCGGGCCTTTGTTTACCGTCATCGGGGCGTATTTCCTTTTCGGAGAGACCTTCACGCTGGTGCAATGGCTGGGTGTGGGGGTGTTGCTGGCCGGGATTTACGGGCTGGCCGCCTATAACATGCGCAACCTTGTCACACAGCGCGAAACGCTGCCTGTGGCCATGATGTTTGCAGTGGCGACAGGGCTTTTTGTGGCGCTTTACACCACCTATGACGCCTATGGCATCCGCGCGACGGAGAACCCGTTTACCTTTCTGGCGTGGTTCTTTTTCCTCGACGGGCTTTGCATCCCGGTTTACGCGCTCCTGCGGTATCGCCGGATGGCGGCACCGCCCGCGCCGGGGCCGTTGATGGTGCGCGGCGTTATTGGTGCGTTTGTGGCATTTGCCAGCTTTGGATCGATCATGATGGCCACACGTCTCGACAAAGTTGGGGAAGCAGCGGTTTTGCGCGAAACCTCCACTGTTTTTGCGGCTGTGATTGGCTATGTATTCCTGAAAGAAACGGTTGGGCCGCGCCGGATGGCGTTGATGGCCCTGATCGCGGCAGGCGCTGTGATTGTGGAATTTGGAGGGTAGCCGCAATGGCTGAGCCACGCGAGATCAATCCGCTGCTTCGGCAGGCGCTGGAACTTGGACCGCCGATCGCGTTTTTCGTGATTTACCTGCGGCTGAAGGAAGACACCTTTACCATCGCGGGCGCCGACTATTCCGGGTTTATCGTGGCCACGCTGGCCTTTGTGCCGATCATGCTCGTGGCGATGGGCATTTTGTGGATGCTCACCGGCAAGCTGAGCCGGTTGCAGATTTTCACTGCCTTCATGGTGATCTTTTTCGGCGGGCTGACCGCCTATTTCAACGATGAGCGGTTTTTCAAAATGAAGACGACCATCGTTTATGCGTTTTTCTCGTTGCTGTTGGGCATCGGGCTGTTGCGGGGGCAAAGCTGGTTGGCGCTTGTGCTGAATGAGATGATGCCAATGCGCCAAGAAGGCTGGATGATCCTCACCCGGCGGCTTTTTTGGACCTTTCTGGGCCTTGCGGCGGCAAATGAGATCGTTTGGCGCACCATGTCGACGGATGCTTGGGTGAAGATAGAAACCTTCGGCTTTCCTGTGGTTCTGATGGCGATCTTGTTCTGGCAGATCACGGCGCTGCAGGCGTATCTGATCGAGCCGGACGACAAGGCCAAGGAGTGAGACGGCTGGGGGGCATCGGCTTTAAAGCCGATGGAAGGCGCGTTGACGCGCCTTCTTGCGCTTAGTTTTGGATTATTGCCCCTGTTTAAAGAGCTTGTTCTGGGCGTCTTTGTCCTGCTTGGTTTTGCGCCGCTCCAATTCCAGCGCATGGCCTTTATTCACAGCCGGACGCGCGCTGACGGTGTCGAGCCAACGGGCTAGGTTGGGTTTATCCTCCAACGTCTGTTCTTGCCCTTTCCAGAGCGACGCCCAAGGCCAGATCGCCATATCGGCGATAGAATAAAAGTCACCTCCGACATATTCCGCTTCGGCCAGACGGCGATCGAGCACGCCATAAAGCCGGTTGGTTTCGCCGCGATAGCGGTCTTTGGCGTAAGGTATGTCGTGGCCCATCTGCGGCGCGTATTTCAGGAAATGGTGCGTTTGCCCGGCCATGGGGCCAACACCGCCCATTTGCCACATCAGCCATTGATCGACCGTGATGCGATCCCGTTCGGTTTCGCCGTAGAACGCCCCATGCTTGCGGGCCAGGTATTGTAGGATCGCACCGCTTTCAAAGATGGAAATGGGCGCGCCATCTGGCCCGTCCGGGTCGGTGATGACGGGCATCCGGTTGTTGGGCCCGATCTTGAGGAATTCGGGATCAAATTGATCACCGGCCGAGATGTCGATCAGGTTGACGTTGTAAGGCAGGCCAAACTCTTCCAACGCGATGGAAATTTTCCAGCCGTTGGGCGTAGGCCAATAGTAAAGCTCGATCATCTGGGGCTCCCGTTATTTTGGATGCCGTCTAGGATGTCGCTTTTTCAAAGGAGGGCAAGGGGCGGTTGCCGCGCGGGAAGGAAACAAGCCGTGACCAGCGTGGGCTTTGCTGGCGGGGCAGGGCGTTTTGCAGATCGCTGAGGCTGAGCCTGCCGGGTTGACGCAGTAGGCGCTTGTAAAAGCGCAGTGCGCCGGGGCGGGCGTAGCCGGACCAATGACAAATGCGCCGAGCGGGTTTTGCGATGTGAGCGCCAAATGCTTCCAACCGCAACAACGTGGCGGGGCAGTCGAGCTGCAAGGTGACCGCGTTCGGTAAATCCAGCCCTGCGCCAATCACCGTGTCATGGCGGCGTGGCGGGGCCACCAGACGTTCGTACATCAGGTCAAAGATATCATTTTCACGCGTGACCACATTGATCAGCTCAGCTGTCCGGCCCGCAGGAGAACGCATCGCTGTTTCGGCGCGGCTGCGATAGCTGGCCCCGGTCAGTGTGATAAGGCGGCCAACAACGCCTTCGGGCAAGGATTGCAGCGCCTCAAAGGCCACTTCGGAGCCCATGGAATGGGTGATCACATGCACCGGACGGTGCGGCGCTGCCTTGTGGAGCAAGCGAATGGCGCGGGCCAGATGACGGCCCGCAGATACGGCGCGGCGTTGCGCTTGCCAGAGCGTGCCGCGGGCGCGCCAGCCAAAGGCCACGGCCAGCCCTTCGGCGTCATTGCCCAAACCAAAACCCAGATGCCGGGGCCAATGCTTGTAATCGGCACGCGTGGCGTGATTGGCCGCAGCAAATATGGTGCTGTGTGGGTTATGCGCGGGACGGGCCGGATCGTATTTATAGCCATGGACCAGAACGATCATCGGCCCTGTGCCGCGTGCCGCCCGGCGGATCGCCCAACCGGGTGCGCCAGCGGATCCATGCAGTTCCAATCCGTCAGATGTTGCATTCAACCTTAAGATCGACATAAGCAGCCCCTACCACATCTTGTGGCTGCCCTATGACCTGTGCCTATGACATCTAGGTGAAATTCTCGTTACAGCTTCGTGACGGTGTTGACGTGCAACACCTTCGGGCGTAATCCGCTTGCACGACGTGGTGATTTGTTACCGGATTGCGGGCCACGAAAAATAATTCGCTAAAAGGTCAGGACGAGAGCCTCCTTTCGCTTGACCCGCGTCTGGGGGTTTTTTGTTGGCCTGGCCCTTTTTGCAGGTCACGGATGGAGTTGGTCATGAGCACCACATGGGATAAACGCACAACCGCCGTTCACGGTGGGGTTCGGCGCAGCCAATACGGGGAAGTGAGCGAAGCGATCTTTCTGACACAGGGGTTTGTCTATGACAGCGCCGAACAAGCCGCGCAGCGGTTTGAAAAAGCGGGCGACGATGAATTCATCTATGCGCGTTATGGCAACCCGACCGTTCGGATGTTGGAAGACCGGATGGCGCAGCTTGAGGGTGCGGAAGATGGCTTTGCCACCGCATCTGGCATGGCAGCGGTGTCAGGTGCGTTGACCTCGATGCTGAAGGCGGGCGATCGGGTTGTATCGGCACGCGCGCTTTTTGGATCGTGTTTGTATGTGTTGGAAGAAGTGCTAACGCGCTTTGGCGTAGAGGTTGAGTTCGTTGACGGAACTGACCTGGACGCCTGGAAAGCCGCCATCACGCCCGGCACGACGGCAGTGTTTTTTGAATCGATGTCCAACCCGACTTTGGAAGTTGTCGACATCGAAGGTGTTTCGAACCTCGCCCATGCGGTTGGGGCCACTGTTGTTGTCGACAACGTCTTTTCAACGCCTGTCTTTTCCAACGCCATCGCACAAGGCGCTGATGTGGTGGTTTATTCCACCACAAAGCATGTCGACGGGCAGGGGCGCACCTTGGGTGGTATTATCCTTGGAAGCCGGGAATACATCCGCAAAACGGTTGAGCCTTATATGAAGCACACCGGCGGCTCCATGTCGCCATTCACGGCTTGGGTGATGTTGAAAGGGTTGGAAACGATGGATTTGCGCGTGCGTGCGCAGGCCACCTCTGCCTTGGCCATTGCCGAACATTTGGACGGGCATCCCGCCTTGAGCCGCGTGATTTATCCGGGGCTGGCCACACATCCGCAAAACCCGCTGGTTCAGCGCCAATTGGGTGGGCAAGGCGGCACGGTTCTGTCGCTAGAGATCAAAGGCGGGCAGGAGGCGACGTTCAAGTTTTTGAACGCACTCCAAGTTGCTGTGATTTCGAACAATCTGGGCGATGCCAAGACGATCTTTACCCATCCCGCAACCACAACGCACCAGCGGTTGCCGCAAGATCAAAAAGATGCGTTGGGCATTACGCCGGGCCTGGTGCGCATGTCTGTCGGATTGGAAGCGGAAGCGGATTTGATCGCGGACGTTTTGGCGGCACTTGAGGTGGCGACCGGCGCATAACGCGCCTGTTGTCGCGGGACACAAGGTGCCGTGAGATGTGAGCGTGGCACCGCATGATTGTGTCACGCGCTCTTTTGACTTTGAAAAATCATGACGAAAATTCCGCCAAAATTACCGCTATTTGGGTGATCCACTTCGCAGTGGGTCGCGTATACGTGAGGAGAGTTGGATAACAGACAGACGAGGCTTATGTTGAAGTCTGCAATACAGAAAGGGGGGCTACTTTATGAATGTTCATACGCCCGAATTTGACGCAATACCCGACCGCGACGAGGCTGAGGCCGCACTGAACGTGCTGCGCCGCTGGGCCGAAACCGCATCAACCACCGATATCATCGAACTGGACCCATCCGTGGCCAGGTTGGTGCCCGGTGGCGATATGGCGAACTATCCGTCATTCGAACGCCGTTACCCCGAGAGTTTCTCGGTGAACTCGGCCTACAAAGACAGCTTGCCAGACCTGCAGAACGGACCATCGAGCCTGATACGTGGTGCCAACCAGCAGATTCAGCATGTTGGCATTTCGAACTTCCGTCTGCCCATCAAGTTTAAGACGCGCGACAATGGCGATCTGACGCTTGAGACATCGGTGACCGGGACGGTCAGCCTTGAGGCTGACAAGAAGGGCATCAACATGTCGCGCATCATGCGGTCGTTTTACAAACATGCCGACCGCAGCTTTAGTTTTGACGTGATCGAAGCCGCGCTGGACGACTACAAAACCGATCTGGAAAGCTTTGACGCCCGCATTCAGATGCGGTTTTCCTTCCCTGTACGCGTTGACAGCCTGCGGTCAGGTCTCAGTGGATATCAGTATTATGACATCGCGCTGGAATTGATCGAACAGGACGGTGTGCGCCGCAAGATCATGCATCTGGATTACGTGTATTCATCCACCTGCCCGTGCTCTCTGGAATTGAGCGAACACGCCCGTGCCGCGCGCGGTCAGCTGGCGACCCCGCATTCGCAGCGCTCTGTTGCGCGCATTTCGGTGGTCCTGGAAGATGCGGTGGATTGCCTGTGGTTCGAAGATCTGATCGACGCGTGCCGCACCGCCGTGCCGACAGAGACACAGGTGATGGTCAAGCGCGAGGACGAACAGGCCTTTGCCGAGTTGAATGCGGCCAATCCGATCTTTGTCGAAGATGCGGCGCGTCTCTTCTGCGAACAATTGTTGGCGGATGTGCGCGTGGGCGATTTCCGCGTGATTGCAAGCCATCAGGAAAGCCTGCACAGCCATGATGCGGTGTCGGTTCTGACTGAGGGCGATACTTTTGCGGTTCAGAGCATCGATCCGAAGCTCTTTAACACGTTGTTCCACGTCGGCTAAACCACCTGAATTGGGGGCAGGTCTGCCCCCAATTTCTTTTGCTGCGCCTTAGCTCGCTGCGGCAGGGCCCTGATTGATAAGGTCGATCAGCGCTTTGGCTGCTGTAGAAATGCGCGCCATGAACCCGCCATGAGGAACGTCGGTTTCGGCCACCAATGGGAAGCTTTGCGTGCCCAGTTCTGGTGAAGTGACAAGCAGTTGCGCAAGTTCGGTGCCTTTGGCCACTGGGGCCTGAACCGGTCCAGTATAGACCACTTCAGCCGAGCTGCCTTCGGTTTGCAAAACCGGCATCAATGCTGAAATGTCTTCGGCTGGCACCAGGCCTACTTTTGGCTGTGCACCCATCCAAACATCAGCTTCGGCCAGACGCGTGCCTTTCTTGGCCAGCATACGCTGGGCAAATTGACGAAAGGCCCAATTGACGACAGCTTCAGATTCCTGCGCCCGCGCCGCGGCGCTTTGCAGGCCCGAAATCACGAAAATCACCCGGCGGTTGCCCTGAACAGCAGATCCCGCAAGGCCGTAACCGGCTTCGCTGGTGTGCCCGGTTTTAAGGCCATCCGCGCCAATACCCAGCTTTAGAAGCGGGTTCCGGTTAAAGCGGTTGGCGGGCACGCGTCCGTCAAAAGCATACTCTGTTTCCGCAAATAGCGGGTAGAATTCAGGAAAATCAGTGATCAGCAGATTGGACAACAGCGCCAGATCGCGCATCGACATGCGATGCCCGGCTTGCGGCCAGCCGTTGGAATTGGAAAATGTCGAGTTCGTCATGCCCAACGTCTGCGCGCGCTGCGTCATCATGCGAGCAAAACCTGCTTCGGTCCCTGTGGGGCTGAGCGCTTCGGCGATCACGGCGCAGGCATCATTACCCGACAGCACGATGATGCCGCGGATCAAATCTTCGACGGCGATCCGCTCGCCTTGTTTGAGAAACATCGAAGAGCCGCCGTATGACTGTGCATGCGCCGAGACAGGCAACGTTTCATTCAGGCTGAGCCGTCCGTCGCGCAGCGCCTCAAACGCCATATAGAGGGTCATCAGCTTGGACATGGACGCAGGCGGCAGAGGCACGTCGGCATTCTTGCTAAGCAATACGGTGCCTGAAGTCTGGTCAATCACAAAGGCCGATGTGGCTTGGGTGTCAAAAGCCTGGCCCGGTTGTGCCAAAAGGGCTACCGCACAGAGCGCAGCAAGAAATCGGGTCATCAAACTCTCCAATCAAGCAGGGATTCTGGGGCGCAGTTTAGGCGAGGGCGCAGGTGAGGTTCAAAGCCTATCGCGGCATTC
The DNA here is from genome assembly GCA_013214665.1 of Paracoccaceae bacterium. Taxonomy (GTDB): domain Bacteria; phylum Pseudomonadota; class Alphaproteobacteria; order Rhodobacterales; family Rhodobacteraceae. The sequence goes on from JABSSA010000129.1 coordinate 15,094, forward strand.
TGCCGATCATGCCTAATTCGTGACTGCATAGGCATCGGTAAAGCCGACATCTTTGATTTTGTCCAAAAGGATCTTGCGCTCTGAAGCATCCCGTGCCGGGCCAACCACAACGCGCCAAAACGGCTTGCCGTCTTTTTCACCGGGTTTGATCGTGGGCAAAAGGCCCGCACCGCTCAAAAGGTCCGCACTGCGCTTGGCGTTGCTTTCGACCGAGAAGATACCGATTTGCAAAAACGGCTTGGTAAGCCCACTGGCCACACGCGGCGCAGGTTTGGGCGCCGGGGCGGCACTTGTCGCGACGTTCGCGGCTTCGGCGCCGTCTTCAGCCAACACCGCTGCGGCCCCTGCGATCGGATCAAGCTCTGCGGTTTCCACCTCGGCAGGGGCAGCCACCTGATCCGCTTCAACCGGCTCGGGCTCAACAGCGACAATTTCCTTGCGCAACGCCACAACGCTCAGCGGGGCAGGGGCTCCGGCCAGTACGCCAAGGGCCTCAGCGGCGTCAGACGAGATTTGTAACCGGGGTCCGGGAATTTCACGTTCGCGCCGGAAGAGCGCGCCCACCACGAATTTGTCATTTGCGGTGTTGCGGATGATCACGCGCTCCGGGTCCACCACATCAGGATGCGCCACCCACACGCCGCCCAAAGACGGCCGACCATCCCAGAGGCCCGGTTCCGTTGCTTCGAACACATCCGGCGCCTCGATATCGCGCTCGACTGTTTCGACAGCATCGCCCGCGCTTGTGGCGCTTTGACTTTGGGCTTTGGGTTGGAAGACATCGCCAAGATTGAAGTTGCCCGCATCCTCACATGCGGCCAGCGCCGTTGCGGCCAAACATGCCCCGATGATCTTGAGATGCGCCCTGCTCATAGCCGCCACCTTCGCCTGTGTTTCCATTGTCTTGGGCTGTGCGCCCGCACGGTCTTTGGCCGTTTGGGCGCAGTCTATCTCAATAATGGATTTTCATAAAGCGGCTTTCGCCTTAGGCGGCAAAGCTTTGCGCGCGGAGAGTGGTTGGGTTCGGCGGCTTTGCCGGTCGTAGTAAGATGTGGGCTGCAACAGATCAGATTTCTGCACGCTAAGTGTTTGCCGAATCGCGAAACTCTGCCTATCGAGGCGGAACCGGAGGTTTGGCAGAGTGGTCGAATGCGGCGGTCTTGAAAACCGTTGGGCGTGAGAGCGTCCCCAGGGTTCGAATCCCTGAGCCTCCGCCACAACCCATTCGCGAACCCAGGATGAGGTCCCTAGCGGGGCCTTTTTTCTTTTTGTTTCAAAAGGGGTTTAGCGAAGCCATCCGACTTTCGGAGACTGGCCGGTGGCCCGAAATCGGTCTCTGAACGCCCCGCGTC
>JABSSA010000013.1:0-4597 GCA_013214665.1 Paracoccaceae bacterium
GACATTCTGCACCGCGTTGTGCGCTGGCAGCGCAACAATGCGCAGGCTGGCACGCACAAGGTCAAAACCCGGTCGGAAACCTCCTATTCCAAAAAGAAGATCTATCGCCAGAAGGGCACCGGTGGCGCACGCCATGGTGACCGCAACGCGCCGATCTTCCGCAAAGGTGGTATCTACAAAGGCCCAACTCCGCGCAGCCATGGCCACGACTTGCCGAAGAAATTCCGCAAGCTGGGTCTGAAGCACGCGCTGTCTGCGAAAGCCAAAGACGGTTCTCTGGTTGTCATCGACGCCGCGGAATCCGAAGGCAAAACAGCCGCATTGGCCAAGCAGGTTGCAAACCTGGGTTGGAAGCGCGCGCTGGTTATCGACGGTGCTGCGGTGAACGAAGGCTTTGCCCGCGCGGCGGCCAACATCGATGGTTTGGACATTCTGCCAACCATGGGTGCAAACGTTTATGACATTCTGCGCCGTGACACGCTGGTGATCACAAAAGCGGGTGTCGAAGCACTGGAGGCTCGTCTGAAATGAGCGCGAAACCAGAACATTACGACGTGATCCGCAAGCCGATCATCACTGAGAAAGCAACAATGGCCTCTGAAAATGGTGCCGTGGTTTTCGAAGTGGCGCCGGAAAGCTCCAAGCCACAGATCAAAGAAGCTGTTGAAGCGCTCTTTGGTGTGAAGGTGAAGGCCGTGAACACGACCATCACCAAAGGTAAGGTCAAGCGGTTCCGCGGCCAGATGGGCAAGCGGAAAGACGTGAAAAAGGCCTATGTGACGCTTGAAGAAGGCAACACAATCGACGTGACCACCGGATTGTGATCCGGCGTTTACGCGCATGGTTTTCAGCCCCCGCTGCGGATGCAGCGGGGGCTGATTTCGTTTCAGGACCCGCCGAAGATCTCGCGGTACTGCGAGAACGGCTTTCATCGTTAGAGGCTGATCCGTATCTGAGCGTTGCAGACACGGATTTGAACCTGATCTCGGTGTTTGATGATTTGAAATACGACCGGTCCGATGCGGATGTCATGTCGATTGCGATGCGCCGGTATGCGTTCAAAAAGTTGAATGATCTCGGGTTTCGTCAGACCTCCGGTACGGTTTTGACGCATGGTCAATTCGACTGCCGTGTGGTGGTTCCAAAGTTTCATGCTCTGGGCGCATCGCCTTTCGATATCACGCGATACACACCGAAGCGGACACAGGATTATTATCTGCTGACGCCCACACAAACGGCGTGCCGGTTTGTCGATCTGTATCCACATGCAGACGCGGTGGAACGCGTGAAAATGCTGATCTCAAAACATCCGATCAACATATATCGGATGATGGATTACCTGGACCACAGCGGCGCGCATCGGGAATTTCTAAACGCCATTGGCCATCTGAAAAATGTTCAGCGGCAAGCGATCAAAGACGACCCTTTGTGCCGGCGGCGCGCTTTGGGCTGATACGCATAGTTAGAGAATTTACATTGACGCGTGTGCATCGCGCGGCCATATGCAAAGGGCTACGTTGTTCGCAATCGATATTTGATTCCTATTTGTAGGGTGCTTGCATTCGGTTTTGGCCTAACGACGCCACGCTGCCGCATGTTGCGGGCAGACCAAGACAAAGGAGATTACGGATGGCTACTGGCACCGTAAAATGGTTCAATACAACCAAAGGCTATGGCTTTATTGCGCCCGATGAAGGCGGAAAAGACGTTTTTGTTCACATTTCTGCTGTTGAACGCGCAGGGCTGACCGGCTTGGCGGACAACCAGAAAGTCAGCTACGAGCTGGAAACTGGCCGTAACGGCAAAGAAAGCGCGACAAACCTCGCGTTGGCTTAACATCGGGGCCTGTTGGCCGCGATCTGAAGACATGTAAACCCCGGCTCGATTGGTCGGGGTTTTGTTTTGCGCGCAACAGATGCTTCGGTATTTGCAGCACCACACTCTTATTGCAGAACAATGCATTGCACGGTGACGCCTCCCACGCTTAGTAGCGTTTAAGGAGGAGAGCACGTGGACCCAATAAGTTTGACCTTTGAAATGATGGTCGTCCTGGGGCTGTTGGCGTTTACCGTTGCGCTCTTCATCACTGAAATCGTTCGAATTGATGTGGCGGCTGTGCTGGTCATGGTGCTGCTTGGCGGGCTGAGCTATTTGCCAGGGCTGGGCAACCTTGCGGATGTGTCCAATTTGTTCACCGGCTTTTCGTCAAATGCGGTTGTGTCGATCATCGCGGTGATGATCATCGGAGCGGGCCTCGACAAAACCGGACTGATGTCAAAGGTCGCGGCCTTAATCCTGAAACGGGGCGGCACGACGGAGGCTCGGATCATTCCGATTGTGTCGGGCGTTGTAGGTGTGATCAGCTCGTTCATGCAGAACGTTGGTGCTGCAGCGCTTTTCTTGCCGGTGATTTCGAGGATTTCTGCCCGTACGGAAATACCGATGAGCCGTCTTTTGATGCCGATGGGGTTTTGCGCCATTCTGGGCGGCACAATCACGATGGTCGGGTCGTCCCCGCTGATCCTGTTGAATGATCTTATCCTAGCGTCAAACTCCAGCCTGCCTCCATCCCAGCAGATGGCGCCGTTTGGCTTGTTTGACGTGACACCCGTTGGTTTGGCGCTGGTCGCCACTGGTATCTTATATTTCGTGATCGCGGGGCGCTGGGTCTTGCCCACACATCGCGACAGAGGCTCGGATGCTGGGTCTGGGCAGACCATGCAGGCGTACATCGAATCCATGTATGGCTTGCGCGCGGACATTTTCGAGATCGAAGTGCCCGAAGGGTCGATCATCATCGGTCAGACGTTGTCGGACCTGATGGTTGCGCATCACATGTACATTTTGGGCACCTCTTACAAAGGGCGCAAAGTGATCGCGCCTATGGCTGACACGACAATCGAGGCGCCAGCGCGACTTGCTGTGCTTGGGTTGCGGCGCGTGGTGGCTGATGAATTCGCAGACCCTTACGGTCTGACAATCTTACCGCGCCTTGATGTGTTTTCCGAAGACTTTGCCGCCACACAATCCGGCGTGGCCGAAGTGGTGATCCCACCGGGCTCTGCTGCGATTGGCAAGGCGCCAATTGATCTGCGGTTGCGCCAAAGCCACGGGCTCTCCATCCTTGCGATCCACCGTGGCGAAGACACGATGAGCCATGTGGAGACCGAAGATCACATCGCCACGCATATCGGCAAAGTGCCTTTTCAGGCGGGCGATACCCTTGTTGTGCATGTGCAATGGGATCGTTTGACCCAGATGAAATCCGACAAGGATTTTGTGATTGTGACCTCTGACTTCCCGCAAGAGGAACTTCGACCACACAAAGTGGCCTGGGCTGTGTCCTTTTTTGCTTTGGCGGTATTTTTGATCCTGTTCACCGACGTGCGTCTGTCTTTATGTCTTTTGGCAGGCGCGATGGGAATGGTCGTGTCCAAGGTTCTTTCCATTGACGAGGCGTATCAGGCGGTCAGTTGGTCGACCGTCTTTCTCTTGGCGTCTTTGATCCCGCTAGGACAAGCCGTGCAAAATACGGGCACCGCTGCTTGGATCGCGGAACAAATCCTGACGCTGCTTGATGGATGGCCTTTGTGGTCGCTGCAGGTAGGGTTGGCTGTGCTTGCCACGGGGTTCACGCTGGTGATGTCAAATGTCGGGGCGACGGTGCTTTTGGTGCCCTTGGCTGTATCCATTGCCATCGCGGCCGGGGGCGATCCGGCCATATTTGCCCTGACCGTTGCGATCTCGACGTCAAATTCTTTCCTGATCCCAACGCATCAGGTGAACGCCCTTATCATGGGCCCAGCGGGGTATCGGGTGACTGATTTCATGAAGAGCGGCGGGATCATGACGATCCTCTTCTTGATTGTTTCGATGACGATGATGAATCTGGTGTTCTGAGCGGCGCCAAATTACTGATCAAGGCGTCGGGTCGGGGAAAGTCGCGTCTGTGCACGCAAAGATCAAAGGGCATATCATGGCAAAATCCGGGGGCCAGCTTCTGGTCGAGTGTTTGATCGCATTGGGCGCGCGAAAGAGCTTTGGTGTGCCGGGTGAAAGCTATCTGGCCGTATTGGACGCGTTGCATGACAGCGCCGGCGCGTTGGATTTCGTGTTATGCCGCAACGAAGGGGGCGCGGCCTTTATGGCAGCGGCCTATGGCAAGCTCACAGGCAGCCCCGGCCTTTGCCTCGTGACCCGCGGCCCCGGAGTGACCAATGCCTCCATCGGTATTCACACGGCGATGCAGGACAGCGCGCCGATGATCATCTTTGTGGGGCAGGTCGGCACGGACATGCGCGAGCGGGAAGCGTTTCAAGAGATCAACTATCGCGCTGTATTTGGCACCATGGCGAAATGGGTGACAGAAATAGACAGCGCGGACCGCGTGCCTGAAATTCTCGCCCGGGCTTGGAAAACTGCCACGACAGGGCGCCCCGGCCCGGTTGTGATTGCGCTGCCCGAAGACATGCTGACGGCACCGACTGAGGCCGCTGCGCTCACGGGCGCGGCCCCGATCTCTGAACCCGCGCCAGATGCTGCAGCTTTGGAACAGGCCCGCGAGATGCTTGGCGCGGCAGAACGTCCCTTGATCCTC
>JABSSA010000013.1:4697-17862 GCA_013214665.1 Paracoccaceae bacterium
CTTGTTCCACAGTGCGGTTCTGATCGGCGCGCTGAGCCTGACGGCGGCGTTTCACCTGGCCAATGCGATCTGCTTTGGCCTGCACCGGTTCTTCTGGATCTGGCTTTGTGCCTACCCGGCGCTTATTTGGTTTCAGGGGCGGGCAATGGGACCTGGGTTTTAGAGCGTGTCACAGTCAGCTAAAGCAAATGAGCGCCCCCAAAAACCGAGCGCAGCATTGGTTTAGCAACATAAGCCGATAGCGCTTGCCATATGGGTCAATCCCCCCTATAGGCACCTTTCATTCATCCACTCCATCGGAATCAGGGTGACGTGTGCAACACGGCCCTCCGGTGATGTTGAAAGGAACCAGGCGCATGAACGCCCATGAACTGCGTGAAAAAACGCCGGATCAGCTCCGTGATGAGCTGACCACACTCAAGAAAGAGGCCTTCAACCTCCGTTTTCAGGCGGCCACTGGCCAGCTGGAAAACCCTGCACGTCTGCGCACAGTGAAGCGTGACGCGGCGCGGGTGAAGACCATTCTGAACGAAAAAGCCCGCGAAGCGGCGGAATAAGGAGAGCGACCTATGCCAAAGCGTATCCTGCAAGGCGTCGTGACCTCCGACGCAAACGCACAAACAGTGACCGTATCCGTGGAACGCCGTTTCACACATCCGGTTCTGAAAAAGACCATTCGTAAGTCCAAGAAATACCGGGCGCACGATGAGAAGAACACCTTCAAGGTGGGCGACATGGTCCGCATTCAAGAATGCGCGCCAAAGTCCAAAACGAAACGCTGGGAGGTTCTGGAGGCGTAAGCAAACAGACCTTTCGGTTTGATCGAAACCCCGGGGCCAACGTCCGAACGCGGCGGTCCCGGAAGTCGGGAGAAACCAAATGATCCAGATGCAGACCAATCTGGATGTTGCTGACAATTCGGGCGCCCGAAAAGTTCAGTGCATCAAGGTTCTGGGTGGTTCCAAGCGTAAATACGCATCCGTGGGCGACATCATTGTCGTCTCGGTCAAGGAAGCCATCCCGCGCGGCCGCGTTAAGAAAGGCGATGTGCGTAAAGCCGTTGTCGTACGTACCGCCAAAGAAGTCCGTCGCGAAGACGGCACCGCGATCCGCTTTGACCGGAACGCCGCTGTCATCCTCAACAACAACAACGAGCCTGTCGGCACCCGTATCTTCGGGCCCGTGGTTCGTGAGCTGCGTGCGAAGAACTTCATGAAGATCATCTCGCTCGCGCCGGAGGTGCTGTGATATGGCTGCGAAACTGAAAAAAGGCGACAAGGTCGTCGTTCTCGCTGGTAAGGACAAGGGCAAGGAAGGCACAATTTCCTCCGTTGATCCAAAGGCGAACAAAGCTGTGGTTGAGGGGCTGAACATTGCCATCCGCGCCACACGTCAAAGCCAGACATCTCAGGGTGGTCGCATCCCAAAGGCGATGCCGATCGACCTGAGCAACCTGGCGATGCTTGATGCAAACGGCAAAGCAACGCGCGTTGGCTTCCGCATGGAAGGCGACAAGAAGGTGCGTTTTGCCAAGACAACCGGGGACGTGATCGATGCTTGATTCTGCAAACTACACACCCCGCTTGAAAGCTGCCTACGCTGACACGATCCGCGCGGCGCTGAAAGAAGAGTTCGGCTACAAGAACGACATGCAGGTCCCCGGTCTGGACAAGATCGTTCTGAACATTGGCGCGGGCGCTGAAGCTGTCAAAGACAGCAAAAAGGTCAAATCCGCTCAGGAAGACCTGACAGCGATTGCCGGTCAGAAGGCTGTGATCACCAAAGCCAAGAAATCCATCGCGGGTTTCCGGGTGCGGGAAGAAATGCCTCTGGGCACCAAGGTCACCCTGCGTGGCGACCGCATGTATGAATTCCTTGATCGCCTGATCACCATCGCGCTGCCGCGCGTGCGTGACTTCCGTGGCGTGTCCGGGAAATCCTTTGATGGTCGTGGCAACTATGCCTTCGGCATCAAGGAACACATCGTATTCCCTGAGATCAACTTCGACAAAGTTGACGAAGTTTGGGGCATCGACGTGATCATCGGAACCACAGCGAAGACTGATGCAGAAGCCAAGGCTCTGCTGAAGGGCTTCAACATGCCGTTCAATTCATAAGCGCGGGAGAAAGAGATATGGCAAAGAAATCCATGGTCGCGCGCGAAGTGAAGCGTGAGCGTCTGGTCAAGAAGTACGCTGAAAAGCGCGCTGCCTTGAAAGAAATCATCAACGACGAGAGCAAGCCGATGGAAGAACGCTTCCGCGCCTCGCTCAAGCTGGCCAAGCTGCCTCGCAACAGCTCTGCCACACGTCTGCACAACCGTTGCCAACTGACCGGCCGTCCGCACGCTTACTATCGTAAGCTGAAGATCAGCCGGATCGCGCTGCGGGAACTCGGCTCCAAAGGCGAGATCCCCGGCATGGTCAAATCGAGCTGGTAAGGAGGGTAAGATATGAACGATCCTATCGCCGATATGCTGACCCGCATCCGCAACAGCCAGATGCGTGGAAAGTCCACAGTATTGACCCCAGCCTCCAAGCTGCGTGGTTGGGTGCTCGATGTGCTGGCCGACGAAGGCTACATCCGTGGTTACGAAAAGACGACGGATGCCAAAGGCCATCCTGCAATTGAAATCAGCCTGAAGTATTACGAAGGCGAACCGGTGATCCGCGAACTCAAGCGCGTCTCCAAGCCGGGCCGCCGCGTGTACATGAGCGTGGGCGATATTCCTTCGGTCCGTCAGGGCCTGGGCGTGTCGATTGTCTCCACCTCCAAGGGCGTGATGTCGGATGCCAATGCACGTGCTGCCAATGTTGGTGGCGAAGTGCTGTGCACCGTATTCTAAGGGGGACTGATTGAATGTCTCGTATTGGGAAAAAAGCGGTCGAACTGCCTAGCGGCGTGACGGCCTCCGTTTCCGGCCAGATCATTGAAGTGAAAGGCCCAAAGGGCACCCGCAGCTTCAAGGCCACAGATGATGTGGATCTGGTGCTGGAAGACAACGCTGTGAGCATCAACCCACGTGGCAAGTCCAAGCGGGCGCGCCAGCAGTGGGGCATGTCCCGTACCATGGTGCAGAACCTGGTGATCGGTGTCACCGAGGGTTTCAAGAAAGAGCTTGAGATCCAGGGTGTTGGTTACCGTGCGCAGATGCAGGGCAACGTGCTGAAACTGAACCTCGGCCTCAGCCACGATGTGGAATACACCGCGCCAGACGGCGTGACGATCACCGCACCAAAGCAGACCGAAATCGTTGTGGAAGGTATCGACCAGCAGGCCGTTGGCCAGGTCGCCTCGGAAATCCGCGCGTGGCGTAAGCCAGAGCCCTACAAAGGCAAAGGCATCCGCTACAAGGACGAGTACATCTTCCGCAAGGAAGGTAAGAAGAAGTAAGGACGAAACAGATGGCAAACACCAAGCGACAGCTGTTCTTGAAGCGCCGCCTGCGCGTCCGGAACAAATTGCGGAAGGTCAACGCTGGCCGTCCGCGTCTCTCCGTACACCGTTCCAACAAGAACATCAGCGTACAGCTGATCGACGATGTGAACGGCGTCACCCTGGCCGCGGCTTCCTCTCTGGAGAAAGACCTGGGCGTGGTTGGCAAGAACAACATCGAAGCGGCAGCCAAGGTTGGCGCGGCGATTGCGGAACGGGCCAAGAAAGCAGGCGTGGAAGAAGCATATTTCGACCGCGGCGGTTTCCTCTTCCACGGCAAAGTGAAGGCTCTGGCCGACGCAGCCCGTGAAGGCGGCTTGAAGATCTAAATCTTGTGGGCGGCGTCCTTGCTGCCCCGATGATCCGGGCTTTGGTCTCAGACTGAGGCACCAGGATTGAGACAATCGGCGCGATGCGCCACAGATAAAGGAATGCCTCATGGCAGAACGTGAAAACCGCCGCGGACGTCGCGGTGATCGTGAAGAACAGGCCCCTGAATTCGCTGACCGTCTGGTCGCGATCAACCGGGTTTCTAAAACCGTAAAAGGCGGTAAGCGCTTTGGCTTCGCAGCCCTCGTGGTTGTCGGCGACCAAAAAGGCCGCGTTGGCTTTGGCAAAGGTAAAGCCAAAGAGGTGCCTGAGGCGATCCGCAAGGCCACAGAACAGGCCAAGCGCCAGATGATCCGCGTGCAACTGCGCGAAGGCCGTACATTGCACCACGACATGGAAGGTCGTTGGGGCGCTGGTAAGGTCGTGATGCGCACCGCACCAGAAGGGACCGGGATCATCGCAGGTGGTCCGATGCGTGCCGTTTTCGAAATGCTGGGCATCAAAGACGTTGTTTCGAAGTCCATCGGTTCGCAGAACCCTTACAACATGATCCGCGCCACCATCGACGGCCTGAAGAAAGAACAATCGCCCCGTGCGGTTGCGCAGCGTCGCGGTAAGAAAGTGGCTGACATCCTGCCAAAGCGTGACGCAGCACCTGCTGCCGAAGCGCCAGCAGAAACAGCTGAGGCATAAGGAGAGGCACAATGGCGAAAACGATTGTTGTCAAACAGATCGGTTCTCCGATCCGTCGCCCGGAAAAGCAGCGCCAGACGCTGATCGGCCTGGGCCTGAACAAAATGCACAAGACCCGCGAGCTGGAAGACACACCTTCCGTGCGCGGTATGATCCGCAAGATCCCACACCTCGTGGAGATCGTGGAAGAAAAGGGCTAAGCCCTGCATCTGGTTTCGGGCCTGCCGATGGGCCCAGACAAGACAAGACCCCGTCGCAGCTGCGGCGGGGTTTTTGCGTTGCACGGGCCGTGGCGCAGTCGCTGTGCTAGTGGAACATCAGTGCCCGGTGTTAGGAGTGGCAACGCATGATGGCATGGACATCTTTGGCTGAGCATATCTCTGTGGCGCAAACGTTCTATGGCGACACCGCGCAGCGCCGTGTGGCAGACTGGATTGCGCGCGAAGAAGATCTGGTGGGCAACACTGCCTTCGCCAAGCACTTTGCCTCTCACTTTGAAACCTATGACGCCCGCGAAGCGGACTACGCGCACCGCAAAATACATAGCAGCCAAGGCGCGCTTCTTGGCGGTATCCGATTTTTCGGCGGAGACACGCACAGACCCTTTGTTGACGTCATCGCCCATGACTTCGGGGAGAGCGCCATGGCCTATGCCGCTCTGGCCGCCTGCGTGGCTGAGGAATGGCGCGTGTTTTCACCGCGTTCCATGCGCGTTCTTGTCAGTGCAGCGCGCTTTGAAAAGATGCGGTCACAGACGCCCGCCACACGGTTGGACCAAAGCGTTTTCGCGGCGCGATGCGATCAGATGGCCCCACCGGACCAGCGCGTCACACTGGCCCCCTTTGGCACGGCATCAGAGGCCGTTGCCATGGTCGAGGCGCGATACAGGGATCTGGCCCAGACACAGCCCGCATTGGCACAGGATGTGGCGCCCAGCGACCCGGAAGACATACAGGATATGTGGCAGGCCAATCAGCTGCACGCGATCACCGTTCAGGGCACTACGGTCGGTGCCTTGGCCGTTGCCCCGTCGGGCTGTGCCTGGATTGACGGCGCAGAGATCATGGAAGAGGTCGTCTCCTGCGGCTATGCAGGCCACGGCTATGCGGCCTCAGCGCAAAAGGCGTGGGCGGCACATCACGGGACTGCCGAGAGTTTGCTCTTTGGCACGATAGATGGCGCGAACCTTGCCTCACAAAGAACTGCCGAACGCGCCGGGCGCGCCATGGTGCTGGCCTATGCGTTCATCGATCTGCCGCCGGTCTGAGCGGCGTTGGTAAAGCTCAGCCCAGGTATTCACCGGGATCGACGCTATCAAACCCTTCGCGCACTTCGAAATGCAGGTAATTGCTGTTGCCTGACCTGATCCGCGCCAACGCTTGTCCGCGCCGCACTTTGTCACCCTTCTCCACGATCACGTCTGCCGTGTTGGCGTAGACGGTCAAAAGGTTGTCGGCATGGCGCACCACGATGATCGGGATGCCATCGGCACTGCGGGTGATCGCGGCAACGGTTCCATCTGCGGCGGCGGTGATGGCTGTCCCTGCGGGGGCTTGAATATCAATGCCTTCGTTGCGGTTTTTTGAATACTCACGGATGATCTTGCCCTGTACCGGCAAGGCCAGCTTGGACGAAGACGCGGCTGGCTTTGTGGTCTTGCCCACATCCGTCGCAGGCTTTTCCTTTTCGGCTTCGGTCAGCGGTTTTGCCGTCGGATCATCAGGCAGCGGTTTTGCCGCGCTCGGTGGTTCCGGGGTTGGGGAGCCTGCGCCTGGCGCGGTCGTGTTTTCCGTATCAATGCGCGGTGGAGGAGCCGAACGTGCCACAGGGATCAACAGGAACTGGCCATCGCGGATCGCGAAATCTGGGCCTAGACCGTTCCATTCTGCAAGGGATTTCACCGGCACCTGATAGAGCCGTGCAATTGTATAGGCGGTTTCTCCGCGCTCTACCTGATGGCGGATAGGTTCTTCGCCCGTTTGGGCGTCAGCGGGGCGAGAGGTTGGTTCCGGCGCCCGCGCGGGTGTGGCCGGGGCGCTGTCGATGGCATTGCCAGCCAGCGTGGTCACATCGACCTCGGCGGGCAAGATTGGCCCGGTGCCAATTGCACCCGTTGAGGGCGACGGCTCCGCAACCCGGCGGGGCAGGGCGACCACTTCGCCAGAGCGCAGCGGCGCGTCAGCCGGTATGCCGTTGTAACGCGCCAGTTCTTCAACAGGCAGGTCAACGCGGGCGGCAACGTCGCCCAATGTGTCACCCCGCTCAGCGACGGCCACCTGGAAATTTGGATAAGAGATGACCCCGCGGTCATCCGGGCGCGGTCTATCTGCCACGACAGAGGTTGCGGCTTGCGTCGTGCTGAACCCACCGGACAGGCCGCGCAGATCATAATCCAAAGGTTGACCCTCGCAGGCGGCCAATAGAGCCGTTGCGCCAATCAGGTATGCATAGGGTCTGATGCGTCTAAACTGGGTAATCATATTCTGCTCCGACCAGCGCCCCATGTTCACCCAGAGCTTCTGGCTTTCTCAATTTACTCGTCCTGCGCCATACCCTCGATCAAAGGTACGAAACGCACCGGCGTTAATTCGTCGTAATCTAAACCTGCTTCGGTCTTGCGTACCCGGATCAGGCTTTGGACAGCATCAGATTGCCCCACCGGCAGTACCATAGTACCTCCGATTTTCAGCTGCGCCAAGAGCGAGCCCGGCGTGTCTTCGGCGGCGGCGGTGACCAAAATGCGGTCAAACGGGGCCTGATCGGGCAATCCAAGCGAACCATCGCCGGTGAGCGCGGTAATCGTGTGCAAACCCAATTCGTCAAAGAGCGTGCGCGCCTCGCGCACCAAACGGCGATGCCGGTCGATCGTGTAAACGCGCCGTGCCAATTTGGCTAAGACAGCGGCCTGATAACCAGAGCCAGTGCCAATCTCGAGCACCTTGTCGCGTGGTGAAATGTCCAGCGCTTGAGTCATAAGTCCGACAACCGAAGGCTGGCTGATCGTTTGGCCACACGGGATCGGCAACGGCGTGTCCTCATACGCCCGTTCGGCAAACAGGCCCCGTACAAAGATACCGCGGTCGATTTCTTCCATGGCTTGCAGCACGCGCGGGTCGGTAACGCCGCGCGACCGTAGCGCAAACAGGAACGCCATTTTCTGTTCCGCAGCGCTGAGGGGCGCGTCGCTCATGTGTTGATCCCTGAAAGCGCGGCCAAAGCGGCGTGATCGGTCAGATCGGCCCGCATGGGAGTGACCGAGATGTATCCCTCAAGATTGACCGCGGCATCGGTGCCCGGCGCGGTCGGCACCTGTTGGTTGCCGCCGGTGATCCAGAGGAAGGGTTTGCCTGATGGGGCTGTCAGAGGCTCGGTGTGGAACCCAACACCTGGGCGCATGCCTTGCGGCGTGACGCGTACGCCTTGGACATCTGCCGCAGGGACCGGCGGGATGTTCACATTAAAGAACAGGCGGTAGCTATCTGGGTCTTCTTTCGGCAGTACCGCCAGAATACGGCGCACCACATCCGCGCCATGCACGGCAGAGGCATCAAACGTGTTTTCCAGATCGCGGTTGCGCGGACCATAATACTGCGACAGCGCAATGGAGGGTACACCTTGCAACGCACCTTCGATGGCAGCGCCGAGCGTGCCGGAATAAAGCGAGTTTTCCGCAGAATTGTTGCCGCGGTTGACGCCAGACAGGATCAGATCGGGCAGGGTGCCTCCCAAAATCTCGTGAATGCCAGCCAGCACACAATCGGCGGGGCTACCATCGCAGGCCCATGTGTCAGGCCCGTGTTGGTAAATTGACATTGGGCGGGTGTAGGTGATTGCATGCCCAACGCCGGATTGCTCAAATGCCGGAGCGACAGTGGTCACGTGACCATCTGGCCCTGCTACCTCATCCGCGATGTCTTTGAGAACTGCCAAGCCGGGCGCCGAAATCCCGTCGTCATTTGTGATGAGTATGCGCATGTTCGCCCCTTTTCGCTCTTACTAGGCGAGGAGATTCAGTGCGGCAAGCGATCCGTCGGACGAAGTGAGATATTGTGACGTTAATCGATGGGGCGGCTGGCAGAATAGCCGCAAGAGACCCGCGAGGGCGGCCCGGATGAAAACCTATGTTCTTGCGGGTTTTCAAAGCCTGCGTCTAACAGCATCTCTTTCACCTCTGCAGGGCGGTACGCCATATTACCCCAACGCCACCTGACCAGCGCCGTACACCAATGCGGTTTGGATACGGCTAACACCAACTGACCGCCGGGGGCTGTCAGGTCAAACAGTGCTTTGATCGCGTCCTTTGGGTCAGGGCAGTGTTCGATGACATGGGCACACAACACCAATTCTTGTGGCGAAACGTGCAATGGTTCGCCCAAAGCCGCCTCAATCAACCGTGTTGCAGGCAAGCGTTCGGCGGCTTTGGCCAACATAGCAGGCGACATATCGACAAGGGTCAGGTCGCGCGGTGTCGCGATACGGTGCAATGCGGCCTGTGCCAAAGCGCCTGTACCTGTTCCGACATCAACAACTCTGTCAAAGGCTGCGTCTTTCGGTAAGGCGGAAGCCGCAAGCTCGGCGTAAGCGGTGCCAAAGCCAAGTTTTTGAATGCCGTCCTGCCACCCGGTTGCAGCGGTATCATACAACGCTTTGAGGTGGGACGGGGCTTGTGAGGTCTTTGTTGGGCTGGAGTTGAACCAGGTCATGCTGCAGGCTCACCCGCAAATCACGTTTGGTCAAGCCCCGCGACGATCGCCTCTGCGGCTGATTGGGTGTCGGTCAACACTGCGCGGTCCTCACCCGGGAAAAACCGGGCGCGCGCGGCTGTGGGCATAGCGGGGGGTGTTTCGATACGCACCTTTGGACCGGTCTTTTGCGTTTCTGCCTGCCAAGACTGTGCCATTGCGATTTGCGCGGCTTTGGTGCCGCCATGTGTGCTGAAATATTTGCGCCCCTGCAACGCATCATCAAAGAACATGGCCGTACCGTTTTGCCCCAGCAAAGGCGACACGAAGGGGATCAACGTGGCGACCGCCGTGACATTGGTCGCTATCGCCTTGCCCATATCCTTTTCGTCGATGAACCCGGCGGGCGTCAGCGGGCTGGTATGCACGGCAGTGTGCATCCACAGATCCAGCTTGCCCCAGCGGTCAAAAATGCCCCGGCACAGCGTCGCCATTGCCGCCTTTTCTGTGATGTCCATCGGTGCCAACGTGGCGCTGCCGCCCTTGGCTTTGATCGCATCGTCCAGCTCTTCGAGCGCGCCGGTGGTGCGCGCCACGGCCACCACGTGGTATTCGGGTGCCAACGCCACGGCCAATGCATAGCCAAGGCCGCGTGAGGCCCCTGTTACCAAAGCAAGTTTTTCTGTCATGTCGTGTGTCGCAATCGCGCTTATTCGGCAGCTTTCATCTGAAAGCCTTGTTCGATCATATCCTTCGGCGCAATCGGGTAATCCCCGGTAAAGACCGCGTCGTAATAGTCAGGCGCAGAATCGTCGCGCCCGTTCGGATGTCCCATCGCGCGGTAAAGACCGTCGATTGAAACGAACTTGAGCGAGGTCATCCCCAGATAATCCCGCATTTCCTCTTCGGTCATGTTCGCGGCCAGCAATTCTTCGCGGCTGGGCATGTCGACACCAAAGAAACAGGGCCAAATGGTGGGCGGGCTGGCGATGCGGAAGTGGACCTCTTTCGCGCCCGCTTCCAGGACCATGTCCTTGATCTTGCGCGATGTGGTGCCCCGCACGATGCTATCGTCCACCAGGATCACCCGCTTGCCGCGCATCAGCGCCCGGTTCACGTTCAGCTTTAGGCGCACACCCAGGTTGCGCACCTGTTCGGTCGGCTCAATGAACGTGCGTCCCACATATTGGTTGCGCACGATTCCCATCTCAAAGGGAATACCGGAGGTTTGGCTGTATCCGATAGCCGCGGGTGTGCCACTGTCCGGGATCGGACAGACCATATCCGCCTCAACCGGCGATTCCTTGGCCAGCTCCGCCCCGATGTTGCGGCGCACCTCGTAGACGGATTTGCCCCCCAACACGCTGTCTGGGCGGCTGAAGTAGACATATTCGAAAATGCAGGGGCGCGGCTTTTGAGGCTCGAACGGGCGGAAGCTTTGCAAGCCTTCCTCCGTGATCACGACCATTTCGCCCGGTTCAATCTCGCGCTCAAACTGCGCGCCGATAATGTCGAGCGCACAGGTTTCGGAGGCCAGAACGTAAGCCTCCCCCAGCTTGCCAAGCACCAGCGGGCGAATGCCTAAAGCGTCTCGCACACCAATCAGCTTGCTGCGCGTCATCGCCACGATGGAAAACGCGCCTTCCACCTGGCGCAGCGCCTCTTTCATGCGGTCAGGAATGGTGCGCCCCATGGAACGCGCCATCAAATGCACGATGCATTCGCTGTCAGACGAGGATTGAAAGATCGACCCGCGCGAAATCAGCTCTTTGCGCAGGGAAATCGCGTTGGTCAGGTTGCCGTTGTGGGCAATCGCCGCGCCGCCCATCGCAAATTCACCGAAAAACGGCTGCACATCGCGGATGGCCGTGTGGCCTTTGGACCCGGCGGTGGAATATCTCACGTGGCCGATGGCCAACGCACCGGGTAGGGTGCGCATGGTGGATTTCGACGTAAAGTTATCGCGAACATAGCCAAAGCGGCGGGCCGAGTTAAAGCCATTGTCAGGGTCGTAACTGACAATCCCCCCAGCTTCTTGACCACGATGCTGAAGCGCATGGAGCCCCAGTGCGACAAAGTTGGCCGCATCCTTGGAGCCAAGAATGCCAAACAGGCCACATTCATCTTTGATTCGGTCTTCTTCTTCGGGGTGCGATGGCGGCAGCGGCGTGTCTTTCACGTGCGGGCTCTCCGATTCCAGAAATCACCGCCTCTGTAACAACCCCTAAGCGCGGTGTCACGAAAGGATCACATTTCGCAGGGCTAACTTTTGTCACAGGTCCGCAACGGGTATTTTGTGCCCGTCGCATGATCAATTTACGCCTTATGCGGGAAGCGCCACAAGTCCGCGTCGCCGACCCAGCATGATTGCCATTACAATTGCGCCGTTCAAAACCAACAGATAGATCGGATAGGCAAGCAACAACCAATCGACAGTGCCAACCGCCAGCATGGCGCAAGCCGAGGCCACAAAACACGTCATCCAAGTTGTCAGTGTTTCGCTTTCCGGAGATTTGTACGCTTTCCACACCGTCACAGATCCACCGAGGCACGAAATTCCGATAGAGGTCAAAAGCGCATATGCCGGTGCATCGGTCACTGACCACAATACCAGGCCAAGGGCCGCGCCAGTCAGAACGCAAATGTCGGTCCAGCTGCCAACCCCGCCAACGCCGCGCCACAGGCCAATGAGGAAGATGATCGCCGTGCCAGCTGTCTGCACGCCAGCAAACCAAAGCGAAGCCCCAGCGCCCTCAGCGATCTGGGCGACTAGGGAAATGCTGGCTAGGACGGACCAGATAAACCAAGACGCGCGTTGTGGTCTGGTGCGCCCGTAAAGGGTATCAATAGCGTAAGGAAGGAATGCGTAGGCGCTCAGCAAGCCTGAAATAAGGCCAAACGCCAGCATAAAATCATACTGGGTCATTTTTATCGTTTCTTAAAAAGTGCCGCCCCGAAGGGCGGCGTTTGAAAATGCTATGCGCGAGGAATATCAGTGCGCGAAAATAAAGTATGCGAACTGTGTCACACTTCCATGTCAAACAAAGTCAGGAATTCCTGCCCTTAGGTAAAGTTCCGGCGGATCTATGCCCAAGCTGTGGCCCCTCCCAAGATTGACAATATCGTCTAGCAAACGGTTCAGTGGCCGCGCCTGACCGATGAAAGGACGCGCGCCACCATGCCAACCATCGAATACTTTTATTCAGCGCATTCTGCCTTTGCCTATCTTGGGTCACGGCACCTTTATGCTATTTGCGCAAAACACGGGGCGAAGCTGATCCACAGACCTATCGCGCTGTCGCCTGTCGTTGAGGCGCAGAAAAGCCAACCTTTTCACGCCCGGACCCAGGCGCATGTCGATTATTTCTTT
Source organism: Paracoccaceae bacterium (assembly GCA_013214665.1). Lineage (GTDB taxonomy): Bacteria > Pseudomonadota > Alphaproteobacteria > Rhodobacterales > Rhodobacteraceae. The sequence continues at coordinate 17,208 of JABSSA010000013.1, forward strand.
GGCCGCGAGATTGAGCGTTGGGCAGAATGGCGTGATGTTCCGGTTGTGAACTTTCGGCCAACCCATCACGATGCCGACTACACGCTGGCCAGCCAGATGATCCTTGCGCTGGGCGACCAAGGCCCCGAAGCCGACGCGATGGCCCATGCCAATTTAGAGGCGCATTGGCGCGATGATGCCGATCTGTCAGATGAAATCACATTACGCGAGATCGCTGAGGCGCAAGGGCACGCCGCGGACGTATTGCTTGCCACGGCGCGGGGCGCTGATGTGGCTTCGCGCTATGCGGCCAACACGCAAATGGGCAAAGACAAGGCGCTTTTCGGATCACCCACCTATGTCGTCGACGGTGATGCCTTTTATGGTCAAGACAGGCTCGACTTGGTTGAGCGCGCTCTCACGCGTCCATTCAAGCCGTCGGCATGGCGCAACCCGCCCGTCGATCCAACCTAAAGACCCGAAACAGGCCCGGTTGTGAATCCCTCTTGATCGCTTTGGGCGGCTCGTCTATACGCCCCCGATCTGGCCATGGTGGTCAGTACAACAATCAAGAAACGCCGAGGTTGGCCCGTTACGCTTCGTGGGTCACATCCGGCAAAGGAGAAGCGTTATGAAATTGAATGAACTGCGCGATAACGAAGGCGCAACACACCGC
>JABSSA010000130.1 GCA_013214665.1 Paracoccaceae bacterium
CCGGTTCCGGGTCGTTGTCGAAGATTTCCAGACCACAAGCCATACGCCAGAGGCGCTGCACCGCCTTGTCGAGGGGTATCTGTTGCTTGGGTTGGTCGAAGAGGCACAGGCGGCGGGTGCGATCCTGGGATACAATTATCAATCCAGCGAATGGTATGAAGACAGCTATAAGCTGTTGACAGGCAAAGGGTTGGAAATGCGGGCGCTTGGCAACAATTGGCTGTCCCAGATTTATCGCCAGATGATCCGAGGCAGATGGCTCTGATCTTGGGCGCATCTCAGGGTGCTATGTGATCGATGCTGCGCGGTCTCGATATAACTGACATGCTGATCATTGACCGGCTGGAGTTGGATTTTCAGCCTGGTCTCAATGTGTTGACCGGGGAAACCGGGGCCGGGAAATCTATTTTGCTCGACTCGCTTGGCTTTGTGTTGGGCTGGCGCGGTCGGGCCGAACTTGTGCGGCAGGGGGCGGCACAGGGCGAGGTGACGGCCTGTTTTGATCTGCCCGACGGGCATCCTGCGCTTGGTGTTTTGGAAGAGCTTGGTTTGCCAGCTTCTGATGAATTGATCCTGCGCCGGGTGAACACACGCGATGGCCGCAAAACAGCGTGGGTCAATGATCGCCGGGTCAGCGGCGAAGCATTGCGCCAATTGTCGGATGTGTTGGTTGAGCTGCACGGGCAGCATGACGATCGCGGATTGCTTAATCCGCGCGGGCATCGTGCCATACTGGACGATTACGCAAACCTCGGCGCGATGAAGGCTCGTGTGAGCGCGGCTTGGACGGCGCAATCACAGGCGCGCAAAGCCTTGGAGGCGCAAGAGGCCGCTTTGGCCGCCGCGCGGGACGAAGAGGATTTCCTGCGCCACTCCATGGCCGAGTTGGACGATCTGGCGCCGGAGGCGGGCGAGGATGCCGCTTTGGACGCCAAGCGCCGTTTGATGCAATCTGCAGAGCGTATCCGCGATGATGTGCGCAACGCGCATGACGCTTTGGCGCAGGACGGTGCCGAAGCCTCGTTGGCACAGGCCATGCGATGGCTGGATGCGGTGGCCGATAAGGCGGATGGCGCGCTGGACGCACCGCTGGGCGCGATTGCGCGGGCCATGGCGGAGGTGGACGAAGCCACGCGCGGCATTTCAGAGGCGTTGGATATCCTGTCGTTTGATCCCATGGCGCTGGAACAGGCCGAAGAACGGCTGTTTGCGATCCGGGCGTTGGCGCGCAAACATGGGGTGCAGCCCGATGATCTTGCCACTTTGGCTGACGAGTTGCGCAGCAAACTGACGCGGCTGGATGCAGGCGGTGCGGATTTGGAACGCCTCTCTGCCGAACTTGCAGCAGCCGAAGAGGCTTATGCGAAACTTGCCGCTGATCTGAGTGCTAAACGGCAGGCCGCCTGCAAACGGCTCGACAAGGCCGTGATGGCTGAGCTTGCACCGCTCAAAATGGAGCGTGCGGTTTTTGAAACGCAGATCTCGGATGAGACGCCCGGACCGGATGGCATAGATGCTGTCGCCTTTACCGTCGCAACCAATCCCGGCGCACCTGCGGGACCTTTGAACAAGATTGCCTCGGGTGGTGAGCTGTCACGCTTCCTTCTGGCGCTGAAGGTGTGCCTGACCCAAGGCCAGAGCGGCCTGACGATGATTTTTGACGAGATTGACCGGGGCGTCGGCGGGGCGACGGCCCATGCGGTGGGCCAACGGCTTGCCGATATCGCGGACGGTGGGCAAGTGTTGGTTGTTACGCATTCCCCGCAAGTGGCCGCCGTGGGTGCACATCATTGGCAGGTGCGCAAAGAGGTTGCGGGTAACGTGATCACCTCCACCGTTGTGCCCTTGGCGCAAGAGCAACGCACGGACGAGATTGCCCGCATGTTGGCGGGGGATACGATCACGGATGAAGCACGTGCCGCCGCACGTTCACTTTTGGACACAAGTCTGACGTGAACTAACGCGACAGGGCTTTCCGGCGCGCGGTCTATGGCGTAGCAGGGACTTAGCAATCTCATAGCCAGTGCGCCATGTCGGACCAGACGGATACACAGATCGACAAATGGACCAAGTCCGCAACGCAGAAATGCGTAGGGGCCTGGAGCACGATGCGCAAAGTGGGGCCGGGGCAAATCCAGTTTTGGTTCATCGCTTTGGTCATCGGGATCGCAGCCGGTGGCGCCGCTTTGTTTTTTCGCAAAGGGATCGAAGCGTTACAGGCGTTTCTTTACGGAACAGATGATGTGCAAAGCTTGCATACATTCGCGTCGTCTTTGCCTTGGTATCTGATCTTGATCATCCCGATCTGCGGCGGTTTGACGGTTGGGATCATCTTGCACGTTTTCACACCTGATGGCCGCGCCAGATCGGTGGCGGACGTAATCGAAGGGGCCGCATTGCATGATGGCCGGGTGGAAACACGGGCCGGTCTGGCGTCTGCGGTGGCGTCGTTAATCACCTTGAGCACGGGCGGCTCTTCGGGGCGAGAAGGGCCTGTCGTGCATTTGGCGGCGGTGATCTCAACGAAAGTCCTAAGGTTGATCAACGCCGATGGTGTCACAGGGCGTGACCTTTTGGGGTGCGCTGTGGCCGCCGCGGTTTCGGCTAGCTTTAACGCTCCGATTGCCGGTGCTCTTTTTGCGCTAGAGGTCGTGCTGCGCCACTTTGCGGTGCATTCCTTTGCGCCAATTGTGATCGCAAGCGTGGCCGGAACGGTGATTAACCGCCTCGAATACGGCGGCATGACAGAGTTTTCCTTGGGCAACTCAAACGAGTTGCAGTTCTACGTTGAGCTGCCCGCCTTTTTGATGCTGGGCGGCCTGTGCGGCTTTGTTGCCGTGATCATGATGCGGTCGATTTTCATTGCCGAAGACGTCAGCAACCGCGTGCAGGCCTATACCGGTTTGCCGCGTTGGCTACGCCCTGCATTGGCGGGCGCGTTGCTGGGGGCGATCGCGATCTTTTATCCTCATATCATCGGCGTCGGCTACGAGACGCTATCGCGCGCGCTGACCGGGCAGATCTTGTTGTCGGATGTGTTTGTGCTGGTGGTTTGGAAAACCATTGCCGTGGTCATCACTTTGGCAGGCCGGATGGGCGGGGGTATCTTTTCGCCATCATTGATGATCGGTGCCTTGGTAGGGCTTGGCTTTGGATTAATTGCCACGAGTGTCTTTCCGGATGTTTCTGGCTATGCGACCCTTTATGCTCTGGCCGGCATGGGGGCTGTGGCGGCTGCTGTGCTCGGGGCGCCGATCTCGACGACGCTAATTGTGTTTGAGCTGACCGGAGACTGGCAGACCGGACTGGCGGTGATGGTGGCAGTTTCAATGTCGACTGCCATTGCGTCACGCCTTGTGGATCGGTCTTTCTTTTTGACCCAGCTTGAACGGCGCGACGTGCATTTGGCCGCAGGACCACAGGCTTATTTGCTGTCGCTTTTGCAGGTGGAGGCGGCGATGCGCCCGCCGGATCATCCGCGCGCCGCAGATGAGGATGAGTGTTGGCGCATGGTCGACAATGGCGTTTATGTAGACGCCAAGGCGACGCTACAGGCGGCCATGCCGATCTTTGATCAATCAGGTGTTCCTTTCGTGCCGGTGGTGCGTGTGACACCGGATGCGCCGCCGGAATTGCTGGGCGCTTTGTTCCATTTGGACGCGCTCAAAGCCTATAATTCTGCACTGGCCGCCACCGCAGCGGAAGAGCACGGCTGAACCACCCCACATCACAATTGTACCCAAGACCGCGACCAATGCGGTTGAAGCGTTGTCATTGGTCTGATCGTCGGTAACAATTTAAAGAAGAGTTAACGTATCCGCTCTGGACGCCTCGTGTGTATTGGGATTCGGTCCGAGCGGTTACTGGGGTTTTGGTATGCTGTTTTGGTTTTTGTTACCCGCACTCGCAGGTTATGCGATCTACGACATTCTGACAGACGATGAAAAGGCTGAGGACGACGCCGAGGCCACTGGCGAAGAAGATACCGCTATGGTTGCGGAGATCACAAGGTCTTCGACCTCGGATGATCTGTCTGGCACAGCGGGGCCCGACCGGATTTTTGGCATGACCGGCACGGATCTTCTGCGGGGGCTGGCTGGCGACGATACGCTTTTGGGTGGTCCTGGCGCTGATACGCTTTTGGGCGGTGACGGGATGACCACCTGAACGGTGAGGGTGGCGATGATGTCCTGTCTGACGTGGAGGGCGTAAACGAGATATTCGGCGGCGCGGGTGATGACCTGATCCTTGCGGGAGACGGCACACGGGTCGACGGCGGAGCGGGTGACGACGAAATTTTTTCAGCCTTCCCCAATGCGGATGACGCGCACGATGATGGTGTCACCTTCGTGGACGGCGGGCTGGGAAATGATCTGGTGTCCCTCGATGATGGAGATGTCGCAGCCGGTGGTGCCGGCGCGGATGTCTTTGAGGTTTGGGATGCGTTCGATCCCGAAGACCCAGTGGTGTTGCAAGACTTCGATGCAGCCGAAGATCTGTTGATCTTACTGTCGGAGACGGGAACAGCGGAGCCTGATCAGCTAGATGGCAGCGACGTGCGCGTGCAACCGTCTGGCTCAGGTCAGGAAACCGAAGTGTTTTACGACGGGCACCTGGTGGTCATTCTGGAAGGTGTGACACCTGAGGAATTGGGGCCACCGGCGCAATGGATTGTCAACGTGCCGGCGCAGCAGTCTGCGCCAGCCTGAAGGGGGTAAGGGCAGGGGCCTTAGATCTGTTCCACCTTCACATCGTCGCTTGTATAAAAGGCCAAATGGTCTTTGATCCGCGCCACATCTTCGAGCGGGTTTTCATAGCTCCAAACGGTGTTCTCAAGCGTCTGGCTCTTGGTGACGACGGAGAAATAGCTCGCATCGCCCTTGTGGGGGCAATGGGTGGTCTTGTCGGTCGCATCCAGAAACGCCATGGCGATATCGTCGCGCGGGAAATAGATCACGGCAGGATAATCACCTTCGCTCAGCTCCAGTGCGTTATGGCTTTCCCCCAAAACGGCGCCGCCTGCGCGCACCGTCCATGTTCCCGGTGCTTTGCGTATCGTGATGTGGTTGGCCATTTCGGCACCTCCTTCGGATTGTCCTTCGCATGTAAGCTAAGAGTGTAACTTGTTTTTGACGCTTAAACAGGCGCGGTTGCCTGTTTCAGCCAAGATGCCGCAGCATCGCTGACGCGTGGGGCGATCAAATCTAGTACCTGCGCGTGGTAATCATTCAACCATGTGCGCGATGGCACGTCCAGCAGGTCGGGCATAATCAGGCGCCGGTCAATTGGTGCAAAGGTCAAAGTGCGCCAGCACAGCATGTTGCGATGCGCGTCGCCGCCTTCGAGTGGGGTGGCGGTTTCGCAGACCAGCAGGTTTTCGATGCGGATGCCAAAAGCGCCCTCGCGATAATATCCGGGTTCATTCGACAGGATCATCCCGGCCTGTAGCGGTACAGTCGACACCTTGCTGAGCCTTTGTGGCCCTTCGTGAACGCTGAGATATGCGCCGACGCCATGGCCTAGCCCATGGTCAAAGTCTTGATGGGCATACCACAACGGAGCGCGGCCAATCGCTTCGATATCGCGGCCTGCCAGCCCCTTGGGCCAGCGCAACCGCGACATTGCGATCATCCCGGCCAACACGCGGGTAAAACAGGCTTTGGCCTCATCTGATGGTGCGCCGATGGCGATGGTGCGGGTGATGTCGGTTGTGCCATCCAGATACTGGCCGCCGCTGTCCAAGACCAGCAAATCACCCTCTTGCAAAGTGGTGTCGGTATCCTCGGTGACGCGGTAGTGCATGATGGCCCCGTTGGGGCCTGTGCCTGCGATGGTTTCAAATGAGATATCCTGCAGCGCATTGTCCCGCGCGCGCAGCCCCTCAAGCTGTGTCACGACGTGCGTTTCTGTCACGCTACCGGGCGATTGTGCATCGAGCCAAGCCAGCAACTCCACTACCGCGGCCCCGTCACGCAAATGCGCAGCGGCACTGCCTTCGATCTCGGCTTCGTTCTTGCAGGCTTTGGGTATGGCGCAGGGATCTTCCATCCAGACACACCGCGCGCCCAGACGTTCGGCCACGATATAGGGTGCGGTGGTTTTTGCGACGCGCACCTTCCCGGCGAGACCGTCAAGAAACCCAAGCAATCGGTCTGGTGCGTGGATGCGCACGTCCGGCCCCAAATGATCGCTCAAGCCGCTGAGTTTGCGTGCATCAACAAACAGATCAACCGTGGCGTCGTCATGCATGACGGCAAAGCCTTGCATCACCGGATTGCGCGGAATGTCAGAGCCACGAATGTTCAAGAGCCAGCACAAGCTGTCGGGCAAAGTAATCACCGTCGCAGAGTGCCCGGCATTTCGCAGCGTTTCAGCGACGCGCGCGCGTTTGCTTTGATGCGTTTCTCCGGCATAGTAAAGCGGGTGGATGCGCGCAGGCTCATTGGCGGGGCCGGGTTGGTCTGGCCACACGCGATCAACGAGGTTTTCACAAGATACCAAAGTGATATCTGTGTTTGCCAACGCTTTCTCCACCTGTTCGATCTGGTGCGCCGTGTGCAGCCAGGGATCAAACCCAACCCGCCCGGATGGCAGATTGTCGATGATCCATTGCGACAACTCCACATCGGGCCACGGCACGGGGGTAAAGTGGTCAAGATCGACCTGAGATTTCACCTGCGTGCGGTATCGTCCATCTATGAAAACGCCAGCGATGTCTGGCAACACGGCACAAAACCCAGCAGAGCCGGTGAACCCGGTAAGCCAGCTCAGCCGTTCATCCCGGGCCGACACATATTCCCCCTGATGGGCGTCTGCGCGGGGCACAAGAAAGCCTGACAGGTCTTCAACCATAATCTCTTCGCGCAGCGCTC
>JABSSA010000131.1 GCA_013214665.1 Paracoccaceae bacterium
ACGATGGAGGGGCGCGCAGGTGCTGTGCCATCTTTGGCGCGATCATCATGGAAGGTAGCCAGATCTGCGATGGTCGGATGCGCAATGATGTGACGCGCTTCCAGGTTCAGGCCCTCTTCCAACATGCGCGCGGCGATGCGGAAGATCGACAGGCTGTCGGCACCCAGCGCAAAGATCGTGTCCTTGGTCCCGATCTCGTCCTGACCCAGAACCTCTTGCCAGATCGCGGCAATCTGGGTTTCGGTTGGCGTGGCCGGGGCCACGTGGTCGTGCAACCGCGTCACGGTGCCCATGGCCTTAGGATCAGGCAGCGCTTTGCGATCCAGCTTGCCATTTGCAGTTTGGGGCAGTGCCTCAAGCACCATCCAGCCGCGTGGCACCATGTAATCCGGCAGGTTGTCCGCCAGCTTTTGGGCGACGCTTGTGGTGCGCAGATCGGCGCCTGGCTTGGCCACAAGGTAGCCGACCAGACTTTTGTCACCCGCTTGATTTTCGCGCAAGGCGACGGCCGCCTTGTCGATTTCCGGCAGGGCGCGCAATTTGCTTTCGATCTCGCCCAGCTCGATCCGATATCCGCGCAGCTTGACCTGTGTGTCGATGCGGCCCAGCACTTCGATCTCGCCGTTTGGCAACATGCGCGCCAGATCGCCAGTTTTATAAAGCTTGGTGGTTTCGCCCTGGAGTGTCACATCCCGGAAGGCTTTTGCCGTCAGATCCGTCCGACCAAAATAGCCCAGCGCCAAACCGTCGCCGCCGATGTTCAATTCACCGGTTTGGCCCGGAGCCACAGCGCGGTCATCTTTGCCCAAGATATGCAATTGCGTGTTCGCAATCGGCGCACCAATGGTGATCGCATGGCCGGCTTGGACATTCTTGAGCGCCGACCAGATCGTCGTTTCGGTTGGGCCATACATGTTCCAGAGCGTGCCACCATCCGCGACCAGCTTGTCGGCCAGATCGCGTGGCAAAGGCTCCCCCCCGCACAGCATCTTGAACCCTTCAGGGGCTGTGAACCCGGCCGAGATGGCCATATCCCACAGGGTTGGTGTGGCCTGCATACAGGTGATGTCGCCCTTGGCCAGACGTTTGGCCAGTTTGAACGCATCAACCACATGTTCGGTGCGCGCGATCTCGACCGTACCGCCCACAAAGAGAGGCAGGTAAAGTTCGAGGGCCGCGATGTCGAACATGACCGTGGTGACCGCGAGCAGACGGTCCTTTTGGGTCAGGCCCGGTGCGCGGGACATCGAAGTCAGGAAGTTGACCAAAGCGCGGTGCGGGATTTCGACACCTTTCGGCGTACCGGTGGAGCCGGATGTGAAGATCACATAAGCCGGATCTTCGGGGTTCACAGCGCGCGGCTCGGGCTCTTCACCCCGTTCGGCCGCAGCCATATCAATGATGCTGAGGTCATCGGCAAATGCGACATCGGCAGGGTCCATCGCGAGGATCGCGCTGACCTTCGAGGCCTCCACGATTTCGCGCAAACGCGCAGGCGGCTGGTTTGGGTCGAGCGGCACATAGGTGTAACCCGCCCGCGACACCGCCAGCAAAGAGACCAGCATTTCGATACCGCGCGGCACGCACACAGCGATGCGCGCGGAAGGTTCGGGCACGCTTTGCTGGATGTGATGGGCCAGCGACGCCACAGTGCGATCCAGCTCACCATAGGTGATGTGCGAGACCATATCGGCCACCGCGATGTCAGACTTGTGCTTGGCCATATTCGGGGCCAGCACATCCCACAGGGTGGCATTTCGGTCGTAGATATCGCTCAGTGTGATCACACGGCCCGTTTCAGGTTCTGGCGTTTCCACAACAGGCGCGGCTTCGGGCCAGATTGGCAGATCGGCGATAGCGCAAGCCGGGTTTTCCATCATCGCGTTCAGTGTGGCTTCATAGGCTGTGACCCAGCCCTGAACCGTCTCTTCGTCGAACAAATCAGCGTTGTAGTGCGTTTCCAAAAGCAGCCCATCCGGCGTTTCGACCAGATTGAAGAACACGTCGAAGTTCACGCATTTCTTGGGATTGCCCCGGAACTCAGCCGCAAGACCCGGTAGCGCATAGCTGCTGGCGCGTGTTTCGAGGTTGAACTCAATCTCGGTCAGCGGCACGCGGCCTTGTTCCACTTTGGGCTTGAGCGCTTGTACGATCGCGCCAAAGGTTGTGCCTGCGTTGTCAAAGGCGGTCATAACCTTATCGCGGGCCTGTGCCATGTGGTTGGCCACTGTGGCCTCCGGTGCAATCGGTGCCTGGATCGGCAGGAATTGCACGCAATGGCCCATCAAATCGCTCTGCGCCAAATCCTGTTGCGCGGCGTAAGGGACACCCAGCACTACATTTTCGGCGTCACTCAGGCGGCTGAACAGGATTTGCGTCGCCGCAAATGTGCTGGCGAAGAGCGTGCAACCCTGCTTGGCGCCACCCTTTTTCACCCGCGCGAGCAGGCCGGGTTCAAAGGTGTGTACAAGCGTGCCGCCAGTATAGGTTTTCTGTTCGGGCCGCGGACGATCCAAAGGCAGATCCACCGGGGCTGGCACCTCTGCAAATTCCGCCGTCCAATAGGCCAACGCCTGGTCTTGCGCCGCCGCGTTGGCGTTGCGTGTGCGGGCGTAGCGGGCGAAGGACGGAGCCGCAGGCAGGTTGGCCGCAGTCTCGCCCGTCTCTTGCGCATAAAGCGCGGTCAGTTCTTCGAAGAACACACCGAAGGACCAACCGTCTGCCGCGATGTGATGCGCGGTCAGAACCAGCGCGTGATGATCCGGTGCGATGCGCGCAAGACTGATCCGCGCGGGCGTGTCCAGCGTGATATCGATGGGGCGCGTGACATCCGCATCAATGAAGGTCTCAAGCGTTGCGCTGGACGTTGTCAGATCATGGTCTTCGACCACGTCACGCGCCGCTTCCACACAGGTAAAGCCGGAGCCATCCTTGGCAAACACCATGCGCAGCGCGTCGTGGCGCGCAACCAGTGCGGCACAGGCGCGTTTGAGGGCGGGCACATCCAGCGCACCGGTCATCTCAAGCGTGGCACTTTCGTTGAAGGCCGCCGCCGCATCGCCGCCAAGCTGGTGGCGCAGCCAGATTTCCATCTGGCTTTCGGTCAGTGGGATCAGTGCGTCGTTTTTTGCCGCGTCCAAATCCATCAGGGATGCCGCACCGCGCGGCTCCATGCCAAAGACACCCGCCGCCGCCAGAATATCCAGCGCATTTTCGAACGCGGTCAACACCTTGGCGCATTCCTCAGCCCCATGTTCGGTGGTCAGGAAGCCGCAGAACCCATCAAGCAGGTGCACACCCTGAAGACGCATCAGCGGATAGAGCAATGCGGCGAAAGGATCATTTTCGCTGGCTTTCAGAACGAACCAGCTGGAATACGCCTCTACGATGTCGGGCATTCCCCGCGCGGACAGGGCCGCTTTCATGTCGGCCACCAGACCTTCGGCGCGGTTGGCTGTGCCCTCCCACAGGGTTGCGCCGTTATCGGCCAGGTGATCTAGTGTGGCATCGACCGCCGCCAGAACCAGCGGGTGACGCACAAACGTGCCAGCAAAGAAAGTTGGAATGGTTTCCGGCGCGCTGTCATCGCCAAACTGCCATTGGCCACCATCCAGCGCATCCATAAAGCGGGCCGTTCCTGCCAGCACACCGATGGGCATACCGCCGCCAACAACCTTGCCATAGGTTGCCATGTCACCCTGAATGCCCCACGCGCCTTGCATACCTTGCGCGCCAACACGGAAGCCGGTCACCACCTCGTCCATCACCAACGCCACACCAGCGTCACGGGTGATCTGGCGCAGCTCGGACACAAATTCTTGCGGGCGCAGCGTGGGGTGACGGCTTTGCACCGGCTCCACGATGACCGCCGCCACGTCTTTGACGTTGTCGCGCACCCAATTCAGAGCCTCATCCGTTCCGTAGGGCAGCACCATCATATTGCCTACGGCAGATTTCGGAATACCGGGCGCGATGGGCAGGCCTTTGCCGGGCTGACCATTGGGGCGACCTTTGACCAGCACTTCATCGAACTGGCCGTGGTAATCCTTGTCAAAAATCACAATGGTTTCGCGCCCTGTGACTGCACGGGCAACCCGCATAGCCGCCATCACCGCCTCGGACCCGGTGTTGCAGAAGGTTACACGCTCATGGCCCACCACACGGGCAAATTTTTCGGCAATCGGACCGGCGCGGTCAGATTGGGGGCCGATGGGGAAGCCACGGCCCATCTGCGCGGTCACCGCGTCGGTGACGAAGTCAGGCGAATGGCCGAAAGCGGTTTGGCCAAAGCCGTTGACCAGATCAACAAAATCATTGCCGTCAATGTCGTGCAGATACGCGCCCTTGGCGGTGTCGCTTACGACGGGGAATACAAGCTCTTTCCAATCCTGCGAGAAGGCAGACACTGTGCGGGGATCCGCATGGATCTTGCGGTGCGCATCGGCATGGGCCTTGGACTTGGCGAACTTGTCGGAATAGGCCAGCACGAGATCATCAATCAGCGCCTGCTGCGCATCAGTGAAAAAGCCGCTGGCAATAGCAGGGCCACGGCCGAATTTAATCGGGGCCTTTGCGGGCGCGTCTTTGGTCACAGGCGCTGGCGCTGCGGTTGGCGCAGGCGCAGGTGCAGCGGCAACAGGTGCAACAGAGGCTGGTGCAGGTGCCGCGACGGATACGCCACCAACGCTTTGCAATTGCTGCGCAAAAATCGCCTGCATGGTTTGCAGCTGCGCCTGCATCACGCCTTCCAGGCCCGCACCGATCGGAGCCACCGCAGTTGGCAGCGCAGGGGCGGTTGCGACATTTGCGATTTGAGGCTGCGCGGGTGTTGGCGCAGGGGCGGCTGCAGGCGCTTCCACCACAGGTGCCGCTTGGGCAAAGATGTCTGCATCTGCGGGCATCTCTTGCGCCAAATGGCCGGACAAGGCTGTCAGAGTTGAGACATCGCTGAGCAAACGGCGGAACGGGATCGTCACGCCGAAATCGCGATTGATGGCCTGACTGACCTGCCCCAGAAAGAGCGAGTCAAATCCAAACTCCAGAAACGACACATCCGCCTGATCCGGCCCAATGTCTTCGCCTGACAGATCCGCGATCAGAGCGGCGAGTTTTGGCAACAGAATGGTTTCGCGGTCGCCCGCGGAGGATGGGGAAATGGACACGGCTTGCGCCTCCTGTGTCGATACTGGGTAAGCTGTGGAAGATGCCGGGGTGTTCGGCGGGTCCACCCAACAGCGCACGCGCTGAAATGGGTAGCTGGCCAAAGGCACTTTGCGGGTGCC
>JABSSA010000132.1 GCA_013214665.1 Paracoccaceae bacterium
GCGTCGCCCACATAGGTCGCACCGTTCACGGTGACCCCGGATCCAAAGATCTCGTTCGCTAACAGCTCTGCGACGTCTACGCCTGGTGACGTAAGTTCAGCCACCGTATCAATCGGCAGCTCATTGGCAATGGGCATCTCTCTATCCTTCGACCATCCACGGTTCTCCGCGATGTCAAAGGTGAAGGTGCCTTGTTTGATGGGCAGCGTAAGGGCACAATTGAGGAATTATCGCGAATTGGAAACAAATCCGCCTAAATCGCAAGTTTTGTTTGCGATATGGAATTTTATATTAATATCAGAATATTATGGCGTTTTGAGGCAAGGTCTGCCGTAGTTACTTTCATGCTGAGGAAGAGGCTGCCTCAACTTTGCCCCAAATTTTAGATCAGTCTGAAGAACGTCCGCGCTTTTCAAACCGTGGCAGCATTGCAGAGAAATCTTGGCCCAAACCGCCTTCGTTTTCCACGAATGTCTGATACAGCATGTGCGCCAACTGACCCATTGGGGTATCGGCATCCGCAGCTTCAGCCGCCTGTTGGCTTAGCCCCAAATCCTTGAGCATCAACTCTGCCGCAAAGCCGGGCGTATAGTCGTTATCTGCTGGCGAAGACGGGCCAACGCCCGGGGCAGGGCAGTAAGCATTCATCGTCCAACTGTAGCCAGATGACGTGCTGACCACATCAAACATCTTTTGGCGATCCAACCCCAGCTTGTCGGCCAGCGCAAAGGCCTCACACGTGCCAATCATTGTCACGCCAAGGATCATGTTGTTGCAAATTTTGGCGGCTTGCCCCGCGCCTGACGCGCCGCAATGCACCGCTTTTTGGCCCATGATGTCAAATAAGGGCGCGGCCTTGGCAAATCCGTCATCGGATCCCCCAGCCATAAAGGTCAGCGTGCCGGCGGCTGCGCCGCCAATGCCACCAGAGACCGGTGCATCCACCGCCAGAAGGCCAGCAGTAACAGCATGATCAGCCACAGCCCGCGCGCTTTCCACATCAACGGTCGAGCAATCGATAAAAACAGCGCCCGGCGCCATCGCGGGAATGAGCTCATCTGCGACTGACCGCAAAATCGCCCCATTGGGCAGCATGGTGATCACCGCGTCAGCGCCAGAAACAGCCTCTGTTGCGTTGCTGGCCACGGTCACGCCTTCGGCCGTCGTGCCCGCCACGTCAAACCCAACCACGTCATGGCCAGCAGCCGCCAGATTGGCCGCCATAGGGGCCCCCATGTTGCCCAGACCAACAAACCCAATCCGCATCGCTATTCTCCTAAGGTCAAACTTATATCTTTCAACGGCATCAACATCTGTGTCACCGCCAAATCCGGCACGTTCAAATCGGCATATTGCCAGTTTGGCTTGCGATCCTTGTCGATGATCTGTGCGCGAATGCCCTCCAGAAAATCGCCATGTTCCATGGACCGCGCGGTAAAGCGATATTCCAATTCCAGCGCCTTTTCCAAGGTTATGCCTGGTCCCCGTAAGCGGTGCACGGTTTCCACGGCGCACGCCATTGAGAGGGGCGCATTTCGGCTCAGCTTTTTCAAGCTGTCCTGCGCGAAATCGCTGTCTGAATGCCGCAAGCTCACCAGAATATCCGCCAGCCGTTCGCCCGCAAAATGCGCATCAATGTCGGGTTGGGCTTGTTGGATCGGGCCCGGTTCCGGCTGTTCAATTGACGCGTCCAGAACGCTGACATCTCCGGTTTTTTCCAACTCTTCGATGTTCGCGTGCCACTTTAACTCTGGGATGTATGTATCAGCAAATCCAGCATAAATAGCGTCCGAAGTATCCATCCTGCTGCAGGTCGCTCCCAGGTATTCACCCAATCGGCCGGGGGCTAAGGCGAGCATCAAGGACCCGCCTACATCTGGAACCAAACCAATCGCGCATTCCGGCATCGCAATCTGGCTGCTTTCGCCGACGATCCGGTGAGAGCCGTGGCATCCGATGCCGACACCGCCGCCCATCGTAAAGCCTTGCAGGAAGCTGACCACCGGTTTGGGGTAATGGAAAATCTTATGGTTTAGCCGATATTCGTCGGCCCAAAAGGTTTGACCATATCCAAAGTCACCGGCGCGGCCCGTGGCATAGAGATCTGCAATATCTCCGCCAGAACAAAATGCGCGGTCCCCTTCCGCATCCATCACAATCAGCGCGACGGCGTCGTCGTCCCGCCAGGCGTCGAAGGCGTGTTCGATTGCCGTGCACATTTCGTATGTCATCGCGTTCAGCGCGTGGGGCCGTTGCAGGGTGATACGCCCTGCCTTGCCAACAATGCGAATGGAAATATCGCTCATCTGTTTTTCAACATGTCCCGCGCAACCAACATGCGCATGATTTCGTTTGTGCCTTCCAGGATTTGATGCACGCGCAGATCCCGCACCAGTTTTTCAATCCCATAGTCCGCCAAGTATCCGTAACCGCCATGCAGCTGCAAACACTGATCCACAACACGTGATCCGGCTTCGGTCACAAACTTCTTGGCCATCGCACAGAACTTGGTTGCATCCGGCGCGCCCTGGTCCAACTTCCATGCCGCTTGCCGCAGGAACGTACGCGCCGCCTGCAGCTCAATTTCCATGTCGGCAAGTCGGAATTGCAGCGCCTGAAACTGGTCAATCGATTTCCCAAACGCCTTGCGTTCGCCCATGTAAGCCAGTGTCTGATCAATAGCCGTTTGCGCGGCACCCAAGGAACAAGCGGCGATGTTCAAACGCCCGCCATCAAGGCCTTTCATCGCATATGTGAAACCTTGACCTTCTTCTCCCACCAAATTTGCTGATGAAATGTTGCAATTGTCAAACTGTACTTGCGCCGTTGGCTGCGACCGCCAGCCCATTTTGTCTTCCAAGCCACCAAAACTTAAGCCCGGCGTGCCATCTTCGACATAAACGGTTGAAATGCCTTTCGGGCCATCATCGCCCGTGCGGACCATACAGACATAAGCGTCAGAATATCCGCCCCCCGAGATGAAAGCTTTGGTACCATTCAGAGTATAGCCTTCGTTTGTGCGATCGGCACGGGTGCGCAAAGCTGCGGCATCAGATCCAGATCCTGGTTCGGTCAGGCAGTAAGACAGCACAGTCTTCATCTGCAACACATCCGGCAGAATGCGCTCTTTCATTTCGTCGCTGCCAAAGCTGTCAATCATGCGTGCGCACATATTGTGGATCGACAAAAACGCCGCCACTGACGGGCACGCCATGCTGAGCGCTTCAAATACCAATGTAGCGTCCAGCCGTGACAGACCCGACCCGCCGGACTCTTCACTTACATAAAGCGCGCCAAAGCCCAATTCGCCAATCTGCGGCCAAAGCTCCTTTGGGATCGTGCCGTCCAACTCCCATTGGCGCGCATGCGGGGCAATGTGTTCTTGCCCAAAAGCGTGCGCCATGTCGAAAATGGCCGTCTGTTCTTCGGTCAGCGCAAAGTCCATCTTATCCCCCACAACTGCTCATTTAATGAACGTGTGTTTAATTTCTAAGGGGAAGGCCGGACAGGCGCAAGTTCAGAGTAATAAGACCTGCGTCCCAATCTCGACCTGCGCAAACAGGTCTTCGACATGTTCGTTATAAAGCCCGATGCACCCGCTCGATGACATGCGCCCAATTTTGCGCGTGTCGTGGGTACCGTGGATCAAATAGGCAGGCCAGGTCAGATACATCGCATGAGTACCCAGCGGGTTGCCCGGGCCTGCGGGCATAAATGCGGGCAGGCTTGGGTCGCGTTGGCGCATATTCGCGGTGGGGGTCCAGGTGGGCCCAACCTTTTTGCGTACAATCTTGGTGTATCCGCGCTTGGTCAGCTCTTCGGTCAAAGGCACCGATGACGGGAACAACCGGTACGTCTCCCCATCGCCCCCCCAATAATGCAGAGCGCGGCTCGAAATGTCGCACAAGATGCACCCGACGCCCAACTCTTCGAAATAATCCTGCCAACGTTGCGCGCTGAACGAAGAGGCGTTGCGCCGAACAACACGCGGCGCTGCATCACCAGATTGATCGCTCAGATCCTGCGCCCGCAACAGGGCTGGCGTCGCCAGGAAGGCGGCACCTGATGCAAGTGCCGTGCGACGTGTCAAAAGGCGTTTGGTCATCTGGCCTACTCCTCAGAATTTTCTTCAGGACTATGCGGTAAAAAGCGGCTGCACCAGTTCACAATCTTGCCAACTGTGGCCACCTCACGGCATTGTCAGCGCATCTGGCTAAAGGAACCCCCCATGCCTGCGCCTATGCACTTCTGGTTCGAGTTTGCCTCAACTTATTCCTATCTCAGCGTCATGCGCATCGAAGACGCCGCTGCCAAAGTGGGCATCGATGTTGTCTGGCGCCCCTTCATGCTGGGCCCCATCTTTGGCGCACAAGGCTGGCGGGATTCCCCGTTTAACATCTATCCGGCGAAAGGTGCGTTCATGTGGCGCGATATGGAGCGGCGCGCGCAAACCTACGGGGTGCCCTTCCAAAAACCACCCAACTTTCCCCAAAACACGATTTTGGCGGCCCGCACAGCGCAACTTGCTTTGGCGCAACCCGAAGGAAGACGCTTTTGCAAAGCCCTCTACACTGCACAATTTGCGGAAGGCAAAGACTTGGCCGATCCCGCGACGATCGCGCAAGCACTGGCTACATCAGGCCTGCCCTTTGATCTCATCGACAAGGCGCAAGACCCTGAAAACAAGGATGCAATGAAAGCTGTGGTGACTGAGGCCATGGAACTTGGCGTTTTCGGCGCGCCAAGCTTCACGGTCGGATCAGAGCTCTTTTGGGGAGATGATCAACTGGACCAAGCACTCAGCTGGGCCCAATCCGCCTGATCCCTTCTTTTGGAGTCAAATACTCCGGGGAGCGCGAGGGGCAGC
>JABSSA010000133.1 GCA_013214665.1 Paracoccaceae bacterium
GCTGCGCGCACCGCTGAAGCGCGTGGGCGAACGCGGCTCCGGTGAGTTTGAAGAGATCACCTGGGATGAGGCGCTGAGCATCGCCACCGGCTGGCTCGACCCGGTGCGCAAGGACAACCCCGAAAAGCTGGCCTTTTTCACAGGCCGCGACCAAAGCCAAAGCTTCACCAGCTTCTGGGCACAGAATTTCGGCACACCGAACTATGCTGCGCATGGCGGGTTCTGTTCGGTCAACATGGCGGCGGGCGGCATCTATACGATGGGCGGTGCGTTCTGGGAATTTGGCCAGCCGGATTGGGATCACACCAAGCTCTTCATGCTCTTTGGTGTGGCCGAAGACCATGACAGCAACCCGATCAAGATGGGCCTCGGCAAGATCAAGGCCCGCGGCGCGCGTGTGATCGGCGTGAACCCGGTGCGCACGGGCTATAACGCCGTGGCCGATGATTGGGTGGGCATCACGCCCGGCACCGATGGGCTCTTTATCCTGTCGCTGGTGCATTGCCTGATGAAAGCGGGCAAGATTGACGTTGATTACCTCGCCCAGTGGACAAACGCGCCCTGCCTCGTGAACGAAGATGCAGGCAGCCCGGAAGAGGGGCTGTTGCTGAAAGACGCCGATGGCAAGCATCTGGTGATCGACAAGCGCGATGGCGCTTTGGTGCCGTTTGACACAGCCGGCGTGAAACCAGACCTGACGGCAACGCATGAGGCGGATGGCATCCGCTACCGCACTGTCATGCACCTGATGGCTGACAAATACCTGTCAGAAGACTACGCCCCCGAAGCCGTAGCAGACCGCTGCGGCATCCCGGCCAACCGCATCCGCGCCATCGCGGCAGAGCTGGCCCGCGTCGCCTTTGAAGAGGCGTTTGAGTATCCGATGGAATGGACAGATTTCCGCGGCCAGAAACACACCCACGTCACGGGCCGCCCGGTCAGCTTCCACTCCATGCGCGGCATCTCGGCCCATGCCAACGGGTTCCAGACCTGCCGCGCGCTGCACATGTTGCAGATCATGCTGGGCACCGTGGAACGCCCCGGCGGCTTCCGCTTCAAGCCGCCCTATCCCAAGCCCGCCACCGCCCATCCCAAGCCCCATTGCGGCGTGACCCCGGATTGCCCGCTTGACGGCCCGCATCTGGGCTTTGTCCACGGGCCCGAAGATCTCGCACTCAAAGACGATGGCACGCCTGCGCGCATCGACAAGGCCTTTACCTGGGAAAACCCGATGAGCGCGCATGGCCTGATGCATATGGTCATCTCAAACGCCTATGCCGGTGATCCCTACAAGATCGACGTGCTGTTCATGTATATGGCCAACATGTCGTGGAATTCGTCCATGAACACGACCGGCGTCATGCAGATGCTGACCGACAAGGATGAAAACGGCGATTATGTGATCCCCAAGATCATCTATTCCGATGCTTATTCCTCGGAAATGGTGGCCTATGCCGATCTGATCCTGCCCGATACGACATATCTGGAACGCCACGATTGCATTTCTCTGCTCGACCGCCCGATTTGCGAAGCGGATGCCGCCGCAGATGCGATTCGCTGGCCCGTGATCGAACCGGACCGCGACGTGAAAGGCTTCCAATCGGCGCTCTGCGATCTGGGCGCACGCCTGGGCCTGCCGGGTTTTGTCAACGAAGATGGCAGCCAGAAATACGCGGACTACGGCGATTACATCGTTAATCACCAGCGCAAACCCGGCATCGGCCCGCTGGCCGGATGGCGCGGCGGCGCAGAGGGCACCTCTCATGGCCGCGGCGATGTGAACCCTGATCAGCTCGACCGCTATATCGAAAACGGTGGCTTCTTTGTCGAACACATCCCCGACAATGCGCTGTTCATGAAGCCGTGGAATATGGAATATCAGAACTGGGCCGTGGGCATGGGGCTTTATGATGCGCCCACGCCTTACCTCTTCACGCTCTATTCCGAACCGATGCGCAAATTCCAGCTCGCCGCCGAAGGCCATGGCGACAGGCAACCGCCCGATCACCTGCGCGAACGGATCAAGGAAAAGCTTGAACCCCTGCCCATCTGGTACGGCACCGAGACCGAAAACCTCAGCGATGAATATCCCATCACCGCGCTGACCCAACGGCCCATGGCCATGTACCATTCCTGGGGCAGCCAAAACGCCTGGCTCCGCCAGATCCACGGCCGCAACCCGCTCTATGTGCCCACCGCCCTGATGCGCGCGCACGGCCTGACAGACGGCGATTGGGCCCGCGTGACCTCTCCGCATGGCACCATCACAGTGCCCGTGCTGGAGATGGCCGCGCTCAACGCCAACACGGTCTGGACCTGGAACGCCATCGGCAAACGCAAAGGCGCCTGGGCCTTGGAAGAAGACGCACCAGAGGCCACCAAGGGCTTCCTGCTCAACCATCTGATCCACGAATTGCTGCCCCCCAAAGGCGATGGCCTGCGTTGGGCCAATTCCGATCCGGTTACGGGCCAGGCCGCATGGTTCGATCTCAAGGTCCGCATCGAAAAGGTCGACGCCCCAGAGGAATCGCAACCGGCCCACAAGCCGATCGCCTCCCCCGTCGGCACCGGCCCGTCGAAACTGACCTGGAAGGTGGGGAAATGACACAAACACTCCTCACGCTTCTTTTGGACCAAAATACTCCGGGGTCTGGGGCAGCGCCCCAGTTCCTCCGCCAGCCAGAGGGCCAGCCAACATGACGACCCTACCAACCTCCACAGACCGCAAACTCGGCCTCGTCATTGATCTCGACACCTGCGTGGGCTGCCACGCCTGCGTGATCTCTTGCAAAGGCTGGAACACCGAAAACTACGGCGCGCCGCTTGCGGATACCGATCCCTACGGCGCCGACCCTGTCGGCAGCTTCCTCAACCGCGTGCACAGCTACGAGGTCCAGCCGCCGCAGGGCGAGGCCCATCTGGTCCACTTCCCCAAATCCTGCCTGCATTGCGAAGACGCCCCTTGCGTCACCGTCTGCCCAACCGGCGCCAGCTATAAGCGGGTCGAAGACGGTATTGTGCTTGTCAATGAAAGCGATTGCATCGGCTGCGGCCTCTGCTCCTGGGCCTGCCCCTATGGCGCGCGCGAAATGGACGCTGTTGAGAAGGTGATGAAGAAATGCACCCTCTGCGTGGACCGGATCTACAACGAAAACCTTCCCGAAGAGGATCAGATCCCCTCTTGCGTGCGCACCTGCCCCGCCGGTGCCCGCCATTTCGGAGATCTTGGCGACCCCACAAGTGAAGTCAGCCAGCTTGTCGCAGAACGCGGTGGCATGGATCTTATGCCCGAACAGGGGACCAAACCGGTCAACAAATATCTGCCGCCCCGCCCGCGCGACGCGTTGCCGGAATTTGATGTTCTGGCCCCCTACCTCGCCCCCGTGGCCGAAGAGCCCAAAGGCTTTCTGGGCTGGCTCGACAAGACTTTGGAGAAACTCTGATGCATCCGGCACCTTCCGTTATCTTCTTCACGTCCTTTTCCGGTCTGGGCTTTGGGTTGCTTATGTGGCTTGGCTTCGGGCTGCCCGCCGTCACCGGCTGGGTCGCCTTTGTCTTTTTCGCAATTGCCTATGCGCTGGCGGTGGGCGGGCTGATGGCCTCCACCTTTCACCTGGGCCACCCTGAGCGCGCGCTCAAAGCCTTTACCCAATGGCGCAGTTCCTGGCTCAGCCGCGAAGGCTGGTGCGCAGTTCTGGCTTTGGTGATCATGGGGCTTTATGCGATTGGCGTCGTGTTTTTGAACCAACGCTGGGCGGTTTTGGGCATTGCCGGGGCGATCTTGCCGTTCCTGACCGTGTTCACAACCTCCATGATCTACACCCAACTTAAGGCTGTGCCCCGCTGGAATATGCGCTGGACGCCGTTGATGTTTCTCACCACCAGTATCGCCGGCGGCGCATTGCTAGCTGGGCAAACCACTGTTGCGGCCATTCTGTTGCTCGCTGCGGGTGCTGTGCAGGTGATCTACTGGATTCAAGGGGATCAGGCCTTTGCCAAAGCTGGAACTGATCTGGGCACCGCCACCGGCCTGGGGGATCGCGGTGACGTCAAAGCGTTTGAGCCGCCGCACACGGGCAACAATTACCTGCTCAAGGAAATGGCCTATGTGGTGGGCCGCAAACATGCGTCAAAGCTCAGAACCGTGGCGCTAGTGTTGATGGTCGGCCTGCCGGTTCTGCTGCTGCTTGCACCCTTTTCCCACGTTCTGGCGCTTGTTGCCGTGCTCAGCCACATCGCGGGCGTGCTGGTGTCACGCTGGCTGTTCTTCGCGCAGGCGGAGCATGTGGTGGGCCTGTATTACGGCGTCCGGTAACGCCGACAAGGCAGCGCAGGCGGTTGGTCAGCCAGCCGCCTGAACAATTGTCCGGGTTGGGAACGGGATATCGATGCCCTGCGCATCAAACGCCTCTTTGACCGCGCGGGTCATATCCGCCTGAAACTGGAAAAGGTCCGCTGCGTCACACCAGACCCGCACCAGAAAATCGACAGAGCTGTCGCCCAGATTGGTGACCTGAATGAACGGTTCGGGCGTGTCGTAGGCGCGCGGGTCAGACAGGATCACATCCCGGATGATCTGATCCGCAGCCTTCAAATCCGCGCCATAGCTTACACCAAAGGTCCATTCCGCACGGCGCGTGGGGTAGACCGAGTAGTTCTCAATCACATTGCCCCAGACCTGCGCATTCGGAATGATGATCTGAACATTCCCAAGGCTCGCCAGTTCTGTAAAATTCAGGGTCACGTTTTTGACCGTGCCCATCTTGCCGCCCACATCGACAAAATCACCCAGCTTGAGAGGCCGGAAAATGATCAGCATCACCCCCGCCGCAACATTCGACAGCGTGCCCTGCAACGCCAGACCAATCGCCAGCCCAGCCGCACCCACAGCCGCAACGATGGAAGTTGTCTGCACCCCAAA
>JABSSA010000134.1 GCA_013214665.1 Paracoccaceae bacterium
AAAAAAGGGGGCGTGGAAGACTGATCGGTCGCACCTAGGGTGGCATGAACACAAAGCTGCACGCCATCTGCGACAGCCATGGGCGTCCGCTCAACCTGTTCGTCACCGCCGGTCAGGTCAGCGATTACATCGGAGCGCGGGCCTTGCAGAGCAGCCTGCCGGATGTCGATTGGTTGCTCGGGGATCGCGGCTATGAAGCTGATTGGTTCCGGGAAGCGTTGAAAGACAAAGGGATACGCGCCTGCATCCCGGGTCGGAAGCAACGGAAGAAACCGGTAAAATACGACAAGCGCCGCTACAAACGGCGCAACCGGATTGAGATCATGTTCGGCAGGTTGAAGGATTGGCGGCGTATGGCAACCCACTACGACAGGTGCCCAAAGGTCTTCCTGTCAGCCATCGCCCTCGCAGCATTGGTCATTTACTGGTTATGTGTCCTGACCCTAGTACTGAATCGGGGGGCTGGACACCTCAACGATTTGGGCCATTTGCTCTATTTCTTTAATTAAAGGAGCCAGATGATTGACACGTCGACCAAATCAAACAAGCAACATAATCTCTTGCATAACATAGGGCGCGCCAAAAGCCCATGCGTAAACGAGTTCAAAACGGAGAGGCTTCGTGATCAAAACCCGTAACCTCAATCGACTGTGCCTTGGCGTGATTTGCATACTGTGCTTGTGTACGTCAGCACCGCTGCATTCCGAAGATGGCAAGATTAAACGGTCCCAAAATGCACTGCCGTTTGTTACAGTACGTGACCGCACTGGCGACGACGATCCCAAAGAATATTTTGGGGATGAGCGCAGCTCGGAGGTGTCCGGATGGTGCGATGTCCAGCAAACCACCGTTCCAGCTCTTTCAACTTTGATAGAAAAAGCTCCGATTCGCATACCCGGCGAATTCTTAAAAGTGGTTGCAATCCGAGAGGCTGACCGATCTGAGATTTATGCTGCATTTGAGGCCGCTAGCACAAAGCGTGCGCCAGTGTTATACACACACGGCTATAACGTCGGTTTCGAAAAAGGATGCCGCCGCGCCACAGCTTTGCAGGAAAACGCAAACCTGAAAGACAAGTTTTTTTGGTTCAGCTGGCCCGCAGACGGCGTTCTGACAAACTACATGCGCGATGAGACCGACCTCTTCTGGAGCGCGCCCAGTCTGACCGACTTAATTGCGGAAATGTCAGAGCGATTTGCACCACAGTCAGTTAGCATAGTTGGGCATAGCCTGGGCGGACGAGGTATAGTGTTGGCGATGTACATCATGGCAGCGCAACATCCAAGTGTGACATTGGACAATGCGGTGCTGCTTGCGCCCGACATGGATTTTGAGACCTTTGCACGCATCCTTCCGTCGATCCGCGATAAGGCCGCACGCATCACTGTCTATACTGCGATTGATGACCGAGCACTCGATGTTTCCGAAAAGCTGCACGGCTATCCCCGCCTTGGTCAATCCGGTAATCCCGTCGAGATACTCGAGGGAGTCGAGGTGATTGATATAAGCGAGTTGCGTGATGACAGCGCCAGCGGACATCTTTATCATGTTTACGGTACGCGTGTCGGGCAAGACCTTGACCGATTGATAAACAAAGGACTGGGGGCAGCGGAACGGGATGGCCTGGTCAGGATTGGCCACAACCATTGGAGCCTCGTTGGCGAAGACTAGGGTCAGGACTTCGTTAACGGGGTTGTTCGAGTCAAGTTTTTTGCGCAGAATGATTGGTCCGCCAGAGCGGTTGAATTGTAGCTTTCGGTGTCCACCGTGGGTGCTGTCGCGGCTTTCGGTTGAGGTCCTTCGGGTACATGCTTCGGTTCGTGGTCAGCGTGGCGGCTGCCAACATGATGCTGGTTCGATGTAATTCCGATGTGCCCATCTCATAGGCGCTCTTGACGGAAGTCAGCGACAGTCCTGACCTCGGCATCATCGGAACCACGTCCCTGCGGGACCTCGAAAGCCTGCAATCAGGCAGGCAACGGGTGGGGTATCAGCCTGTCAGACAGTGTTCGGCGCCGCATCTGATTGGAAGATTGTGCCATCGACCCAAATTCGATGAAGTATGACCGCGATGCGGCGTGCGAGGGCGACCATCGCAACTTTGCGTCCGCGCCGCTGCGCGAGTTGGGCTCCCCATGTTCTCAGCCATGTCGACCGCCCACGGTTCATCATTACGGTTGCTGCCTGGCACAATGCTCGCCTCAGATTGACGTCACCAGCTTTGGTGATGCCACCTGACACGTCCCGTTCACCGGACTGGTTGCGTGAGGGTGTAAGACCAACCCAGGTCCCAATTCTCTTTGA
>JABSSA010000135.1 GCA_013214665.1 Paracoccaceae bacterium
CATCCACCACGCGCTTGGCCAGGATCGCCTCACGGCCCGATTTGGATTCGACGATCACACCCGTGATCGCGTCACCCTCCATGATCGGCGCCACAAATTGACGGTGCAGCATCGGGTGAATGCCCGCCTCTTCCACCAACCTGTCCGCGACCAGCTTGAACCCTTCGCTGTCCAGCTCATAGCTGAGCGATTGGCTTTCCGGCACGGCTGCGCCCATTTCTTTGGCAAGATCTTCGAATTCGCGGCCGATGCCGCCCGCCTCAACGGTCGCTTCGTGCCGATACCAGGCGAAGCCTTCGACCCCCACAACCGTGATGTTGCCGCCAAAACAGCCAAACCGGTCGAGCAGTGTCACCTCCACCCCGCAGCGCGCCGCGGCAAGTGCAGCCGCCAGACCACCGGGACCGGAGCCCACCACCAACACATCCGTTTCGTGAATCACCGGGGTGGTGCGGGCGGGTTCTGTGATGCTTTTGGCGGGCATTTCTGCGCTGTGTCCGATCTTTGCTGCGTGCTGACAGCGGAGATAGCCACAGTGTCATCGGTTTGTCACGTGTTTGTCACATATGCCGTTGCGCCACCTCTGGCAGGCCCTTGTCCGGGCCACCCTGCCAGATGTCAGGAAGCCGGCAGCGCGTGTTCCTCAAGCACCTCAAGCGGCACGATATCAAGCGCGCGCTGATGCGTGGCGGCCAGATGCACCTTGGGGGCGCAGCCCTCTTCATGGGCCTGCAAAAACCGGGCCGCACAAAGGCACCAGCTGTCCCCCGGTTTCAGCCCGGCAAAGCGGAACTCGGGGCGAGGTGTGCTTAGATCGTTGCCAACATATTTGGAAAAGGCCAGAAATTCCGCCGTCATAACGGCGCACACCGTGTGGCTGCCCTGATCAGCAGCACAAGTGTTGCAATGGCCATCCCGAAAAAAGCCCGTCACCGGATCGGTGCCGCAAATCACCAGCGCCTCCCCCTGCACGTTGATTTCGGGATCTTTTTCCATCACTGGCCCTCTGCCACATCCGCCAATGTGCGGAACATATCCATCATACTGTCATAGACAGGCTTTTCGCGAAACTCATGATCAGCTGCTGTGACAACAACGACCGTTTCACGCGCGCGGTCCAGATACAAAAACTGGCCATAGACCCCACGCGCCAACACTTCACCGGGGCGCGCATCTGCGGGTATCCACCATTGATAGCCGTATTGGATCTTGCCCTCTTCAGTCGGCGCCGAAGGCACGGTCGAGGCGGCAAGCCACGCCGCAGGAACGATTTGTTGGCCCTGCCACGCCCCGTCTTGCAGGATCATCTGGGCAAAGCGCGCATAGTCCCGCGTGGTGATGTTAAGCCCACCCAAGACAAATGCCACGCCATCCCCATCGGTCAGGTAATAGGCGCTTTTCTCAGTTCCCAAAGGCTGGATGATCTTTTCGCTCAATAGGTCCGCGACGCTGCGCCCCGTTGCCCCGCGGATAATCATGCCAATCACATGTGTGTCGATCGACACATATTGCCATTGCGCACCCGGGGTCGCGAAAGTGTCTTGCAGTTCAACGGTAAAATCATCCAGAGCCTGCCCCATCGCGATCACACGGCCCATACGGTTGATATCGCTGTTGTAGTCAAAATAATCTTCGTTGAAGACCACACCCGACGCCATGTTGAGCACGTTGCGAACGCTGGCGCCGTCATACGCCGTGCCCGCAAGACGCGGCGCATATTTGGTGACCGGATCATCAATAGACGCGATGGCACCTTCGTCGACAAGAACACCAAACAAAGCCGAGATATAGCTTTTGGCAATGGACCAACTGATGCGCAGGTCATCCGGACCCGTACCGAGGTAGTAATCCTCAAACACGATCTGCCCATTTTTCAGCACCAGCAAAGATGTGACATCGCGCGCCTCAACCCATGCGGCAAACTCCTGGGGCGGCGCGATCTCTTGACCCTTTGGCAAAGGGCTCACCGGACCGTCACCGCGCGATACCTCTGCCGTCAGGAAAGCGCGGTCCATGTTTGAAAAGTTGTCTACGATTTTGGCTTCGTCAAAGAGGCTGTTAACGGCCATCAGGCGCGAAATTTCTTCGCGCTTCCAGACGCCCACCACAACTGCCGCCAGAACCAGCGCCAGAAGGATACGAAGACCCCATTTCAAAATACCGCGCATCAAACCTCTCCCCTGCATTTGTTATCAGGACAGCATCTCTGGGCCTGTCTGGCAATCGGGTGTCGACTATGACGTTTCGGAACCCTGCCAGGTGACCCAACGCCCGTGGAAATCCGCACGCCCCAGATCCAGCGTGATGTCGCCGGGCCACAGGCGCAATGTCAGCGCCGCGCCAATCTTGCCGGTGCGGTCACCGTCGGTTTCCATCTGCATCCATGCCAGCTGGGTATCGGATGTCGCCGCCTGACCCGCCGCCTCAATCATCGCCTGCCCGCGCGCCTGTGCCTCTGCCGGGAAATACTGCCAGGCTACCGTGTGCTGGATGAAATGCAGATGCCCAGCAGGGGCAGAGGCAAGGCGCTGTTCCAGCCAATCAATCGCATCCCCCTGCTCCACCTTTGTCTGCTGCACCGGTGCCGCCGCCGCAGTCAGCGCGAGGCGTTCAGGCTGATCCGCCCACAAAAATGCCGTCAGGCGCAGCCTGTCTTTTGGATCAGCCGGATTAAGCGGAGCCAGATCAACACCCGCCCGCGCCGCCACAACGGGCGGCGTTGCAGGGGGCAATGGCCCGTCCCAGTCCGGGCGCAGGGTCAACACCGGGTCCGCCGCGCCAAAGCGCGCATCGCCCGCCGCCACGGCGTAGCGATCCCAGTTCAGGTTCAGCCCGCCAGAGGCGCCAAGCTCTGAAATCACAAACGGGCGGTCAAAATGCGCCCGCGCCACATGCGCGCCCGCGATCAACGCGGCGGAGCGGCGCACTTCGTTGGTTTGCGGGGCGGTGCGCGTCCACTCGATCAGAAAATCTTCGTGCGTCTTCAGTGTTTCAGGGATACGCGCCTGCAAGGCAGCGACATCCGTCTCATTCGGCGGGTAAAGTGCTGCCAAATCCGCATCCCGCCCCGACAGCACCAACCCATGCAGCCCACCCGCCAGCCGCAGCGGCAGGGAATGGCCCGCAGGGCCGATATCGCCCTCGTAAACAGACAGCGCCTGATCCAGCGCGCTGCCCACCGGCCAGCTTTCCGCCAGACAGCGCAGTACATGGCCGGTGAAGGGGGATCCCATGCGTGTGCATGTTTCGGCCTGATCCCGGAATGCTTCATCCAAGGTCATTTGAACTTGTCCATCAATTTTTGCAGGGCCGAACGATCGTCAACCGCAGGCTCCGGGGTTGGCGCGGGCTTTGCTTTGGTCTCTGCCTTTGTGGTCGATGACCGTGGCGGCGCCACGCGCAGTGCGACCGCATTCATGAAACGGCCCGTATCCGCACGCGCCAGCGCCTCTGCCCCGTCAGCGCAACCGCGCAGCACGTCTTCCAGCCAATCCTGATCCGCCTTGCCAAAATCGTGCAACACATATCCCGCCACACGGTCCTTATGGCCCGGATGGCCGATGCCCATGCGCACGCGGCCATAGTTGTCACCGATATGCGCATGGATCGAGCGCAGCCCGTTGTGCCCCGCGTGCCCGCCGCCCATCTTGCAGCGCACCTTGCCGGGGGCCAAATCAAGCTCATCGTGAAACACGATCATATCTTCGGGGTCGAGCTTATAATACCGCATCGCGGCACCCACGCTGTCACCGGATTTGTTCATGAACGTCTCCGGCTTCAGCAACACCGCGCGATCCGATCCGAAACGGCCTTCGCTCACGCTGCCCTGATGTTTGGAGCGCCACGCCGGAAAGCCGTGTTCCTCCGCGATCCGGTCCAGCGCCATAAAGCCGATGTTGTGCCGGTGTCCGGCATATTTCGCGCCCGGATTTCCAAGCCCCACGATCAGTTTCATGCGTCACCCCATCTTTTGAATGCTGCACTGCCGCATGTCTTTTATACGCTTGCACGCCGAAAGGCCATTGATGCCGTGGTCAGAGCGTTTTGCGCATCTCGATATAGGTGGGGTGGTCAAATCCGTCATGCGCACCTTCGCGGGTTTTGACAAAGCCCATCGCCCCGAACGCGGCGTGGTTTTCAACCAGCTCAACGCGCACCTCCAGCACCAGCGCGGCAAAGCCCCTGTCGCGCGCCCGGCCTTCGGCCAGATCAACCAATTGCCGCGCCAGACCCGCGCCGCGATGGGCATCCTCCACCGCCAGCTTGCCAAGATAAAGCGCGTCTGGCGCATCGCTTAGAAAGATGCAGGCCTTAATCGGATCACCGATCACCCAAACCTCACCCGTGCTGCATTGCTGGCGCATCGACGCCTCGGACAAGCGGTGCATGGAGGACGGTGGGTTGATCCGTGCCTCCATGAACGCAAAGGCGCGACGGATCAGTGCCAGAACATCGGGCACCTCAGGCGCGTCTGGGGCAAGCTGTCTCGGGGCCTCAGAGGGCACGCGCATCAGGCCAACACCTCAAGCGGCGTGTCGTTCAGCGTGGCAAATTCCTGCGTCAGCGCATCCACAAAACCGGGCTGTGATGTGCCCGGAGGCAGCCCGGTATGCGCCTCAAGCGCGATCTGGCGTGGCTCTTCGAGGATGTGCAGAAACGTGTTCAGCGCCCCGATGGCGGCCTCTGATGGCGGCTCAATCAACATCAGCGCATGGGCCAGAATGGCATAGCGCGACTTGTCCGCGCGGCAGGGGCGAAAGCGCATCGCGGTGCCCGCGAATTTCAGCCCCTGCCATTGCACATTGTATTCCCCGTCACAAAACGCGCCCGGTTGCCAGCCCCGGCTGGCCCCTGCGCCCAACGCAGCCTCAATCGGGCGGCAGAGCGCATCATAGGCCGCGTGCAGATCAAATGCCTTCGTGGGTTCAGAGGCATAGACATGTGTGACATTCACAATGCCCGCCCCTTGCGGGGTTACGTCGCCGCCGGTGCTGCGCAGCGAAACGGGCCAACTGGCGGTCGCCAATGTTTGCGCGGCCACGGCAAACCCTGGTTTCTTTTCAAACTTCTGTGGCGCGACAAGGCTTTGCGGCGATTGCCAGAACCAAAGATACCGCGCGGCCGGATTTTCCGAAACCTTCGCCAAAAGGTCACGTTCCCGCGCCAAAGCGGTCTGCGCGGGCAGCGTTGCGATCAAAGTGCGACCCAATCGCCGTGGTGTTTGCCCGCATCATCCAGTCGGGCAAAGCCATGCGCGCCAAAGAAATCCCGCTGTGCCTGGATCATATTGGCCGTGCCCCGGCCCAGCGCCATCGTGTCATACCACGCAAGCGCCGCAGACAGCGCTGGCACAGGTTGCCCCGCCATCACCGCCGCGCTGACCACGCGGCGCAGGCCCGGCACCGTATCGGCCAGCCGTGCGGCCATCGCGGGGGCCAGAATAACGTGGCCCTGCGGCAGATCACCCGCCATCACCTCTGCCAGATCATCCAGCAGCGCCGAGCGGATGATACAGCCTGCGCGCCAAATCTCGGCAATGCGCGGCATGTTCAACCCCCAGCCGAATTCCTCGCTCGCCGCGCGCATCAACTGAAACCCCTGCGCATGGCCAATGATCCGCCCCGCCATCAGCGCGTTTTCCACGTCATCGGCCTCTGGCATCGCGTCGCCACGGCTGGTGTCAGGCAACAGATCCCCGGCCGCCATCCGTGCCTCTTTTTCCGAAGACCAACTGCGCGCGCCCACCGCCGCCTCAATCGTGGAGGCGGAAATGCCCATGCGCAACGCTTCGATCAACGTCCAGCGCCCGGTGCCCTTCTGGCCCGCCTGATCCAGGATCACATCCACCATCGGCGCGCCTGTCTTGCTGTCAACGGAACGCAATATCGCCGCTGTGATATCAATGAGATAACTCGCCAGTGGCCCTTTGGACCATTCCCCGAAATGCGCCGCCATCTGCGCGATGTCCAACTGCCCCACATCACGCATCAGGCCGTAGGCTTCGGCGATCATCTGCATATCGGCATATTCGATGCCGTTGTGCACCGTTTTGACGAAATGCCCCGCCCCATCCGGGCCCAGATGATCGACGCAGGGCGCGCCTTCGAACTTGGCCGCCATCGCTTCGGCCATCGGTTTGAACTGGGCCCAGCTGTGATCAGAGCCGCCCACCATCATCGACGGCCCATGCCGCGCGCCATATTCGCCGCCTGACACGCCCATGCCAACAAAGTGGATGCCCGTCCCCTCAAGCTCCTGAAACCGGCGGCGGGTGTCATTGAAATCAGCGTTGCCGCCATCAATGATCGTATCACCATCGGACAAAAGCGGGGTGATCCGCGCGATCATATCGTCCATCGGTTTGGTGGACGGGATCATAAAGAGGATGGTCCGAGGCGCTGTGATCCCCTGCACAAAGCTTTCAAGGGTTTTGTGAGCGTCGATGTCACCGGCAAGGTCTGCGGCCTCGGTTACGAAATCATCAATCCACTCAACTTCGCGGTTTGTCACCGCCACGCGAAATCCGCTGTCCGCCAGGTTCAACGCCAGCGCGCTGCCCATTGTCCCCAGCCCATAAACACCGATGTCAGCCGTCATGTCGCGCACCCTTTACCCGTTTCGTTTGACCATAAGCCGC
Organism: Paracoccaceae bacterium; assembly: GCA_013214665.1. Taxonomy (GTDB): domain Bacteria; phylum Pseudomonadota; class Alphaproteobacteria; order Rhodobacterales; family Rhodobacteraceae. Next base: position 6,638 of record JABSSA010000135.1, read on the forward strand.
CCGTCGGTCACTGCAACCGGAACCGGACCATACGCGGCCATCAGGCCTTGCGAATGTCTGCCACCGTCAAGCCCGGCGGTCCTTCCGCCTTTTGCTCAGCGTCCTTGATCAGCGCATGCAGGCGCGCAATCAGTGGGGTGGGCACACCGTGCTTTGCACCAAGAGTCATGATCACCCCCTGCAAAGCGTCAATTTCCGTTGTGCGGCGCTGGGTCAGATCATCCCACATGGACGAACGCGCCTCTGCATCTACGGTCAGCATCTGAGCCGCCACCCGGCGGAAAAGTACGTTGGGCAAGCGCAGGATATGCGGGACGATCTTGGGCGGAGCGGCCACCTTGGCCGGCTGAATGCCTGCCGCTTTGAGAACGCGCAACGCCTCGCTCATCTGATCCGCCATCAGGCGGCGCCAGCCCCGATCGTTGAGTTGCTGTAGCAGCGGAATATCAGACAGCGCATTGGTGGCGTTGCCCAGATTGATCAACAGCTTGCCCCACTGGATGCCCTCAATATTCGGCACCTTGCGCCAGATCAAATCATCAGTGCTGAGATCCGGGATCGGCCCATCCTGCACCAGAATATCGCCCGACGTGGCACGGTGATACGCAGCGGGGCCTTTGGGCACGACGTTAAAGGGCACCATCGCCGCCAGCACCTGGTGATCCGGCAAAGCGGCGCGCAGCACGTCCACATTGCCCACACCGTTTTGCAGGCTGACAATCACCGCTTCGGGGCGCGCATGGGCCGCAATCTGATCTGCCACCTCGGCTGTGGCGCTGGATTTCACGCAGACAAAGATCAAATCGGCAGAGGCAAGACAGCCGGGATCGTCCCTCATATCGGGCGCGTCAATCTGGCGATGCGCACCGTCAAAATCGCTTAGCACCAACCCGGACTGCGCCGCGGCCTCAATAATCCGGGGCCGCGCGAGATAGCGCAGATCATGGCCCGCATCTTGCAACACACCGCCCACGTAACAGCCAATAGACCCTGCGCCTGCGATGGTGATACGTGCCATGACCTGTTGTCTCCCTTATCCCCCGACGCACCAGCGCATGATGGCTTTTTGCGCGTGCAACCGGTTTTCCGCCTCATCAAAGATCACCGAATGCGGGCCATCCATCACCTCTGATGTCGCCTCATCATTGCGGTGCGCAGGCAGGCAATGCATGAACAGCGCGTCCGGCTTGGCATGGGCCATCAAATCTGCGTTCACCTGATAGCCACGCAGCTGATTGTGGCGGCGTTCACGTGCGGATTGCGGATCGTGCATAGACACCCAGGTGTCTGTCACCACAAGATCCGCCCCATCCACCGCTTTGAATGGATCGCGCTCCACCTGATACATCCCGTCGAGCGCTTCTTCCGGGTCCAGCGGCTCTGGCCCGGTAAAGGTCAGGTCAAAATCAAACCGCTGAGCGGCATGGGCGAACGAGGCAAAGACGTTGTTGCCATCCCCGGACCAGACCACCTTTTTGCCCGCAATCGGGCCGCGATGTTCTTCGAAGGTCATCACATCCGCCATGATCTGGCAGGGGTGGCTGCGATTGGTCAGGCTGTTGATCACCGGCACATCGGCAAATTCGGCCATTTCCAACAGGGTCTGTTCTTCGAATGTGCGCATCATGATCAGATCGACATAACGGCTAAGCACGCGGGCGGTATCCGCAATGGTTTCGCCATGGCCCAACTGCATTTCAGAGCCAGACAGCACCATGGTCTGCCCGCCCATCTGGCGCACGCCCAGATCAAAGGACACGCGGGTTCGTGTTGACGGTTTTTCAAAGATAAGCGCCACCATGTGGTTTTTCAGCGGCTGATCCGCATCCGGCGTGCCTTTGGGCTGGCCCTTGCGCGCCTCTTTCGTGGCCCGCGCGCCATCAATGATCTGCCGCAAATCGGCAGCGTCGGTTTTGTGAATATCCAGAAAATGGTTCATGTTCGTCTCGTTTCGCGCGCTCAGGCCGCTTGGGCAGACAGCTGTGCCGCCGCCGCATCAAGGCGCGCGATGGCTTCGGCAATGTCGTCATCAGAAAGGGTGAGAGGTGGCAACAGGCGCACCACGTTGTCTGCGGCGGGCACGGTCAGCACCTCTTGGCCGTAGCCAGCTTGCACAACGTCGATGTTCGACGCCTTGCATTTCAGCCCCAGCATCAGACCACTGCCCCGCACGCTGTCAAAGATATCCGGGTGGCTCGCCACCAAACCTTCGAGTTTTTGGCGCAGCAAACCGGCCTTGCGGTTCACCTCCTCCAGAAATTCGGGCGTGTTCACGATCTCCATCACGGCGTTGCCCACGGCACAGGCCAAGGGATTGCCGCCATAGGTCGAGCCATGCGTGCCCGCCACCATACCGCTGGCGGCCTCTTCGGTGGCCAGAACCGCGCCCAACGGGAAACCACCGCCGATGCCTTTGGCGACCATCATGATGTCTGGCTCCACCCCGGCCCATTCGTGGGCAAAAAGCTTGCCAGTCCGGCCCACGCCGCATTGCACCTCATCAAGGATCAAAAGCAGCCCGTGTTCATCGCACAAATCCCGCAGCGCTTTGAGGCATTGATCAGGCAGCGGCACGATACCGCCCTCGCCCTGCACAGGTTCAATCAGGATTGCCGCCGTCGCGTCAGTGATTGCCGGGACCACCTTATCGTGGTCCGCCCAATCGAGATGCACAAAACCGGGCAGCATCGGGCCAAAGCCCTTGGTCATCTTTTCAGACCCCGCCGCCGCAATCCCGGCAGAGGAGCGGCCATGGAACGCGCCGGAAAAGGTGATGATCTCAACCTTTTCAGGATGGCCTTTTTCATACCAATATTTGCGCGCCATTTTGACGGCCAATTCGCAGGACTCAGTGCCAGAGTTGGTAAAGAACACCGTATCGGCAAAGGTCGCATCAACCAGCTTGTCTGCCAGCGCCTGTTGCTGTGGGATCTCGTAGAGGTTCGACACATGCCAAAGCGTTTCGGCTTGCGCCTTCAGCGCGTCGACCAGCGCCGGGTGCGCATGGCCCAGCGCGTTCACGGCAATGCCCGCGCCCAGATCCAAAAAACGTCGCCCATCCGCCTCAATCAGCCAGGAACCTTCGCCTTTGACAAAATTCAAAGGCGCACGGGAATATGTGGGCAGAACGGACGGGATCATCGGATCTTCCTTCAGTTTGGCAGGCGCATTGCGGATCAAGTGCATGAGCGCCGGGAAATGGTCAATGAGGATGTTGAGAACAAAAAACGAAATAGGCCCGCTGCGTCCTGCGCATCGGGCTGAAAAGACTATCGTCGGAGTGTCGTTTTCCTGTTCATACGCCGCGCATACCGCAGCCGCGCGGAAATGAACAGCCCATATTGCCCTTGCGCGCACGATGGCAAAGACGCATGGCTGCGCTATGGCACAGCAGGCACGCGAAAACCCCAGATTGGCGGCGCTTTTGATCATCGCGGCAAGTGCGTTTATCGCGGGCACGATGCTCTTTGCGAAAATGCTGGGCACCGCGTCGTTTGGCGCGCCCTTGCACCCGCTGCAAATCACCTTTGGCCGCTTTTTCTTTGCCTTTCTGGCCATCAGCCTGACCTGCGCAGTGATGCGCCCCAAGATTGAGACCATCCATTGGCGTTACCACATCGGGCGCACCACTTTTGGCTGGATGGGGGTTTCGATGATGTTTGCCTCCGTCGCCTATATCCCGCTGGCGGATGCCACAGCGATTTCGTTTCTGAATCCGGTCTTTGCAATGATGTTTGCCATCCCGCTTTTGGGCGAACAGGTCGGGCGCTGGCGCTGGATCGCGGCGGGCATATCGCTTGTTGGGGCAATGATCCTGTTGCGCCCCACACCAGACAGCTTTCAACCCGCTGCCCTGATCGCGCTGACTGCAGCGGTCGCTATGGGGGTGGCGCTGACGTTCATCCGACGGCTGGCCACGCGCGAGGCGCCTTTGCAGGTCTTGCTGATCAACAACGGGCTGGGTGTGCTGATCGCCAGCTGTACGGTGATCTTTGTCTGGCAAACACCCACACTGGCGCAAGTGATGCTGATGGCCGGTGTGGGCTTTGTCATGGCCACAGCGCAGGCGTTTTTCGTCAACGGCATGGCGCGGGCCGATGCGTCTTTTGTGGCCCCCTTCAGCTATGCGACACTTCTTTTCGCCGCTCTTTACGATTTGGTCTTTTATGCTGTGCAACCAGATGGCGTGACCATGATCGGGGCGGCGGTGATCATCGCGGGCGCGCTTTTGCTGGCTTACCGCGAGGCAAGAAAGCCACCCCGCGCCTGAACCGGTCGAGTACGCCTTGCATACAGCCGCACAGCGTTTAGTATAGGGGATCACGTATTAACGGGCGGCACGGCAACGATGCCGCCCTTGAATTTGGGGAACGCGTATGTCGTGGACCGATGAACGGGTTGAACTGCTGAAGAAAATGTGGGGCGAAGGCCAATCCGCCAGCCAGATCGCAAAAGAGCTGGGTGGTGTGACGCGCAACGCCGTGATTGGCAAAGTGCACCGGCTGGGCCTGAGCAACCGCGCCAGCGGTGGGTCCAGCTCTGCGCCCAAAGCCGAAGCCAAGCCAAAGGCCGCACCCAAAGCAGAGGCCAAGCCAAAGGCCGCGCCCAAGGCGGAACCGGCTGCCAAAGCGGCGGCTCCTGCGCCCGAGCCAAAGCCCGTTTTGCCGGCGCGTAAACAGATCATTCCGGCTGGCCAACCGTTGCCGCCGCAGCCATCCGCCAACGAGATCAGCCCCGAAGCCCTGGCGAAGGTGAGCGAGATCGAAAAGAAGGCGAAAAAGCTCACGCTGATGCAGTTGACCGAACGAACCTGCAAATGGCCTGTTGGCGATCCGGCGACAGACGATTTCTGGTTCTGCGGCCTGCCTGTGCAGCAAGGCAAACCTTATTGCGAGGCGCATGTAGGCGTGGCGTTCCAGCCGATGTCAACGCGCCGCGATCGCCGCCGGTAAACACGTTTTATCCAGAGCTTGCTGAGCGCCGTACGTTTCCGCGTGCGGCGTTTTTGCGTGAACCGAGGGCAATTGGCGTAAGGCGATATTACTCGGCCAGAACGCCTTCCATCTGCAAACGCGCCGCGCGTGCGTCTTGCACGATTTTGGGCTCCCGCAACGTGAGCGGCGAATGCATCTGCAAATGGCGCGACAGGCGGGCCACGGGCAAAGCGCTGAGCGCCGACAGCGGGATGGCCAGCAGAAGGCTGATCATAATTGGCAAAAGCCACAGTGAAATCAGCCCATTCACCAAGCCAGCCAGCAACAGCACACCGATCACTGTTTCAAGCCAGTGAAACGCGACCAAGGTGCGCAGCGGATAGCCTTCCGCGTTTCGCCGCTGCGGTGCCCATCCGAAACCGCGCGCAAAAAGCCCGCGCAGCACAGCGCCGGTTTGATGCACCATCATGATCGGCGCATAGGCCACGGACAGAACAATCTCTTGTAGGAAGGAAATCGCAAACACGCCGCGCCCGCCGTAAAGCCGCACCACACGGTTAGACATTGAAATGCTGATCGCCGCTGCGAATTTAGGCATCAACAACATCGCGTACATCACGACCAAAAAGACGGCCGAATCGATATGCGTCATCTCAGGTGGCCAGTTGGGGAACAGCGGATTGGCCTCGTTGAAATAGCGGATCAGATTGGTGTCTGCGTCCCGGCCCAAAAGCGCCCAGAAGATCAACAATGTGAACCACGCAGGCGCCATCAGATAAGCTGCCGCACCCTGGAACAGATGGAACCGCGACACCGGGTGCAGCCCCTTGGCACACATGATGCGCAGGTGTTGCAGATTGCCCCGGCACCAGCGACGATCGCGCAACACATAATCAATCAACGTGCCAGGCGTTTCCTCAAAACTGCCCGGCAGATGCGGTAGAAACCGCACGGTCCAACCCGCGCGCCGCAAAAGGCCCGCTTCGACAAAATCATGGCTCAGGATCAGGCTTTTGCCCCAAAGCCCATTGATATGCGGCAGGCCCGCCGTTTCGGCAAACGCGCGCGTGCGGATGATCGCGTTATGGCCCCAGTAATTCCCCTCAGAGCGTGACCATGTCGCCAGCCCTTCGGCCAGAATCCAACCATACGCCACGTTTGAAAACTGCTGAACCCGGCCAAACAGGCTGTGTGCCCCGATCAGCTGGGGATAGGACTGGATCAGACCCGCCTGCGGATCAGCCGCCATTTCTTCGGCCAGCCGCGCCACAGTGCGCCCCGACATCAGGCTGTCGGCATCAAGCACCACAAAGGCCTCATATCCAGCGCCCCAACCGGTGATCCAATCTTCCAGATTGCCCACCTTCTTGTCGGTGTTCGTCTCCCGGCGGCGGTAGAACACCGAAATCGTATCAGGTGCGGCTTGGCGCAATTCTTCGAACGCGCGCAACTCTTGCGCGGCGATGGCGTCATCGCGGGTGTCGCTGAGCACGAACAGATCATAGCTGTGCCGCCCCCCGCGCCGCGCCAGATCGTTGAGCATGGCCAAGGCATTGCCAAACACTGCACTGGCGTCCTCATTATAGATCGGCATCAACATCGCGGTGCGGATCGCACCCGCTTCAGCGGGTCGGCGTGCCTGCGCACGGGTCAGCAAACCCACCGCCACGGTCGACACCGCCAGCGTGACCCAGACAAACATCAATGCAATCAGCGCCAAAAGTACATATTCCAGCGCCGAGGTGCCCTGTTGGGCAAAGACAGTGCTCAGCCCCCAGATCACCGCGCCGGTCGCCAGCATCGCCGGCACAAACACCGCCAGCCGCCACAGGTTCAGGCGCAAACCGCCAACGGCCCCGCGCCCGAAATGGTTGCGGCGCAAATCCTGCCGCGGCATCTCCAGCCGCGCGGGCTGGGGCATATGCCGATGGGTGTCGCTCACGTGGTCCACCGATAAAGCCACACTTCGCTCAGCGCCTTGCCGCCCAGCCGCAGTTGCGCCCGGAATTCCGCCCAGGTGGCGTCACCCGCATGGAACGTGAAGGCCAGCCGCGGGCCACCGGTTTGCGGATTACGTTGGACGATGCCTTCGGTCACTTCGCCCGCACTTGTGCGCACCAGCTTTTCGATCTGCGAAAGATCATCCGGCACATCCGGGCCGTTTTCGAAATCAATCGTAAAGATGCGCCCACCTTCAGGCCGCCCACCGGCGGCGGTGTTGAGCACACGCAGCGTGCCGGTATGGGGTGCCGGATCCGCGCCCCAATCCAAACGATAGGTGATGCGGCGCGACGTGCCCGGCGCGATATCTTCGGCAGGCCGCCAATAGGCCACGATATTGTCGTAGATCTCTTTGTCGGTCGGTATCTCAACCAGCGCGACCGATCCCCGGCCCCAACCTTCACCCGGCGTGATCCAGGCACAGGGGCGGCGGTGGTAAAGCGCCTCAAGATCGTTGAACTGATCAAAGCGGCGCGCGCGCTGCATCAGCCCAAAGCCGCGCGGGTTGTTATCGCCAAAGGCGCTGATCTGCAGCGTTTTGGATTGGCCAATGGCCGCCAGATGGTTTCACCCGCACCGTTGTGGATCAGCAAGCCATCACTGTCATAGACGTTGGGGCGGAAATCGTCGAACCGCTGGCGGTCCATGTCGTCGAAAAAGAACATCGATGTGAGCGGCGCAAGCCCCACATGGGTCAGCGTTTCACGGGCAAACACCTCTGCCTCGATGTCCATCATCAGCGTGTCGCCATGTTCGATGGTAAAGCGATAGGCCCCGGTGCAGCTGGGGCTGTCCAAAAGCGCGTGCATCACCACATTGGGCGCGCCGGGTTCAGGCGTTTCGATCCAGAAATGGGTGAAGTCGGGAAATTCTTCGCCCATCGGATCGCCGGTTTTCAACGCCAGCCCACGGGCCGAGAGGCCATAGATATTGCCGGTGCCGATGCCCCGGAAATAGCTGGCGCCTTGGAACACCGCATATTCTTCGAACGTGCCGGGCTGGCGCAGTTCAGCGCGCAGGCGCAGGCCGGAATAGCCCAGCGTCTCATCAATCTCGACATCGGGGAATTTGTCGGTCCGGTCAAAGACGTTGAGGTCAAAAGAAAACGGCCGCGCCAATCCCTCTTCCACCGCATACATCTTGACGCCGCGCGGGAAATAGAGCCCCGGAGGAAACACATCCACCCGCTGCGGGCGGTCGGTGTTTTCCCACAGCGCATTGCGGCTGTCGAACCAGATCTTGCGATATTGGTCATAAGACAGATCGCGCCAGCTGGCCGGGATCAACGGGCGTGGTGCATAAGGCTTGGCAGCTTTGGCGCGGGCAAGTTCAACGACGTCACTGGTCGAAAACTTGGCAGGATCGCCCAGCTGAACACCTGGCTCAGTGGCCGCAGCGCCATTGGGCGCGACTGCAGCGGCAGCGGCCATAGCCGCGAGGAAAGTACGGCGATCCATCATTTCTTCGGTTTCCACGGAGACGATTTATACCAACCCGCCAGATATGCGGTGGCCACGAGAACGCAGGCGCCACCAAAGTTCACCGCCACAACGGTCAGCGCATCGCGGCCCAGCACATCCATCACAAAGCCCATCAGGCGTGCTGTGAACATCGACACCACAAAGACGGCGAGCGATTGCTGACCCACCTTAAGAATGATCTTGAGCAGACGCGCCCAGACCCGGCCCAACGCCCCGCTGCCGGGCAGCAGATTGTTACCTTTGTCCCCCGCCAGAACCCAAGCGAGATAAGCCAACGCCAGGAAGTGCACATAGCGCAGGATCCCAAAGTCGGATTTGGTGATCCACTCGGTGTTTTCCTTGCGCCAGTCGCGCGCCCAGTCAAAGCCGAACTCGCGCACACCGATGTTGCTCAGCGGGATATTCGCCAGCACCAGAAAGAGCGCGATGCCGATGAGCAAAGGCGTGACGGGCGGTTTGGGGATCCAGCCTTTCATGAAGGCAAAGCCGGTGAAAAAGATCAGCTGCCAGCCGAAGGGGTTGAAAAACCACGTACGATCGGATGACGGATCAGCCGGCAACGCCAGATGCGGCAGGCCTGTGGCCTCTGCGATCGCGCGTTGCCCCAAGAGCCACGTGCCGCCAATGAAGGCCGCAACCAGCCACAGGTTGACCCGCGCCAGCGCCATGACAACCGGCATCAGAACCAGAACGACCATATACATCGGCAGAATGTCGAAATAATTCGGCACATAGCGTAGCGTCATGAACCGCACGATCAAATCGCTGACGGTGCCGGTGTCGACCTCTGCATAAAAGCGCCACAGGTTCAGCTGGCCAATGTAATTGCGACTGGTCAGGTCGAGGCTGGTCAGAAATGACACAAGCGCCAGCGTCGCGAAAAAGAGGCCGACATGGGCCCAATACACCTGCCAGACACGGAAACTGACCCGGGCAGTGCCCATGCGCCACCCGGCCAGTTCAAAGGCTTTGCCAAAGGCGATGGCGCTGGCCATGCCGGAGCAGAACACGAAAATCTCGGTCGCGTCCGAAAAACCCCAACGCGCCGGAATCCACGACGTAAAGAAATTGCGCGGCGTATGGGCCATCAGGATGATGAACATCGCGATGCCCCGGAAAAAATCGAGCCGCAGATCGCGCACGCGGGCAGGCGCGGCAGCTACAGCAGGCTTAGCCGGGGCAGCGGCTTGGTTATGCGTCGGGTCGGCAAAGGTCATGGCCGAAGTCTTCTTTCATCTCGGCGCGAACAGATGCGCCATGTCACAATCACTGCGCCGGGATGCGGCGCGCTTCTTCCAGAGCGGCATAACGCGACACGGCAAAACGGTCGCGTTTCCCGGCCCGCTTGGCTGTGCGGTCGTTCAGCACCGCCTCGACGGCGTCCACCTGACCTGCCCGCAGGCCTGCGTCAATGGTGATGCGCTCAAAAACGTCTCTTTGCGCATGACTACCCCCGATTGTCTGCATGGAAGGGCGCGCAGACAGCAGATTGGCAAAGGCACTGTCATAACGGCCTTCGGAAAAGGCTTCGAGCCCGGCCAGCGCCGATTTGCCCGGATCGCTGACCCGCCGCGACATTTCGCATGGCGTTTTCGCTGTGTTGGCATAGCGCAACCGCATACCTGCGCGCGCGTCATCGCGGCCCGCCGCGCACAGCGCCAGCGCATAATGTAGATCAGCAAAAACCACACAGGCATCGTCAATGCGGTTTTCCGACAGGCAGGCCAGCTCGTCCCAACGGTTGCCCACATCCTTGCCTTCCAGCTCAAGCCGCGTCAGCAGCGATGTGGCATTCGAGATGTCGCGATAATCGTCGGTTTTGTCGGCACGGATTTGCGTGTCGTAAAGCGACAGCGCCTTGTCCACTTCGCCACGATCAAGATGCAGCAGCGCCTTGTGCCACCACACGTGATAGCGGAAGTTGTTGCAATGATCCCAGGCGCCAGGATGGCTTTCAATCAGGGTGATGCCTTTGTCGGGATTGGCGGTCATGTCATAAACATGGGCCACCGCGTGCAGTCCCCAGGCATCGTCTGGCGCATGAATCAGCGCCTCAAGACCGGCATGTTCCGCAGCTTCGTAGTCGCCTGTTTCTTCGAGCGTGAAGGCGTGGCACCCCAACAGGTAGCCGCGCAACGGGTGGAACTTATGCGCGTCCAGAATGCGTTCGATAGAGGCGCGCATGCCTTTGGCGTCGCCCAGAATGAACAGGATCGCGTGGCTCACCTTGGCCGAGATTGTGTCGCGCGGCTGAAGACGCAACGCCGCTTCCATCGCTTCGCTTGCGCGGGAGGGATAGCCGTCCAACCAGGATTCCAAACCTTCCACCCAAAGCATC
>JABSSA010000136.1 GCA_013214665.1 Paracoccaceae bacterium
GATTTCGGCGCTGGAAGTGGCGCGCGCTGCGAAAGAGGCCGGTGGTCCCGCGGTCTCTTGTGTGTCGTTTCAGGATGAAGAAGGCCGGTTTGGCGCGCTGACGGGCAGCTCCGTTTGGTCGGGCGCGATACCGATGGAGACGGCGCTGCGCTTGCAAGACAGTGCTGACATAACGCTCCACGACGCGCGGCAGACTATGGCTGGGGTCTGCGATACGGCGTTCTTGCCGCATGATCGATTCACCGGGTTCATCGAGATGCACATTGAACAGGGTCCGGTGCTGGATGCTGCAGGAGAACAGATTGGAGTGGTCACCGATATCGTCGGGTCGCGGCAATTGGAGGTGATCTTTGCCGGACGGCAGAACCACGCAGGCACGACGCCGATGCATCTGCGGCAAGATGCGTTTCAGGCGCTGAGCGCGTTCAACACTGTGCTGAACGATCGTTTGCGCAATGTGGTGACGCCGCAGTCGGTTTGGACCATCGGGCGGGTGCAGCTGGGGCCGAATGCCTCATCCATCGTACCGGGTACATCGCGATTTACAGTACAATGGCGCGACGCGTCCGATGACAGGTTGGCGCGGATGGACGCGGTTGTGCGGGAAACCTTGGCGGAGGTGGCGGCAGAGTATCGGATGGCGGTGCAGGCCGAACCGCGTATGGGGCTGACGCCTACGCAGATGGACGAGGGCTTGCGCGCCGCGCTAGAGGCTGCCGCAGAGGCGGTTGCGCCTGGGACGTGGCGGGCGATGCCATCGGGTGCGTTGCATGACGCGACCAATGTGGCGCGGGTTCTGCCGGTGGCGATGCTGTTTGTGCCGTCGATTGGCGGGATCAGCCACGCCTTTGATGAAGACACGCGCGAAGAAGACTTGGTGGCGGGGCTCAAAGTGCTGGCGGGTGCTGTGGAACGGTTGGGGTAAAACCATAGAGCGGCGTGAAACACGGCCGAAGGCCAAACTCAGCAGGGCTTCGCCCTCTGCGCCTGCGGCGCATTCACCCAGAGTATTTTTAGTCCAAAAGAAGACTCATCCCCCTTCTTTTGGATCCAAATACTCCGGGGTGTGGGGCAGAGCCCCACGGGCGGGCGGTCAGGGTCTTGAATACAAGGCCCGAGTGTCTATCACGCGGTCTGGTTTTGGTCTGGCGATCCGTTTTATTCCCACACGACATCGCCCAGAAAGATATATCCCGCGCCATAGATCGTTTTGATCAGCTTGGGGTTCTTGGGGTCTTCGCGCAGTTTCCCGCGTAGCCGCGAGATGCGGACATCCATTGCGCGGTCAAAGCTTTCCCCGGCGGAGCCACCGAGGCTTTCTTGCAGATGCGCCCGGCTCAGCAGGCGCTTGGGCGCTTCAAGAAACAGCCGCAAAACATCGCATTCGGCTTGGGACAGTTCCGTTTCGGCCCCGTCTTGATCGACCAGCACGTAGCGGTCAAATTGTGCCGTCCAGCTGTCAAACACGGCGCGTTCGCCGGATGTTTTGGGGGCTTTCGGGCTGCGCAGCCGGGCTTTGATTCGGGCGACCACTTCGGC
>JABSSA010000137.1 GCA_013214665.1 Paracoccaceae bacterium
CAAGGATGAATTGGGGGTGGAGCTGCTTTACCCCGATTATCGCAGCGGGTTGGCAGCACTTTTGGCGCAGGACGGTTAATCCTGACATCGGGCCCCTTTGGGGCAGCCGCCGCACCCGTGGGGGCCAGCCCCCACACCCCCGGAGTATTTTGATCCAAAAGAAGCCTGGGGACGCGGTCAGGAAAGGCGCGGCTCTTGGTTCTCATCGCCTGCAGGATCGTATAGCCTTTGCGAGTTCCAACGAATCCGGCCGCTTATGTCTGACACCACCGCTTATCAGGTTCTTGCCCGCAAATACCGCCCCGAGACCTTTGCCGATTTGGTGGGGCAGGATGCGATGGTGCGCACGCTGAAAAACGCCTTTGAGGCGGACCGCATCGCGCAAGCCTTTGTGATGACGGGTATTCGCGGCACCGGCAAAACCACCACGGCGCGGATCATCGCCAAAGGGATGAACTGCATCGGGCCTGATGGCAACGGGGGGCCAACCACGGAGCCTTGCGGCGTGTGCGAGCATTGCACCGCCATCATGGAAGGCCGCCATGTGGATGTGATGGAGATGGACGCGGCCTCGCGCACCGGGGTCAACGACATCCGCGAGATCATCGACAGCGTGCATTACCGCGCGGCTTCGGCCCGCTACAAGATTTATATCATCGACGAAGTGCACATGCTGTCCACAAGCGCCTTCAACGCGCTTTTGAAGACGCTGGAAGAGCCGCCCGCGCATGTGAAATTCATCTTTGCCACCACCGAGATTCGCAAAGTGCCGGTCACGGTGCTGTCGCGCTGTCAGCGATTTGACCTGCGCCGGATTGAGCCGGAGGTCATGATTGCGCTCATGCGCAAGATTGCGAGCGCGGAGGGTGCCGAGATTGCCGATGATGCGCTGGCGCTGATCACCCGCGCGGCCGAAGGATCCGCCCGCGATGCGACCTCGCTTCTGGATCAGGCGATCAGCCACGGCGCGGGGGAGACCACCGCCGATCAGGTGCGTGCGATGCTGGGGCTGGCCGATCGGGGCCGCGTGCTCGATCTGATGGACATGATCCTGCGCGGCGATGCGGCTGCGGCCCTGACCGAGCTGAGCGCACAATATGCCGATGGCGCGGATCCGATGGCCGTGCTGCGCGATCTGGCCGAGATCACGCATTGGGTGTCGGTGGTGAAAATCACGCCAGAAGCCGCCGAAGATCCGACGATTTCGCCAGATGAGCGCGCGCGCGGCTTGCAGATGGCCGAGGCCTTGCCGATGCGGGTGCTGACGCGCTTGTGGCAAATGCTGTTGAAAGCGTTGGATGAGGTGGCTTCGGCCCCAAACGCGATGATGGCGGCAGAAATGGCGATCATCCGGCTGACCCATGTGGCCGATCTGCCCAGCCCGGAAGAGCTGGTGAAAAAGCTCAACGGACAGACGCCGCCCCCCCCACCGCCCGCCGGTGGCGCCCCCGCGCCAAGCGCCGGAGCGGCGGCGGTTCAGGCACGTGCGCAGACGATGGGCGATGGCCCGCGCGGCGCGGGACCGGTGGCCGCGCTGGCGCAGGATCCGGCAGAGGCGCTGGCCCATTACCCCAGTTTTGAACATGTCGTGGCGCTGATCCGGGCCAACCGGGATGTGAAGCTTTTGGTTGAGGTCGAAACCTCGCTCCGGCTGGCAGCATACCAGCCCGGCCGCATCGAATTTGTGCCGACCGACAACGCGCCGCGCGATCTGGCGCAGCGTCTGGGCCAACGGCTGCAAAGCTGGACGGGCAATCGCTGGGCTGTGACCATCGTGAACGATGGCGGCGGCAAGACCATTGCCGAGGTGCGCGACGCCGAAGAGCTGGCGCTGCACCAGGAGGCCGAGGCGCATCCGCTGGTGCAGGCGGTTTTGGCCCAGTTCCCCAAGGCCAAGATCACCGACATCCGCACGCCAGAAGATCTGGCACAGGCTGTCGAGACCGAGGCGCTCCCCGAGGTGGACGACGAATGGGATCCGTTTGAGGAAGACTGAGCTTTATAGCTTTTCGGATTTTACCTGAATCATCAAATGACGTGAATATCCCGAGAGCGGCGTAGCCGTGGCAGGCTATTCGTGTCTCAAGTTAAATCCGAAACGCTTTAGCGCTCGCCTTCGATCGACCCCAGCACAGCCAGAAAGACCACCGCGCCGCCCAATATCGTAGCACCACTGGGCATTTCGCTGAGAACCAGCAGGGCCAGCACCGGGGCCAGCGGTGTTTCCAGACTGCTCAGCAACGCCGCCTGCCCCGCAGGCACCCGCTTGGCCCCTTCGGCCAGCGTGATGGAGGCCAGCGCAAAGAGCACGCCAAAGGCGGCGAGGATGCCGATCTCGGAAACGGAGGTGTCGAAGGGTGCCCCCAAGGCAAACGCCGGCCCGATCAGAAAACCCGTTTGCAGCATCGAAGGCCCCGCCGATGGTGTCTCGGGCCGTGCGCGGTACATCACCATCACACCGGCCATGGCCAAAGTCATGCAAAGCGCCAAGAGATCCCCGATCAACGACCCTTGGCCCAGCGACCCCCACATGATGATGGCCACCCCTGCCAAGGCCCCGAACGCGCCAATCAACGTGCGGCGCGACGGTCGCTCCCCCAAAGTGGCCCAGGCCAACAAAGCCGCGATGAGGGGCGACGCGGCATAGATCAACGCCACATTGGCAATCGATGTCAGCTTGAAAGCTGGCACAAAGGCCGAAGTGCCCAGCGCTCCGATCACACCCACAGCCCAGCCCATGCGCCCCATGCGCAGGTTCTGTTGCCAGCGTCCTGCCCATGTGATCCAGAGCCCGGTTGCCAGCACCGCAAAAACGCCACGCCAGAAAATCACCGCCCAGGCCCCGGCGACAACGCCCTTCACAAACAAACCCGCCGAGCTGAAAGTGACTGCTGACAAGACCAGCAACCCAACGCCTACCGCATAGTCAGACCGAAACCGCCCCATCCAGCGCCACGCCCCCAAAACCAAACCCATGCGCCCGGCATAAGCCAGCCTGCGCTCCGCAACACGTGCCAAATCTAGACACGGCTCTTGCCAGAACCTGACAAGACGGCTGCGCGACCTACACACTTGTCCCCGCGCCCCCGGACTGCGATATGTTGCGTTAACTTGACACGAAACGCAGCCGCAACGTCGGCGCGCAATGGGAGAAGCGAAATGTTCAAAGGTCTAGGCGGCCTCGGCGATATGGCCGGGATGATGAAAAAAGCCCAGGAAATGCAGACCAAAATGGCCGAGATGCAGGATGAATTGCACAACGTCATGGTCACCGGCGAAAGCGGTGCGGGTCTTGTCAAAGCCACGGCGTCCGCCAAGGGCGAGCTCAAGGCGCTGGATATTGATCCGTCGATCTTCAATGGCGATGACAAGGAAGTGGTCGAAGACCTGATCCTGGCCGCGATCAAGGACGCGCAGCAAAAAGCATCCGACAAGTCGCAAGAAGAGCTGGCCAAACTGACCGAAGGTCTGGGCCTGCCCAAAGACATGAAGCTGCCGTTCTAAGACGCACGCCCGCACAATCGGAGCCTGCATGAGCAGCACCCGCGACATCGACACGCTGATCGAGATGATGGCCAAGCTGCCGGGCCTTGGCCCGCGCTCGGCCCGGCGCGCTGTGCTGCATCTGATCCGCAAGCGCGATGTGCAACTCAAACCGCTGGCCGATGCGATGCAGGTGGTCGCAGCCACCGCGCGCGAATGTCTGAACTGCGGCAATGTGGGCACCTCTGATATCTGCGATATCTGCGCCTCGGAAAAGCGGGCCAATGGCGAGATTTGCGTGGTCGAAGATGTGGCCGACCTTTGGGCCATGGAACGGGCCGGGGTGTTTAAAGGCCGCTATCACGTGTTGGGCGGCACCTTGTCGGCCCTCGATGCCATCGGCCCCGAAGATCTGCGCATCCCGCAATTGGTCAACCGGGTGCAGGCCGAAGAGGTGCGCGAGGTGATCCTGGCGCTCAATGCCACGATCGACGGGCAAACCACCGCACATTACATCGCGGATCAGCTAGAGGGGCGCGTCACACTCACCTCGCTGGCACAGGGTGTGCCCATCGGCGGGGAGCTGGATTACCTCGACGATGGCACCATCACTGCGGCTCTGAACGCCCGCAAAGCGCTATAGTCGGACCTCACAGCGCGAACCGGACCCCGGTCAAGTCTTCCGACACAGCCCAAAGATCTGCTGCCAAAGCGTCGTCTCGGATGTGCGGCTGCGCCCCGGTGAAATCCGGCATCCCTTCTACCCACGCGTCCGCCACATCACAGTCTTCGCAATAAACGCCGCCGTTGCCCGCCAAAAGCGGCGAGACCGCACACCACACAGAGGTGGCCGCCCCCTCTTCAACGGATTTGAAGGCCTCATGCACCTTGCCTTCGGCGTCATACCATCCCATCGCGGTTTGCTCTTCCATTGTCAGATGGCGCTGTAGCGGCGTGGCAATTCCACCGGGATGGACCGAAAACGCGCGAATGCCATGGGCCGCTCCCAGCTGATCCAGATGACGGGCAAAGAGGGCGTTGGCGGATTTCGCCTGCCCGTAGGCCGTCCATTTTTCATAGTCGCGGGTTTCAAAATGCAGGTCGTTCAGATCCAGCCCCGGAATGCGATGCGCCACCGAAGACAACGCCACGACCCGCGCGCCTTGCGCCGCCTTGAGCAAAGTCGCCAACCGCGCAGTCAACTGGAAATGCCCGAGGTGATTGGTTGCAAACTGGCTCTCAAAACCGCGTGTATCCCGGGTCAGCGGATTGGCCATGATCGCCGCATTATTGATCAACAGATGCAACGCAGGCGTCGTTTCAGCCACATGTACGGCAAAGGCGTCGATGCTGGCCGGATCGGCCAAATCCAACGCGGCAACGCTGACCTCCCCGGTCACATCCCCCAAAGCGTCCGCAGCGACCTCAGGGCGACGTGCGCCCACGATCACATGTGCACCTGCCCCGGCAATGGCGCGCACGGTTTCTTTGCCCAGCCCGGAATACCCGCCCGTGACCACGGCAACCTGCCCGGTCAGATCAATTCCGGCGATCACCTCTTGCGCGGTGGAGCGATACCCAAAGGGGGAGCCAATTTTCTTCTGGGGTGTTGTCATCACATGCGCCTCTTCAATGCGGAAATGCACCTCCGCCGCGAGCGGGCGGGGCCCCAAACATATGGGAAACATGCCGCGCCATGTCATCCGGAGCCACAAATTTTAATCAGAGGTCTTGAAAGGTGGATAGCGATGAGACAAATGTGTCTCATGGTAGACAAAAAACTCTCAAGCTACGATGCCCTCCTCGAAGCCGGCTTTCTGCTTTTCGGAAAGGACAAAAGCGCATCGCTCGCAGATGTGGCCGCCGCCGCTGGCGTAGGGCGGGCCACATTGCACCGTCATTTCACCGGGCGTGATGACCTGATGCTGGCGCTTGCCAAACGCGCGTTGGAAGAACTGGAAACAGCCTCCAATGCCGCCACCGAAAACGCGCCCAGCTATACCGATGGGTTGCGGCTGGCGATGCAGGCGATCCTGCCACTGGCGCACCGGCATATGTTTCTCGCCTCAGAACGCTTTGACGATCCCGAGCTTGCCGCATGGCAAGCCGCACAAGACCGCGAAACGCATGAGGCCATCGACGCCGCCAAAGCCGAAGGGGGGCTGGACCCAACTCTGCCCACCACCTGGCTCGCCACGATCTATGACAACCTGATCTACGCAGGCTGGGAATTGATCGAGGCAGGCGAAGCCACCCCAAAACAAGCGGCCAACTTTGCTTGGCGTATGTTCACCCAAGGAGCCACAAAATGACCCAAACCCTGATTTTGGAGCTGGCAGATCAGATCGAAGTTGTCTTCTTTACCCTCGGTGGCGCGATCCTGCTGATCGAACTGGCCGAGGCGTTTTTCAAAGGCGATCACAAGGGCCGGACGATCCTTGAAATGATCGTCAGCGCGTCGACCCAAATCCCGTATCTCTTTGTCGAAGTGATCATCCTGACCTCGTTTTACGGGCTCTATTATCTTTTGTCCGTGGCCCTGGTGCCGTGGAACATCCCTATCACCTGGTGGAGCATCATCGCCGTGCTGATCGCGGCCGACTTCATCTATTACTGGGAGCACCGCATCGCCCACGAGGTGCGCCTCTTGTGGACGCAACATGCAGTACACCACTCTTCGCGCGATTATAACATCGTGACCGGCGTCCGCTTTGGCCCGCTTGAGGGGGTTTGGTCGCTGCTCGCGCATCTTCCGTTGATCTTGTTGGGCTTTCCACCCGAGCTGGTCTTTTTTGGGGTGATCGTGGTGCTGGCGTATCAAACCTGGCTGCACACCGAGCTGATCGGCAAGCTGGGACCTTTGGAATGGGTTTTGAACACACCGTCGCATCACCGGGTGCATCACGGCTCTGACGACAAATATCTCGACAAGAACTATGGCGGGATCAGCATCATCTGGGATCGACTTTTCGGCACCTTTCAGGTGGAGGAAGAAACGCCGCGCTATGGATTGAAGCGCGACTTTAACAGCAAGAACCCGGTGCGCGTCTGGTTTTCCGAGATCCCCGGACTGGTGCGCGATATGGCCGGTGCAAAGAGCTGGGGGGATATGTGGCGCTATCTGGTCAAACATCCCGGTTGGACGCCGGATCGCTGATGGGCCTGCCTGCGTGGGGGCGCTGCCCCCACACCCCC
>JABSSA010000138.1 GCA_013214665.1 Paracoccaceae bacterium
GGCCCGCAGTTCGCTCAGATCGATATTACCCCGCGCCGCGTGATCGCGCAGACGGCCCGGCGTTGCGACCACAACATGCGCGCCGCGCTCCAACGCCCGGCGTTCCGTGCGGGTGTCCATGCCACCTACCGCCGAGGCGGTAACGATCCCGGCTTGTGCAAAGAGCCAGTCGAACTCTTTGCGCACCTGCAACGCCAGCTCGCGCGTGGGCGCGATGACGACAGCAAGGGGTGCGGCTGGGCGCCCAAATCGGCCTTCGTCGTCAAGAAGGTCTGGCGCGATGGCCAGGCCAAAACCGACTGTTTTTCCAGACCCAGTTTGTGCAGAGACCAACAGGTCTTTGCCACGCAAGGTTTCATCGAGCACCGAGGTTTGCACCGGTGTCAGGCTGTCATAGCCCCTGTCGTTAAGAGCCGCCGACAAAGTCTTCGGCAGGCTTGAGAAGTCTTGCATGTGTCACCAATGGCCAAGGAAGCCTTGGGCGATAATCACATTTGACACGGATGTATAGCCATCAAATTGCCGCCACATTTTGTGGATACGCAATTAGACCAAAGCAAACTGTGAATGACTGCTTCGAGCGATCGATGTTGTGCTTGGCTCGATGTTGGGCGAGCTGAAGAGTATCGTTCGAAGGGCCCCGTGCCCCAGCGGATCAGTCCAACATGCGTGCTCGAATTACACACAAGGGGCCTGTGGTTGTGTCTCGATCGTTCGTTGGAAACGTAATCTAGCCAAGCTTTACGAGCATTGCTTGTTAATCTGGCGAACAGAACTTCCAACAAACCCCAGGTAGAAATATGAAATTTTGTAAAGACTGTTGAAAAAAGCATTTAACACAATAGCTTATCTTTAATCACCGCGCACAGAGGGCACAAGCCATCAGTGCACGACACCAAAATACACAGGTAACAGTTGCGCCCGCTGGGCGTTCTGTCAACTGCAATACCTTGTATGAGAGCAGCACAGCAATTGCGTATTTCAATTGCAACTCCGAGCTGCCGAAAAATTTCGACTTTGGTTTATGCGCATGCATTTTGAGTGCGCGAAGTGGCTAGTCAAGACCGGTTCAGAAGCAATCCGATAGATGGCGACATTTTTATAGGGGAGCGTTACGCAGTGGCATTCGATTTGAACAGAACCCACTTTTCGAGTTTATTACCCTATTTTTTTATTGCACTTCTTTCTGTGCTCTCGTTCGTTTTTCTAGACAGCTGGACACAGCGCACCGAGATGGCAAGGCTTCGCGCAGAACAGCAAGAAGACGTGGACCAAATGGCATCTCGCGCAATGGCTCGCCTCGACGCGTATAAAACCGCCAGCGCTAACCTTGCCGCATTCGGTAGTTTGAATCCCGATGAACTTGAACAGCAGTTCGCTCAAATGGCCGCGGTTTTGAGTGACAATAACCCAAGCCTGATCAGCATAGCGCTATCTAAAGACTACGTGATTGAACAAATCTACCCTTTTGAAGACAACAAGGCAGCCATAGGGTTGGATTTCCGTACACGAGAAGACCTGCTCCCCTCCATTGAGAAGGCTATGTCAACAAACATGCCGGTCCTCATGGGACCCGTGCGTTTGGTTCAAGGTGGAACAGGCTTGATCGTACGCGCTGCAGTGCCAACAAATCCAAGCTACGTGTTTTCCGTGGTTGTTGAATTGGACGCCCTTCTGCATGAAGCAAGTGTTCCGATTAAGTTGGACCGGTCGATCACAGGCGTTCGCGTTGATGGTTTCGAAGACTCTGTGACTCTTTTCGGAGATGCAGACGTCTGGGATATCTCACCTCAATCCGCCGACATCAAGATCGACGAAGCAACCAACCTAACCATCGCAACCAGCCACTTGGCAGAATTTGAAGATTCACTTCCGTTTCGAATACCAATTGCCATCGTTGTTTTGTCATTGGCTGCCCTTGCAACTTTAGCGGTGAATTATACCCGAAGGCTAATAACCGAGAAAACGGCGGCGCAAAAACAGTTCCAAAGTGCAATCGATGCACTGGAAGATGCATTTGTGATCTATGACGAAAAAGACAGGCTTTTGTATTGTAACGAAAAATACCTATCCTACTTCGAAAAATCAGCCGATTTGCTCGTACCCGGAAATACGTTTGAGAAGATCATCAAAGAGGGGGTGCGTAGAGGGCAGTACGAAGAGGCGGTTGGGCGTGAGGAAGAATGGATCAAAGAGCGTCTAGACCGACACGCAACACCGGCTGAACCATTTGAAATGTCACTCGACAATGGACAATGGATAAAAGTTGCAGAATCCAAAACAGCAGAGGGATACACAGTTGGTGTGCGAGTAGACATCACCGAATTGAAACTCGCCACAATGCGCGCTGAAGAGGCATCACGCGCAAAATCAGAGTTTTTAAACAAGTTGAGCCACGAGCTTAAGACTCCGTTGTCTGTTTTGATCGGGAACATATTTTTTCTCAAATCACCACACCTCCTCCCCTCTTACAAAACGCTTGCCGACCTTGTTTCGGCGTCAGGTGAGCAAACCGAAGCGTTGGACGCGCTGACACAAGATCTGGCGAAACGGGCCGAAAAAGCTGAAAGCTCTGGCAACCAGCTTAACAAACTGGTCGAGGCTATCATCGAATATGCAAGAATAACCGGTGAAACGACCGGCATCGAAAGTGTGCCTGTGTTGCTCGGCGATGTGTTGGATGCCGTCAGGGACGAATACAGTGAAAGCGCGGGCAAAAAAGGCCAGAAAATCGAGTTACTTGCCCCAAAGGTGCACGTGTTAGGGCAACCGTCTTCTCTCCAAAAGCTGTTTGGCCACATCGTGGCCAACGCGATTCAGTACTCGGACGCGGGCGGAATCGAAATTACTGTTGAAGAAAACGAGGGCACCGCTGTGGTGCGTATCCGCGACGAAGGGAAAGGAATTTCGCCGGACAGAATGGAAGCCATATTTGAATCGTTCTCTCAAGAAGATGGCTCTGACACCAGGGAGTTCAGCGGTCTCGGCCTTGGGCTGGCTATCGCCAAACGATTGGTTGACATACACGAAGGTGAGATCTCGGTAGAGAGTGAACTGGGCGAGGGCACCACCTTCATAGTCAGCCTTCCAAAAGCTGCCTCTTCCGCATGAATTCCAGGTAGACGAGAGCGCGATTATTTCAGGGTCATGTGCCCTCACCACGCCTAGTTTATGGTGGTGAAGATACCGAACTCCTATCGATGGACAACGTTGTGGTTCACCCTCCAAAAAGCTTTTGCACGCTGCGCCTCAGGCTTGTTTGCGCAATGCGCTTTGAACCAGACCAGACCGGCGAAACGGCCCGAATGAGTTTTGCTGCATCTTTTTCAAAGTCGACAACAGGTGGCTGATGTCTTGCTGATCCAACCCATCAAACAATTGGCTGCGGGCCATCGTCACATCTTCGGTGCACCTGTCCAACAGTTGCCGTCCGTCTTCGCATAACCGCACAACGGCAAACCTGCGATCTCCGGCCATTTGTTCCTTGGCCAACAGTTTCCGCTCTGCGAGCCTGTCCACCAACCGGCTCGTCTTGGTCCGTTCGACAACAGCCAGGGTTGCCAAATCGCAAATCGACAGCGCCCCTTCTTCGGCCAGACACTGAAGCAGGCGCCATTCCACCAGTTTCAATCCATAAGGCCGCAACGAGGCGTCCATCATCCCCCTGATTTGGGAGTTCAAGACCATCAAATGGTACTCTGGTGGGTCTGCATCTTCGATCTTCATAGCCCGCACACCTTCGCACCTTCTTTCGCTTCGGTGTCAATTGAAAAGTATTTCATGCTTAAACCTTTTCATATTATGTGCTATTGCACACGATAACGAATCCAATCAGTCGGAGAAACCATGAAGATCACGGTGATAGGCGGTGGACCGGGCGGCCTTTACGCGGCGCTTTTGACCAAAAAGGCGCGTCCTGACTGGGAGATTGAGGTTTTTGAACGCAACCAAGCCGATGACACCTTTGGCTTTGGCGTCGTCTTTTCCGATGAAACCCTGGACGAGTTTCTGAGCCGGGATGTCCCGGTTTTCCAGCGTATCAAAGACCATTTCGCCTATTGGGACGATGTAGCCGTCCACTTCAAAGGTCAGGAAATTCGCTGTGCGGGGAATGGGTTCTGCGGCACGTCGCGCCAGACCTTGCTAACCATTCTGCAAGACCGCTGCGCCGAGTTGGGTGTAAAGATGACATTCGGCGCTGAGATCGATCCGGCAAACCTGAACGGCCAGTTCCCGGATTCTGATGTGATCGTGGCCAGTGATGGCATCAACTCAGCGATCCGTGAACAATTCAAAGACGCGCTGCAACCTTCGACAACGTGGAAATCCAATCGGTTTTGTTGGATGGGTTCCACGCGTCCGATGGGCGAGTTCAACTATTTTTTCCGGGAAACCGAACACGGTCCCGTCGTCGCGCATTGCTATCAATATGAGAAAGACCACTCGACTTGGGTCTTTGAAATGGATGAGGCGACATGGCAAGGCCATGCGTTTGAAGAATTCGACGAAGCCGGGTCGAAGGCAAAGCTGGAAGAGATCTTTGCAGAGGAGCTGCAAGACCACCCTCTCCTGCTCAACCGGTCCAACTGGCGCAACTTCCCACGCGTATTTTGCGAGAACTGGTACACGGATAACATCGTCTTGCTTGGTGATGCCAAGGCGAGCGCGCATTTCTCGATCGGATCGGGCACCAAGCTTGCCATGGAATGTGCCATTGCCCTCTCTGACGCGTTGTTGGAGTTTGCGGAAACCGACGTTCAAAAGGCATTCCAGGCCTATGACGATGCGCGCAGAACGCCTTGCCAAATCACACAACACAATGCGGATGTCTCGCTTGCATGGTTCGAGCACATGAACCGGTCTTGGGACATGGAGCCGTACCAATTTGCCATGGTTGTGATGTGCCGCGCCAAATCGATCACTTATGACAACCTGATTGTCCGGGACGCGGAATTCATCCGCAAGGTGGATGACGAATGGTATGCCCGGCATCTACGAGACACGGGCGAAGACCTGACCAAAACACGCCCGACGCCGATGTTTTCCAAGTTCAAGTTGCGTGGCTTGGAGCTGATGAATCGGGTCGTGATGTCGCCTATGGCGCAATACAGCTGTGATGGCGACGGGGTGCCGAATGACTGGCACAAGGTGCATTATGTCAGCCATGCCCACGGCGGTGTTGGCCTGCTTTACACAGAGATGACCTGCCCCTCTGCCGATGCCAGGATCACCACAGGCTGCCCAGGCCTGTGGAATGACGCACAAGAAGCGGCCTGGAAAAGCATCGTCGATATGATCCATGCGACGTCTGCCGCAAAAGTGGCGATACAGGTCGGCCATGCGGGTCGCAAAGGATCGACCCAATTGGGATGGGAAAAAATGGATCACCCCATTGCCGATCCGGAAGCCAATTGGCCCTTGGTTTCCGCTTCACCCATCCCTTGGTTCGACGGCGAAAGCCAAGTGCCCGCGGAATTAGATCGCGCCGGAATGGACCGAATTCGCGACGATTTCGTTCAGGCGACGGAGCGTGCGGCGCGCGCCAACTTTGACATGATCGAGCTGCATTGTGCCCATGGTTACCTGCTTGCCTCATTCCTGTCGCCGCTGACCAATCACCGCACAGATGCGTATGGCGGGTCTATCGAAAACCGCCTGCGTTATCCGCTGGAGGTGTTCGAGGCCATGCGCGCTGTCTGGCCACAGGATCGGCCAATGGCTGTGCGGGTCTCTGGCACGGATTGGAAAGAGGGTGGTTTGACCGAAACCGACTTGATCACTATGTCAGAGGCCTTTCGCGATGCGGGCTGTGATCTGATCGATGTGTCTGCCGGGCAGACGATCCCGGATCAGGAGCCTGTCTATGGCCGTATGTTTCAGACGCATCTGGCTGAGACCATCCGCAACGTGCCGCGTATTTCGACCATGGCGGTGGGCGCCATCACGGAGCCTGCGCAGGTCAATACGATCTTACACACCCGCCGGGCGGATTTGGTTGCGATCGGCAGGCCCCATATGTGGAATCCGTTTTTTACGCACCAAGCCGCGGCTTGGTATGGTGCGGTGAACAAAGGCGCTTGGGCCAAGCAGTATGAAAGCGGCGCTATGCAGGCGTTTCGGGAAACTGAAAAAAGCCGCGAGAAGATGCTGGAGCTGCAACGCAAAGCGGCTCCCGGCCGTCATAGCGCCGCCCGTTTGGAAAACGCACATTGATGCCGGCGAAAGACGGGCAGCGCACGCATGGTCTGCGCTAAGTCTGCATGGGCATAAGCCGGGCGATCTGTTCATTACAAATCCGCCCGGCAAGGGAGTTTTGACCCGACCCCGATGCATCAGCCAAACGTATTTATCGCCTCTGATCACTTTACAATCGCGGGCGCCCGTTGGTGTTCATTCGCGATTGACAGACTCAGATAAGATCACCGTAAACTGGCCGAACGGAGGTGTTTCAAACCCATTGAAACGCGGTTCGGTTAAAGGATCATTCGATGAAAATTCAGGTTGATGACGCTGGCAATGTGCTGACGCTCACGCGTGAAAACGGCACGTACCAGTTCCACGCAATTTGGTTGCGGGACAACGCGCAGGATGCTGACACCCGCGCGCCAGGAAACGGCCAAAGGTTGATCGCTTTGCGAGACATCCCCGCCGCGACGCACATTTCGGACGCCCGGCTTGATGCGAATGGTGTGGTGATAACCTTTGCGCCGGAAGAAAAAACCGTGGTGTTTGATGTCGCGTGGCTGACCCAACATGCTTACGGTGCGCAAAGCGATCGCCCACGCGGTTGGCTTGGTGACGACGTTTCTCTTTGGGATGCCAAACTGCAGGAACAAGTCCCAACCTGGAGCCTTCCCGCGCTTGAGGATGGCGGCAGTGATCTGAAAAGCTGGGTCGAAGATGTAACAGCCTATGGCTTTGGCAAGATCACAGGGGGGCCAACCGACGAAGGCGCGTTGTTCCGCATCGTTGATCTTTTTGGCTACGTTCGGGAAACGAACTATGGGCGCCACTTCGAGGTGCGCACCGAAGTGAACCCGACTAACCTTGCGTTCACCGGCCTCGGGCTCCAAGCCCATACGGACAACCCTTATCGCGATCCGGTTCCGACTGTTCAGGTTCTCTATTGTCTGGAGAGCTCTGCAACAGGCGGCGAGAATATGGTGGTAGACGGTTTTGCCGCCGCCCATCGCTTGAAGGATGAAAACCCGGCGTATTTCGACGTCTTGGCCAATCACTGTGCCCGGTTCGAATATTCCGGCGAGGATGGCGTATGCCTGACCTCAAGACGACCATTGATTGAGCTTGCGCCGGATGGCGAGCTGATCGGTGTCCGCTTTAACAACCGTTCGCTTGGGGCGGTGACGGATGTGCCCTTTGACCAGATGGAGTTGTGGTACGCCGCATATCGCCGCCTTGGCGAAATCATTGATGATCCTGCGATGGAGGTCACTTTCCGTTTGGAACCCGGCGACGCATTTATCGTGGACAACACCCGCGTATTACATGCGCGCAAAGCCTATTCAGGTACCGGAACACGGTGGTTGCAGGGCTGTTATGCGGACAAAGATGGCCTGCGATCGCTGCGGGATGCCATGCGACGCGCGACGCTGGAGGCCGCAGAATGAGCGCGCCCGACCTGACCCCAGATACAATCGTGGCTTTCCTCGCCTCCATCTTTGAGCGACGCGGATCAGAGGAATACCTGGGGGAACCCGTGACAATGGGTGAACATATGCTTCAAGGCGCGACCATTGCCGAACAGCAAGGCCAATCAGACGAGATCGTCGTTGGAGCGTTGTTGCATGACATAGGCCATTTCACCTCTGAGTTTGGCATGTTCACGATGGATGACACAGAAGACCGTCATCATGAGGACGCAGGCGCCGAAGTATTGGAACGCTTCTTTCCATCAGTTGTCACAGATTGCTGCCGTTACCATGTGGCTGCCAAACGCTATCTCTGTGCGACCCGTCCTCAGTATTTTGACCGCCTTTCGGAAGCCTCCATTCATTCGCTGAACTTACAAGGCGGGCCAATGCGTCCGGAAGAGGTCGATGAGTTTGAGCGAAATCCCAATTTGAAAGAGATTATCGCTGTGCGATATCTGGATGAAGCGGGCAAAATAGCGGGCATGGAGACGCCAGATTTCGCGCATTTCGCACCGAAGGTGCAACGGCTGGTCGACCTGCATTGTGGAACCGGGTTGGTTTAAAACAGATTGCCCTGTTGCGTTTTCGGTTGAAACGCCCCCCTTTGCCGCCTGCGCATGCGAACATGAATGCGCTTGTCGCAATTCACCTTAAGTCAACGCAATAAGAACGCCTGTTCCATTCAGGAGCAGGTTGTACCAGACTGCAAACTCAGCGGCATTTGCCGCACCCGTTCTTTACAAAATCTGTCGCATCTCATCATTTGATATCCACATGGCCCAAAACGAAAAATTAAAGATAGAGCTACAAATCTCGCGCCTCCCGCCGGGATATTTATTTGGCATGGATCAACCCTCGGTTTCGATGAATATGATGCTTCAGGCGCCCGAGGTGATGCTCGAAGAGACGGCCGCGCAAGTCTTCGAAGAGACCTTTAAAATTGCTGAGGATGATCGGCCTAAACTGCTTAAGGCGGCGAAATTCGAGATGCCACCTGAATTGGAGAGCTTTTTGCGGCTGGGATGTGCCATGGCACGCCATCTGATGCAGAAAAGCGGGCTGCCAGTCTTTGAAACGGAGGTGGTCCTGCACTGCGCCCCAACTGCTGGCAACGTTTCAATTTTTGACGTTCAGATGCGCGTGCCTTCTGTGATTGGCGTCTCCAACGCATTGGTTGCGGCGGCTTACGGGCAAGCGTTCAGCTTGATGGGCTTTTTTGTGACACCGACGTTTGATCCCGTAGAATTTCGGGCCGAAACATATGCGGCGTCCGAGAACCTGATCCAGCCTATTCGACGGCAATTGGCCGCAGGTTTATCAACCATCCCGGTCTTCAACGAAGCGTTTGAAAGAGACGTTCCGACGCTCTTTCTGACCAAGGGTTTGTTCCAACTTGGCACAGGCATTCACGGACGCATCGTGTCAAAAAGCGCGACAGACCGGGATTCCGCCCTTGGCGCGGTTATATCCGCCGACAAAAAACTCACCCATGAGCTGCTGGCCTCGGTTGGCGCGCCTGTCGCGGATTTGTTAAGCGTAAACAGCGCTGAAAGCGCAGCACAAGCCGCCGCGCAACTCGGGTTTCCTGTTGTGGTCAAGCCCGCGGATCAGGATCGGGGCATCGGGATTTCCCTTGATCTGGAAACCGAAGACGCCGTCCGCGCCGCATACGCCGCCGCGCGAAAAGTGTCTTCTAAAATTCTTGTTCAGCGCCGCATTCCAGGGCATTGCAACCGGCTGGTGGTTTTTCAGGGCGAATTTGTTTTCGGCTATACCCGTAATCCCCCCGGGGTGACGGGCGACGGAACAAGCACCGTGCGGGACCTAGTGGATGCATTTAACACCGAGCACTCAAAATTGGCCCAGCACATGGACAGCAAGCCAATCCCCTTTGATGACGAGGCTTTGGCGTGCCTCCAAGACCAAGGGGTTGAGCCAGAGGATGTGTTGGAAAATGAGCAGACAGTGTTTTTGCGCGAAGCCAACTTGCCCGACTTTGCAGGCGTGAATGTCATCGTCACGGATGAGGTTCATCCCGAAAACAAAGCTTTGGCAGAACGTCTTGCGAGATTGCTGCGACTTGAAAGTGTTGGGCTAGATCTGATTTCTCCGGATCCCTCTGTTCCTTGGTACGAAAACAATGGCGCGATTACGGAACTCAATTTCAAACCTCAAATCGGTGAAAATACCGCGCGCCGTAATCTGGAAGCCATGTTTCCAGATGAGGCAGAGGCGTCGGTTAAGATCGAATGCATGGTTGGTGGGCCCGCCGCCCTGCGCGCCGGGAAAAGACGCCACGCGAGCCTTAGGTCAGAAGGAACAAAAGCGTTTCTTGCGTCCCATGAGGTCACGCTAGATGCGGATGGTAGTGTTTTGCGCACGCACGGCCTTAATGGGTTGTATCAGCGCGCTGTTGCGCTGTTGCAGAACCCAGAGGCTGAGGTGGTGATCCTTGTGGTTCAAACAGACGAGCTTTTGCAGTCTGGCCCACCCTTTCGCGGCAATGTCACGGTCACGCCGATTGATGATGGTGTTGTATCCGCCAATGGCGGCGAAAAAGCGTTGCCTAAAGCGGCGGTTGAGCGGTTGAAAAAGGCGCTTATGGGATACTAGCCTCGGGGACTGTCACGTCGTCGCGGCATGGGCCGATGTCACGCGCTCGAACGCGTCATCTAGCAAGTCTTGCCCGATGTCGGTTAGCAGCGCATTATCTTTCAGGACAGTATAGCCGTCCATGAAATTCTCGTACCGCGTTTTCAGTGTTTTTCGCGCCTCTGCTTTCATCGCAGAGGTCGATTTTGGATGAAGCGCGACTTCGGCCAGAAATCCATGCATCCGAGCCAGCACAAAGACCGCGTGGTAAATCCCATCCAAGGGGCGCGGGTCGATCCGGAGCGGGCTTTCATACAATTCCGACGCTGGGTTCAGAACGCGGTGATCATTGCAACTGAGTGCGAAGAGCAAAGAATGCGCGCTTTCATGAACCAGCGTTTCTGCCATGATCAATGGCGACCGATCTCGGCGCATATTGATCAGGATGGAGCCGAACCGTTCAAGGCTGCTGCATCCATCAAAGGTCATCCGGTTGCGCGGAGCCCCGTATGCCGCGACAATCTCTGTGGTGATCGCGGAAAAGTCTGCCCAGGCGTTTGGCGCATAGGCCTTAATCGTTGCAATACCCTGTTTGAGGTTGCGCCGTATCCGGGGATGCGCGCTTGGCGGCACGAACCGCATCTGTCCGAATGTCAAGGACTCTGACGCGAAATGGGCACGGATCTTACGCGCGCCCACGCGACCGCAATCTTCCATACTCAGCACCCGCAGCGCGACGCCGTCGCTTGCTTTGCGGGTCTGAGTTTCGATGTTCCGAAGGAACCCATTGATCTGGGTGTTCGGGTCCGTCTGAAGCGCCCGTATCACCTCAAAATAATCAGCATAAGCATCTGGGGTCAATTGACCGCCCGAGCCCAGATGCTCGGCGGCCCTTACGACACCGTCTGCCTCGAGCCCGCGTGCCTGTGCGACGCGGTGAACTTCGCGCAGGCTTTCAGCCATACGTAAGGAAATCGGGGAAACGGTGTTCATCACATATCGGAATAGTTGTTCAGGGCAAATCGCCAAGCGTCACAACAGCGGCTCCCTGCGGCGAACCGCAGGGGTACACACCTCGTTATGAATTGGGCTATGTGCCCAAAAAACTCAATTACTTGACGAGACCAACGGCTTTACCGACACCGGCTGCTTTTGCAACGCCGCTTGGCTTGATGTCGCCCACCTTGTTTGCGCCGCTGACGGTGTCGAGATTTGCACCGTCGTTTTGGCCTGCAATTGCCACGTCGAACAACGGCTCACCTTGAACATCGAAACCCAGCAATTTGGACGTGTCCAGTTTTGTTGTCTGTGTCATGAAATTTCTCCTCGTATATGGCGATACCGTAGCACCAAAAAATACTGTGCGTCTACGCTCTTGCGCTGCGTTGCATTGCAAAAGCCAGCGATGACGGAAAAAACCGGGGTGCGGACCGAATTATTTCGCACTTTGCCAGAAAACCCTTTCAAATCATGGCTCATCAGGGATCGGGGCTTGCGGCCCTTGTGGGCCCTGAGCCGCCTCTTGCGCCGCACCGGCAACAGCGGTGCGCTGTGCCTGGCTCAGGTGGTCGCCACCTTCGATTTCGACCTTCACGTTGCGCTCAGCCATGCGGATTCCGTTGGCTTCAAACGCATCGCGCACTTTTTGATAGGCGTCGCGGCGCACCAACCATTGTTCCCCGGGCTTGGTCATGAATTTGACCCCGACCACCATGTTAAACTCTTCCATGCGGCGCACACCCTGCGACTTCAAAGTGCTCAGGATCGCCGGCCCATAATGTTCGTTGGCCTGCAATTCGGCGCCCACCTTTTTGACAAGCTTTTTGACAAGCTGCAGATCGGTATCGAAAGGCACCCGGAACTCGAGCTTCATGATTACCCAGTCACGGCTGTGGTTGGTCAAGCTCTTCAGCTCACCATAGGGAATGGTGTGCACTTTGCCGCGATGATGGCGGATGCGCATGGACCGCACGGAAATGCTTTCCACCGTGCCCATTAGATCACCGATTTCGATGTATTCGCCCAGCCGGAATGCATCGTCGATAAGAAAGAAGATGCCCGCCACGATGTCTCTGACCAGAGATTGTGTGCCAAATCCAATGGCGATGCCCACGATCCCCGCCCCGGCCAGGATCGGCGCGATGTTCACACCAGATGCGGCCAGTACGCTGAGAACAACCATGATCAACAAAGTGACCATCAGAATGGTCCGCAACAAAGGCAGCAAAGTGATCATACGCGCTTCTGGTCCTGGGGCCTGACCGTCAACCGGGGGTTCGTAATCCGCAATCCGTTTGTCGATGACGGTTTTCGCCCATGTCCAGACAAGATCGGCAAGAAGTAAGGCCACGATGCTGTCGATCAGCACCTCTAAAATCCGTCCTACGATCGAACGATCCGAAGAAAGATCGAACACGTTCACGCCCCATGCCCCAGACAAAAGCAAGACCGCCGAGATGATGAACAAGAACCGCGTCCCGCGCTGTACGATCGGACGCGTGGCGGCATAGGGATCCGCGAATTCAGGCACGTCAGGTTGCGGTTCGCCCTCTTCCAATTCGCCGTTACCTTCCGCTTCGGCGAACGCATCCAGCGCCGCTTGCGCCTCGGCCATATGCACCTCATGCAGCGCGGCGGTCGATTGATCAAAGAAGTGATCGATCCACGCGCGCATCAGCCGAAGTCCAGGCACCAGCAGCCCGACAACCAACACGGCCCACATGACCGCAAAGAGCCCTGCCAACCAAAGCGCGAACACAACGCCGACCAAAACCATCAGAAAGTTGCGCCAAATCGTGATACTGCGCACGGAGGCCTGCATGTCGCACAAGCCGGGCAGCCGTCGGAAAGTGACCCAGATACAAGCCCACGCAACCAAGACCACAAACAACGCCAAGGCCACGGTTTGGGCCAGTGCAACGGTCGCGAGGCTGCTTTCCAGGTCAATCCCTTGCAACTCAACCACCCGGTTGAGCATGTACGACAGCGCAAACGCGGCCACCACAGTGAACGCCATCACCTGCACAATTCGATGCAAAAACCGCGCGGGCGCAGTGCCATAGGGCACAAGCCGCAACTCAGGTGCCCACGGCGCTTGAAAAAACAGGGAAATGGTGGTGAGCATCCGGAACAGGAGCACCGACACCAGCAAGTCAAGAACAAGGCTTTCGACAAGCGGGTGCCAGTCAAAGCTGTCGAAGGCACCGACGCTACCCACCGCGAAAATGCCAAGTCCAGCAAAGATAATCGCCGCGCGCAGCAACGCACCAGTCAGCTTTTGTGATGGCGCGTCTTTGGGCGCCTGTTCAATGCGCAATAAGGGATGGCGCAAATACTGGCGGTACAGCCATTCGAGGCCGAAACCGATCAGCAAAAAGATCAGGATATAGGTGACCGACCGAACTTTCTGCGCGGTCGATAACTCTGTTGTCCACACGTTTGCCAGAACGGCGGGCATTTGCGGCAACACTTGCCAAGCCAATGTCAACGACTGCGCGCGCTCGCCGATGCGCGCAAGTTGTGCATCGATTTGCTGGCGCAAGCTGCTTGCTGGCGCGTCTTCAAGGGTGCCGTCTGCATTGGCGCTGTCGCTGATCCACGTCTGAATGCTGGGATCCGCCAGCAATCGCAGGAATTCCTTGACGTCGTTTGGCGATGGCGCGGGCACAACGGGCGCTTCGCTCCCGCCGGTGGTTGGCACGAATTGGGCGGACGCGTGTTGTGCGCCGATCATTAAAGCCAACACAACGACCAAGGTGCGGAACAGGGTCATCATGCCGTTTCCGCCTGTGTGTCTTGGCTGCGTTTGGTTTCAGAATAATCAAGGTTGGAATAGTCCGCCTCGATCACCCGCTCTACCTCGAGCACCATGCTGGTCGGCTTAATCTGGCATGCGAGCCGTTGATCCGGCTCCGCATTCCAATGAGCCAGCACTTTTGCTTCTGTTTCACTTGGGGCCGGTAGGTTCTCTCCTCCCGACAGAACCCTGACACGGCAAGTACCACATCGCCCCCGACCGCGACACACGCTGGCATGCGGCAAGCCGTTCTCTTGAGCCATTTCAAGCAATGATAGGCCAGACGCGGTTTCGAATGTGGCCGAACGCTTACCTACGTAGGTCGCCCTCACCTGCCCCGCCCACGCGCCCCGCACGCGCACCCAACGCGCCGCGAGTGCCAGCAGAACCAAGCCAAGCGACCCAACGGTCACATTTCGGATGCGCGCCTCGGTCTGCGCGATGATCACGCCAATTTCTTCTTGTGTTGCCGTGG
Source organism: Paracoccaceae bacterium (assembly GCA_013214665.1). Classification (GTDB taxonomy): domain Bacteria; phylum Pseudomonadota; class Alphaproteobacteria; order Rhodobacterales; family Rhodobacteraceae. The sequence goes on from JABSSA010000138.1 coordinate 14,516, forward strand.
GGCCATTTGCGTTGGGATCGTCTTCCAGAACAAACCCCATCCCGCCATCTTCGACTGGAATGATTTGGCGCCCCGCTTCGACATAACCCAGCATCGCCACAATGGGCAGCGCAACAACAAAAGGATAAAACACCCGCATAATGCCGGCAGAGCCATCGCGCGATTGCAGCCAGGTGAACATTCCAATCGCACCGTGAATCCAGGCCACAACCAGCATGACAATCTGCAGCAGACCATCGACAGGTGAGAAAACCCAGAACTGGCTCAAAACCAATGCGTAGGTGGGCTCAAACCCAATCTCATCGGCGGCCATGATCCCAAAAACATGTGGAGCCATCAGCGGTATGATCATCACACCCGCAATCATTTGCGCCATGTCATAGGCCGGCACCCGCAGCGTGTTGCGTAAATAAAGTGACACCAGCGCCAAGGCGAAATGCACAACAAGCGAAAGGTTCAATGCAATCTTGAGCGGCGGGAAAGAAGACCAAACGCCGCTCAGCGCCCAGCGCCAATCATCCATCAGTTGAACGGAAACGAGCCCCAAAGACAGGTTCACCAGATGCATGCTGATAAAGACAAACATGATCAGCCCGGTGCCGATCATGGCCCTTAATCGATAGGCGTGCCATTTGTTGGAAACAGGACTTTCTGACATCGCGCGCTTCCTTTGGCGAATAACGTGGCTAAGGCGGTGCAGGTCGCACCGTGGGTTTCACACTCCACACAGTGAGGACACCGGTCAAGCCTGCGTGATTACCGACGAACTTTGGCTCTCTTGTCAGAGAAATGATTTCGCACCCATTGTGCGTCTTTTGGCGCTTTGGACTTTCGTTCCATGCGGCGAAATCTTCAGGCTCGCGATACGGCTGATAAACGCTGCGATCCGATGGAACGAGTTGCGTTTTCACGTGCCTGTGATAGCCCCTTTGGCACCTGAACAGAGTAGACACCGCAAAAGAGATCACGGGTTTGGACGTCGATCAGTTCATTTATTGGGGACCGAACCCTGCAATGCCCGTGGCCTGTGTGGGTGTACGGATAGACGCAGCGCAATTTGAGCAAGGCGTGAATACCGACGCATTGATAGAACTCGCGCTGCACTCTGAGCGAAAGTACGGGTTTGACACTCGCCTGTCGAACCTACCGACAACTTCACAAAAGGCGGAGTTTATCGCCCAATGGACGAAAGAAACGCTGAACTATCGGCGCGGTTGCATCGATCATGCAAAAACCCGACTGGCAGACGATAGGATAGAGATTTGCGTCGGTTTCCATGACCCAAAGCTTGCGCAAAATACGTTGCAGGCTTGCCTGACCATCGCTCAAACCAAAGCTCAAACTCAGCTTGACCAGATTGATGCGTGGCTGACCAAACTGTGGCTGGCATGCGAGGCGCAACATCCGGATTTCCAGGCAAGCCTTTTGATCAGTGCTGCGCGCAGCCTGGGGCTGCCTGCCAATCGCCTGATCCCTGGGCAGAAATATTGGGCATACGGCCAAGGAATTAATGCCCAAGTGTTCTTTGAGACAATGCCGGCCTCGGATTCCGCGCTAGCGTCTTCCATCTTTCGAGACAAAGCCATTGCAAAGGCTGCGATGGCCTCGCATGGCTTGCCGGTTCTGCCAACGCATCTTGTTTCAATGGGTGACGATCCAGCAAACTACGCTGATCGCATTTCCTTTCCCTGCGTCGTGAAACCTAATGCGGCAGGCATGGCGAAGGGCGTCACCGTCGGCGTTTTGGACGTTGACGAATTGACCGAAGCTGTGGCGGTGGCATTTGAGGTTCCGGGCACCAATGCGGTGATGATTGAGCCCCAACAGACGGGAACCGATTACCGCATTATTGCGATCCGAGGGAAGGTGGTTGCCACAATCAAGCGCGCGCGCACATTTGTGGAAGGCGATGGAAAACGCACCTTAGTGGCCCTTTTGGATGCATTAAACGCCAAGCGGCGCGGCAACATGGTGAAGGCGCGATATCTGGTACCGATTGAAGATGACCGCAACCTTGCGACCTGCCTACGCCGACAGAATGTGCGGAAAGATGACATTCTTGAAATTGGCCAAAAGGTCTATGTCTCGTTGGCCGACAGCCGTTCAGCGGGTGGCACGGTGGAAACGGAAACGCGGCCGGTGCACCCAAAGACCGTCGCCATGATTGAGGGGTTTTCAACCGCGTTCGGCGTTGATGCGGTTGGGTTTGATTTTTTGAGCGAAGACATATCCGGCGACCCCGACGGCGTCTCTTGCGCCTTTATCGAAGCGAATACCACGCCAGGGATTGTTGCCGCCGTATCCGCCGGTTGGGATCCAGACGAAATTGGCCGTATTGTACTTGGCCCCGATGCCAAGCGGGTTCCGACGACCGTGATCCTGTCAAAGTCGGGATCTTCACAAACCTATCAAGCTGAAGACGGCGAAGCCGTGGTGAGCAGCTCTGGCATAATACTCAACACTATCAACATTCGCCCAGTTGGTCATCAGGGGCCTTGGGCTGCTGTCAGGCAGGCTGAAACCCACAAAGGGGTGGAGCGATTGACGATCTTCGCATCCTTCGAAGAGATCACAACACATGGGTTTCCGGTGGATCACGTGGACCATCTTCGTTTGCAGGACGTGGACCTGCCTAAAGACTGGTTAGACGTAGCTACGGCCATTTCCGACTGCTTCGACCACAAAAGTAGCGGCTGAAACGACAAACCTTGGTTACGGCACACAGGCAAATCCAGTCGACGTTCGGTATTCGAAACACCATGTGCTGCAACACTTGCGGGTCGATGCATCTGACCTCACTGGTGCACGGCCCTAGGTTTTGTGTCCGACTTCGCGCGTCGCATACCACTCGGATCGATGCGCGTCCCATCACGATCAAACCCAGAGGACGTCCTTTCATCCGCATTTTTGCTGAATTTCAAAAGACATACCTTGGAATCTTCTGATCATCTTGCAAAATGCGCACAATAAGAATGCGGCCTGAAAGTCGGGCCAAGGGGACGTATTTAACGATGAAGTTTCAGTTTCAAATCATGACCGGTTACGCATACGGGTCGCAACAGCCCGCGGTGATTTTGCACGCCAGCGAAATGCCGGAACAGCCGACGCAATTTACAGCCAACCTCGCCAGACTGATCGCACATATGCCTCCGCTCGTGTCCGAGCATGCCTCCAAACACGGTGACGCGGGCCTAGATGAGGGCGATACGCTCACACTTCTGATTAAGGCATTGGATCAAATCACACTCGATTGTGGTGACCTGCGGTTAACCCCTGTGCTCTGGTCCAACAACGGCTCAACATTTCAGTGTTTCCTGCCGACGCTGTCACCACAGCTGGCCGTTTGGGTTTTCCAGATTTTGGTGCAAAACCTCGAAAACCGCGACGATCCTATGTCGGAAGAGACACAGGATGAATTCCTAAAGCAGATCAAAAAGAGAGCCCGCAAGTTGTTGCCCTCAGGGACAAATGCCCGCAGCCTGATTATCTCTGCAAGCGATCGAAAAATGCCGTTTCATATCTTCGACGGTAAAAACGTGATTTTTGGCTATGGATCAGGTTCTCGGATCATGAACAGTTCCCTGACCGATGCGGAGAATGTGATCGGTGTTAGGTTGGCCAAGAACAAGGCCACGACCAATCACTACTTGGGCTTGTCCGGCTTTCCAGTGACCAATCAGATCGTGGTCCAAAAGGTCGAAGACATTCGGAACTTTACCAAAACCAATGGTTTCCCCATCGTTCTGAAGCCTACCTCCGAAGAACAAGGGCGCGGTGTGAATACATTTATCACATCAAACGAAGAGGCGGAAAAAAAGCTCAAGGAATTGAGCCAGACATTCGGTCAAATTGCATTGGAGCGCCACTATGACGGCGATGGGTATCGGGTCTATGTGCTTGACGGAAAGGTCGTTTGGACCGGCAAACTGACCGCCGCGCAAGTCATTGGTGATGGTGTACACACCGTGCGCGCGCTGATCGAAACTGTGAATGCCAGCGAAGAGCGCGCCGCCGTGGATTCTGTTGTCAAAAAGATCCCAATGGACGATGTCGTCGACGAAATTCTGGCCAAGCAATCTCTCAGCCTGGCATCTGTGCCGGACGAGGGTCAAAAGGTGCTTTTGTCACCAACAACCAACGCAAGCCGGGGAGGCACTTTTGTGCCGTTCAACGATGAATTGCACCCCGAAAACGTGAAGCTGTGCGAGGACATCGGCAAAACCATGAATTTGAAATGCAGCGGCATTGACTTGATTTCTGTCGACGCTTCCAAGCCGTGGCATGAAAACGGCGCTGTTATTTGTGAGGTGAACGCGCAACCGCAGATCGGTTTCAACGCACGCGTCGAATTGCACGATATGTTGGTGGACGGATTGGGCGTGACGCCTGTTCCGATCTCAATCGAAGTTCACGCAGAGGGCACAGAACACGATGCCCCACTTTTTGATCGCAGCCGGGATCGCCTGCATTTGCGCCTTTCGGCGCAGCGCGTGCTAAACGCGGGGTGCCCGGTCCAATATTTTGACGAACTGACATTCGCGGACAATGTGCCAGAAAAGACACGCACCCGTCTGACCAGCATGTTGCGCAGCACGCCGCTTGAAGATCGACACGCCTAGCGTTCATCAGGCATTGCAACAACAAGGTCGGCGCGACGGGTCTACTGAAAGGGATTGATTATGAAGTTCCAGTTTCAAGTAATGACCGGCTACGCTTATGGCTCGCAACAGCCCGCGGTGATCTTGCATGCAACCGACATGCCGGATCTGCCTACAAAACTCACAGCCAACCTCGCCAGCCTGATCGCGCATATGCCACCGTCCGAGGTCGAACATGCTTCCAATCACGGTGATGCGGGTCTGAATGACGACGATACGCTTACGCGTCTGGTTCAGGCATTAGACTATATCACGCTGGACTGCGGTGATCTGCGGCTGACACCGGTGCTCTGGTCAAAAAACGGCTCAGCATTTCAATGTTTCTTTCCGACTTTGTCGCCACAACTAGCCGTTTGGGTGTTCCAGGTTTTGGTGCAAAACCTCGAAAACCGCGACGATCCGATGTCGGAAGAGACGCAGGATGAATTCTTAAAGCAGATCAAAAAGAAATCGCGTCACTTGTTGCCATCTGGCTCGAATGCACGGAGCCTCATCCAATCTGCGGCAGAGCGAAAGATGCCGTTTCACGTTCTGGATAACCGACACCTGATTTTCGGATACGGCGCCGGTGCACGGCTCATGAGCAGTTCTATGACCGATCGAGAAAGTGCGATTGGTGTGCGGTTGGCCAGGAGCAAGGCCTTAACAAATCGCTTTTTGGGCATGTCAGGCTTTCCAGTGACGAAACAGGTTACGGTCAACGACATTGATGACATCAAAAGGTTCACAAAACACAATGGCTTCCCAGTTGTTTTGAAACCTGCGGATTCAGAACAAGGCCAAGGGATTCACACTTATATCACGACCGACGAAGAGGCCGAGGCGACGCTAAAGACGTTGCAAAAGTCGTACCGGAACATCGTGCTTGAGCGCCATTATCACGGGGACGGATATCGGATCACGGTGCTTGATGATGAAGCGGTCTGGGTGCGTAAGCTGTCGCCGGCGCATGTGATCGGAGATGGAACTTCGACGGTCGAAACACTCGTTTCAAAGGAAAATGAAAACCCTGCGCGCAGTGCGGTTGGGTCGATCCTCAAAAAGCTGGTTATTGACGACACCATGACAAGCCTCGTGCGCAAGCAAGGCTATACTCTGGATGCCGTTCCCGAGGCTGGTACGCGGATTGTGCTATCGCCAACTTCCAATGTGAGCCGAGGGGGCACGTCAGAGGATTTTGGCGATCGTCTGCATCCAGAAAACAGGAAGCTTTGCATAGACGTGACCAATAGCATGCATCTGGAATGCACCGGCGTGGACATGATTTCCGAAGATCTGTCACGCCCTTGGTATGAAAACGGGGCAGTTATTTGCGAAATCAACGCGCAGCCGCAAATCGGATTGCTCGGCCGCATTGACGTTCATGACATGTTGATCGACCGGCTGAATGTCCGGCAGATCCCAATCACCTTGGAAATTCTTGGCGACGCATCCGAAGACAAGACGCCTTTGTTTGACCGCAGCAAAGACCGCCTGCACCTGAAAATCTCGGCTCGGCGCATCCTTCTCATGGGGTGTCCGGTTCAGTATTTTGACGACGTGATTTACGCACCGGACGTGGCCGAAGCCGACCGCAAACGTGTCGCGGCCATCCTGCAAAGTGTCCCTATCGAAGACAGAGCTGCGTAACAGTCCGAACTCGTCGCCATTTATGGGCAGGCGCGCTTTGCGACGCCTGCCATACATGAATAATTGATCAAGCCGTCGCGTGATCCACAATGTCCAGATGCTGCGCGAGGGTGTTGATTTCTTGCATCCACACCTTCACCAGATCCAGATCGCTTGGGGCCGCGTGGACGCCAGGGGCAAAGCTGCCCTTTGCGACCGCTTCAACGGCCAGTGACACAGGGATCGATACCAACCGCGCCATAGCGGTCCCGTCGTCTGTTCCCCAAGCGTCCATGACATAAGTCTTGTGATATTTGACGTCGCCGCTCTGCTCGGCTTTGAGGGCAACGCACAAAACCACCCTGTCTGGCTCGCCTTCGTCATAGGCGTTGTCAGCCCAGAACCCTTCGGACATTTCGGTAAGACGCGCTTCGCCCTCCGGGCCACTCAGCGTTTCGATCTCGGCAAAGACATCTGACCACGCCTCGGCCCAGCCATTCAAGCGCAAGGTGCCACGCACGAATACTTTGATATGTGCCTCGTTCTCCAGATTGTAGTCTTCAATGAACGGCAGGCTGTCACGGTTGGGATAAACCTCAAAGGCTTCGGGCGATGGCAAGGGTGCAGTGTAACTGCTGATCGCGTCCCACGGGCGGTTCACGTTGAATTCTTTAAAGTCGCGCAGGGATTTCGACGGAGATCGCAGCGCTTTCAGTACGCCCAAAGGCGACCAGCTGAACTTGTAGCGAAATGGGTTGGGATGCTTGGGAATGCCGCCGCAATACGAGATGAAAGACAGCTCATTTTGCGCATCATAGCTGGCGGAGGCGCGATAATCATTGACCAGAACATGCGCCATCAGATGGTCGATACCCGGATCAAGACCAACTTCATTGACCGACACGACACCAGCCTCTTTCGCCGCCGCGTCCAGTGCGCGCATCTCTGGCGCGATATAGCTGGAAGACACAAAATGCGCGCCTGTGTCGATGCACATCTGCGCCAAAGGCACGTGCCAGTCGCCGGGCAACATCGACACAACGATGTCACCTGCTTGGGTGGCGTCTGTGATTGCTGGCATATCAAAGGCGCGAATGTCTTTCTGGATATCGCCCACCGCCTCAGCGGCTTTGGAAACCGTCCGGTTCCAGACCACCACATCATGGCCCGCTTCAATCAATCGTCTCAGACCGGGAATGGCCGAAAGGCCTGTTCCACACCAATGTATCGTCATCTTACAGATCTCCGGCATGTTGTTCGTAAAGTTTCAAAGCGCGGGCCCATACGGGCGCGTCTTTGTCCGACAGTTGCAGCAGGGCTGGCAGCAGTTGGCCTGCAAAGTCAATGGAGCTTTCCACCGGCAGAAGGGACGGCAGGTTGTCGATCGCCATCACATCCAACACCGGATCGTCGCTCACCCGCACCACCGGTGCCTCCCAATCTGTGGCGCGGTCATAGACGGGCACGGGGTTATAGCTGCTGTCGGGGTCACAGGCGATATCCCCAATGGCGCAGAGCGTCCGGGGGGCTTGCAACGCACTGCGCGGCACGAATTGCGGCACACCTTCATGCGCAAGGATACAGTTAAAAAACAGGTCATGCTGCAGCACTTCGGGGAACGGACCGCCATGCGCGGTCTCTGCCATATCCCATTTGGTCACCGACACGCCCAGCGCCTCGCACAAATCCGACGCACCCGAACCAACGCGGCCCAGCGCCCCAATGACCAACGCCTTGGGGCGCGTGGCCCCCACCGCATCGAGGCTTGCGCCCAGATCCGCGAGCAAAGCGTCTTTATCGGCGTAGGTCTCGACCGGGCCACATATTCCGCCCTTTTGTTGCGCGCACCACGCTTTCAGCGTGACCGCGGCCCCGGCATAGCCCGCCCAATACCCAAAGGCCGCCAATCGGCGCCCCGTCTCGTCCAGTAGATACTCCAGATCATAAAGCGCGCCGCCTCCGGCCTTGAACCGCTCTAACAACCGCTTGCCCGAAAACTGGCCCTTGTAGGCATGGCCAAACATGATGTGACGATGGGGCAAAGGGCTGCCGTCTTCGGGCAGTTCCTTGAGGCCAAAGATGATCGCGTCCTCGGGTGCTGACGGCCAACTTGCCTCAGGCACAATTTCCGCGCCGGCGGCGGCATAGCCTTCTAGGTCAATGGCCCGTGCCGTGCTTTCTTCGACGGTCAGGCGAAACCCTGCATCCAAAAGCGCCTTGGCACCGTCATATGTCAGGCCAACGCGTGCTTCGTGGGGCCGCTGTTCCGCCCTGAGCCAGATGTGAGTGCTGTTCATCTTTATTCCTTTGATGCGACTCGCGCTTGATACTGAACACATGATCCGACACCAAGACCAGACTGCGCCTGCGGCTGGCGCATATGGTGCACTCAGTCGCCAACCATGTCGTCAAACTTCGCGCGATAACTGCGGCCAACCGGAATACGCTGATCAAGGGTGGTCACAATTTCTGGCCCATTCGCGCCGCGTTCCATGCGCGCGATATGCGACAGGTTCACCCACCACGATCGGTGCACGCGCAACCCGTTGAGCGGCGCAAGTTGTTCTTCCGCATCACTGAGACGCATCAGAACCATTGCGCTCCCTTGCGGCGTGAAGGCCTCAACATAATGGTCTTGTGCGCGCACAGCCACGATGTCGTGGCCCAGATGCGCAGGCAGCTTTTTCTGAAACGGCGTAATGGTCAACGCGGGCACCGGTTCAACACTTTCGGCGCTCGGGCTTGAGGCAGATGTGTCGCCCTGTTGCAGACGTAAAACCAGTTCCACAAACACAGACACCGCAAGCGCCGATGGGGCAACGCTGATTAAAACAGCGGACAAAGGGGCCCAGCTTGTCCAGCCCGGTGCAAACCCGGTGACCAAACCCTGGGCAAGGTACAGGCTTCCTGCCACAGGCAATGTACCTACCGCTCCGGCCAGCGCGGCGGCGATCGACCAATGCACCCCTGCCCTGCGCCCAAGCTCTGCTGCAAAGATGTTGAGGAATGTCATCGTGACCGCAGACACAACCAACGTCGCTCCCCAAAACACCACCCGTTCTGGGAAGGTCATCCGCTCAAGCGTGAAATACGGGCCAGCCAGCGCCGCCATGAAAATGACCGCCCCAACGATCACCCAATACATCGGACGGCTGAGCGTGCGCTGTAGTTGGCGAAGCGCGAACGACAGCGCGCTGTCATTGGCGGAGTTATCCGGCGCATTCGCGAAGAGAGATTTCGGATCTGTCATGACTGCATGTTTAACCAAGGCACGACGACACACAAACACGGGTGAGCATAAATGTCTGCACATAAACAGCAAATCGCCATATCTGCGGCGGCGCTTTCCAAGCGCTTTGGCAGAGTTCAGGCGATTGATGGTGTTGATTTAAACCTGGCCGCGGGTCAGGCCCTTGGGCTGCTTGGGCCGAACGGGGCTGGCAAATCAACGACCTTGTCCATTCTCACGGGTTTGGTTGCGCCAGACGCGGGCACCGTATCAATTTTTGGCCATCGCGCAGGCAGTGCCGCCGCAAGGGCGCTCTGTGGGGCGACACCACAGGTTGCCGACTTTCCCGATCAACTCACACCGCGCGAGCTGCTGGCCTATGCCTCAGCGCGCTATGACACACCCGCCGCCGTGGCTGACCTGATCCCCCGTTTCGGTCTGGAGGCGCTGGCCAATCGCCGGGTCGCGGGGTTTTCGGGTGGCGAAAAACGCCGTCTTGCTCTGGCGTTGGCGTTTGCGGGCAATCCCAAACTGGTGTTTCTGGACGAACCCACCACCGGGTTGGACATCGAAGCACAAGAGCAATTCCAAAGCGTGACACGCGATTATGTCGGCCAAGGCGGCGCAGTCATCCTGACGTCGCATCACTGGGATGAAATCGAAGCGGTCTGTTCACACCTCAGCTTTATCGACACAGGAAGGACCGTGCTCAATGGCACGGTGGACGAGCTGCGCGCGCGGGCAAACAGGACACGGATCGCCTTTGAGCTGCCGCAAGGCACCGTGCCGGATGCCTGGATGCAAGCGCATCACGATGGCTTTGTCTGGTCCGTTGAAACCACCGACAGCGACGCTGTAATCCGGCGTATGGTTCACGACCAAATCCCTTTTCACAATCTGACACTTGCGCCGCTGTCTTTGCGCGACCTCATCGACCGTATCCGCACCGAGGAGACCACATCATGATCCGCCACCTGAAAGCCGAATGCCTGCTGACATTGCGCATCTTGTTCCGCCAACCGGGTTTCTGGATACCCACGGTGCTTTTCCCCGGTATGCTCTATGCGTTCTTTGGAGCGCAGGTTCCAACGGTCGCAGTTCCCTTTGCGATGGCCTCTTTCGCCATCTACGCTGTTGTGGGTGTTGGGTTCTTTCAATTCGGCGTCAGCGTGGCCCAAGACCGGGAAAGCCCGTTTGCAACGTGGAAAAAAGGGCTGCCCGGCCACGCGTCGGCCCAATGGATTGCGCGCGTTTTAGCCTCGTTGGTCTTTATCTCGTTTTCGATCGTGTTTGTGATCGTTCTGGCGCACTTGATGACTGACATCAGCCTCAATGCCGCCGCATGGTCCCGGCTGGGCATGGTGTGCGCGCTCTGTGCCATCACCAGCACTTTCATGGGCATCGCCCTTGGATCGTTCTGTTCGGCCCGAGCCGCCGTGCCGCTGGCCAACCTCGTGTATTTGCCGCTCGCCTATCTGGGGGGCCTGTGGTTGCCCCCTCAGGTTATGCCCGCCGCCATCAACAGCATCTCACAATGGACACCAACCCGCGCCATGGGCGAACTTGGATGGGCTGCTGTGTCTGGCACGCCGTTTGATACTGGCTATGCGATGTCGCTGGCCCTGTGGACGCTGGCGGCACTTGGGCTTGTGGTACTGGGCACCCGACTGCCAAGCCGCCGGTAACGCACAGCGCTGCCCCCCCGCGCGACGGTCAGCCAAACTCGGTAATGACAGTCGCGCCAAGGGATTGAAACTTGTCCATGTTCATCAACGCCTCGGGCGCTTCATCCAACGAAATATGTTGGCCGACCAACAGTTTTGGGTCCAGTTTGCCTGAGCGGATCATATCCAGCATGGCGCCGTACCGATGCGCTTGCATACCGTGCGAGCCCAGGATCTCAAGCTCTTTGGCAATCACTTTCGGCATCGGAATTTGGGGGGCCGCATGATCACCCAACATCAGGCCCACTTGAATATGCTTACCACGCGGCCGCAGGTTCATGATCGAATTATGGCACGTCGTTTGATGGCCCAGCGCATCCATCGACACATGCGCGCCACCACCAGTCACCTCAATCACCGCCTCGGCAACATCGTGAACATCGCGCGCATTGATCACCGCAGCCGCGCCAAGGCGCTGCGCCAGGTGCAACTTTTCAGCATCCAGATCGATCGCGATCACGTTGGCCCCTAACGCGTTGGCAATCATCACCGCTGAAAGGCCCACGCCGCCACATCCATGCACGGCCACCCATTGCCCTGCGCTGACCTTGCCTTGATCAACCACCGCCCGAAACGAGGTCGCAAAACGGCAGCCGAGGCTGGCGGCGGTGGCAAAGTCCATGTCTTCCGGCAAGCGGATCACATTCAGATCGGCAAACCGAATTCCAACGTACTGCGCAAACGACCCCCAATGGGTGAAACCGGGTTGTTCTTGATTGTGACACACCTGTTGATTGCCAGAGTGACATTCCGAACACGACCCACAGCCGGAAATGAACGGAACGGTCACGCGATCCCCAACGCGCCAGCGGGTCACATCGCGCCCCACATCGGCCACCACCCCGGCCAGCTCATGCCCGGGCACATGCGGCAAGTCGATATCATCGTCATGGCCCATCCAACCGTGCCAATCTGATCGACAGACCCCAGTGGCTTCGACCTTGATCACCACACCATCATTCTCTGGCGTGGGATCATCCACCGTTCTCACGACGGGGGGCTGTTCGAATTTCTCAAAGACCACTGCTTTCATTGCGGGCATCCGTTCGTTTGGTTTTTGGTTTTACGTGCCGACGTATCACGGCCTTGTTCCACACAAGCGTTTCAAAGCACGAGGTGTTCTGCAACAGGCAAATCTCAAAGCAGTACCTGAGCACAGGAAAAGGCGCGCTTGGGCGCGAGAGGTAAGGAATTGCTCAATTCGCCTCACTCCCGCATAGGGGGAAAGGCGCACAAAATCAAAAGAGTGCTTGGTTTTTTCGAGTATTGCTGCGCAGGATCACGCATTGATTGACTAAAATATATTGCTGGGGGGCGCGTATGGTTAATATCACAGGGAATGGTACGTCGGAACTTATTGACGGCTCGGCCCTTGCCGACAGCCTCGATGGCGCCGGTGGTGACGATACGATCAACGGTCTGGCAGGAAATGACACACTCCTCGGTGGCGAAGGCAATGACAGCCTGGACGGTGGTGACGATAACGACTCCCTGCTTGGCGGGCTGGGGCAAGACACCTTGCTTGGCGGCGATGGTGACGATTTCCTAGGCGCTGCCACAAACAATATTGCGGACGTAGATCCGCTTTTGTCTGACGAATTGCACGGCGGCGAAGGCAACGACACCCTCAACGGGTACGGCAGCAACTCCATGCAGTTTGGCGGACCTGGCGACGATGAGCTCTTTGGTGGGCCGGACGGGCTGAACGACACGCTCGACGGTGGAACAGGTGCCGATGGTTTGATCGGCCAAGGCGGTGCTGACGTCTACATCGTTGATGACATCGGGGACTTCGTGAGCGAATTTACTTACGATCTCTTTGGCCCTGGCAATACGCCAACCGGTGATATTGACGAGATCCGGTCCTTCATCACCTACACGTTGCGGGAATGGAACGACGACGGGTTCAACGTCGAAAACCTGACGTTGCTGGGCACAGATGACATCGACGCCTCAGGCAATGACGTGGCCAATGTGATCACCGGCAACTCTGGCAACAACTTGCTTTACGGCGGTGACGCAGCTGTGGGCGGTGGCGACGGTGGGGTCGACACCCTGATCGGCGGTGACGGCGCTGACACTCTGGATGGCGGCACCGGCGACGACATCCTGACCGGCGGCGGCGGTATCGACTTTTTCCGCATGACGCCCACCGGCGGAAATGATCGCGTCACCGACTTTGAATTTGGCGTGGACCGCCTGTCTGTCATTGGCTTTACCCAAGAACAGCTGAACAATGTCGTCTTGTTTGCCGATGCCGATGGCAACCGTGTGGTCGAGGTTGATGGACTAACAACATTGACCCTTGAGGGCATCCCCCTCAATTTCGCGCCCACCTTCCTCAGCACACCACCGACCAGCACAGACCAAAACACAGCTTTTTCGTATAGCATATCTGCTGGCGATCTGGACGGGGATCAGATCGCGCTCGACGTCAACGCTAGCACCCTGCCCTCTTGGGCATCCTTCTCGGGGGCGATAATCGTCGGCACACCGACGCAAGCGGACGTTGGCACCACCGGCAATGATTTTGACATCGTAATCCGGGATACCTTTGGCAATGTGACGAACCAGATGTTCAACGTTGAAGTTTTGGACGTCAACGACGATCCGGCCTTTGACACCTCTCCCGATCTGACAGCGGCGCAAGGGGCGTCATATTTCTATCAGCTTTTCCTGTCGGACCCAGACGGCGACATCCCAACCGTCGATCTTGGCAGTTTGGTCACGCCCTCATGGCTCAACTTTGATGACCAAACCCTGGTCTTGTCGGGCACACCCGGTCAGGATGACGTCGGCACCACGGGCAATGACGTGTCCATCACCATCACGGATGGCCTTGGCGGCTCCTCCACGCAATCCTTTAACATCGACGTCACCAATGTGAACGACGATCCATCTGGTGGTGTTTTGATCGTTGGTACGCCATCGCGCGGGAATGTTCTAACGGCGGATACGATGGACCTGTCGGATGGGGATGGCCTAGGGGCGTTTGCGTATGAATGGAGCCGGGATGGCCAAGTGATACCAGGGGCCACTGGCGCGACCTATGCGCTGACACTGGCCGATGTCGGTGTGCAGGTTGCGGTAACGGTGCGCTACGTCGATGGGCAGGGCAAGGCAGAGGAAGTGCCGAGTGCCGCCACAGCGCCGGTGACCAACCAGAACACCGCGCCAAC
>JABSSA010000139.1 GCA_013214665.1 Paracoccaceae bacterium
AAGCTCTCCAACACCTGCGTACGGAACATCTGTGTTGTCGCAACACAGATGTTTACGGTCACTCGAGCAGACGTCCAATCAACCGAAGATCTGGGCCTTGGACGACAATTCAGCATTGAGCGATGGAGACACTGATCGGATTGAAAATCCTGGTGTCGGTGGTTCGATTCCGCCCCCGGGCACCACGTCTTACTTACGAGATTGAACTCTTATCAAGAGCACGTCGGTTGACGGTCAATAAGTGGCCTGTTCCCTTAGAAAGCCCGGCATTGAGTGTGGCTCTCGATCAACTAAGGGTCGATGCGAATTGATCGGGTAATTTAAGAAGCAGAACCGACGCGGCCCGAAGCTGCCGTCCGCGTGCTGATCGGGATGCAGCGGTGCGGCCGCCAAAACAGCCTTTCACCGCGAGCGCTAAATCGATCCGATCGTGAACTCACAGTCTTTGAACCTCTCTACCGTGGGCAGGTCCCATCTACTTCACAATGACTTCTTGCATGCGGCCAAACGCATCTACGCCGAGCTGGTCATAGATGTTTAGAAAGTCGACGCGCACCCAGTTCTCACTGATCACACAATTCGCGCATCGTCAGAAATCCAGGTTTCGGCGCGTGAACCTTTTTCCCGTTGGTGCAAGCCCTAGAAAGCTATCGCCTGAATGGGTAGCTTCGTCCGACGGCCAGCCTGTATAGGCGACCAGATTGCCTTCGCCGAAAAAGACGCCGTCATTAAGAAATCGCGTTTTGTCGTTCAGACTAGTTCGAAACCCCTTCAAAACAACATGCTGAAACCCTTCTGGACACCGACCTGTCCCCAAGCCTGTCGGGCCGTACCAAAGGCATTTCGGATGCCAGTAGCTTGCGGTATCGTCCAGCGGATCGTCAGTATTCCCGTGCTGCAAATCGTGTAGCATGCCCAAGGCAAGCTGAACCGAAGCGCTCCCTGCATCCGTCTGATGGCGCCCTGTCATGATCCCACCGCCGCCTGCAAGGCCCGGACTCTTCCATCCCACCCTGGTTTGTGGTGCAAACGGTCAGGATCTGGCTCGGACCATAGGCTGCGGAAGGTCCCGCAGCCCACTCATCTGGACGACCTTCCCGGCCACGAGGCGATAGTATTCGTGATACCGCATGAGCGCAGGACCACCGGTCGGCAAGGTATCGAGCCGAGGTGCATCAAAACGACCAACAGTATTCCCGCCCAAGCCAATCCAGGCGCCTGATTTGCCGTCACCCCGACGGCGACCCGCCAAGAGGATGAAGCCCCGTCACCGCCGCGGCCTGGGCTTTCGCAGCGCGCGTTCTTACTGCAACAAAGCACTACCCGCATCCTGTGGTTTTGTAGGTGACGCGCTGAAATCTACTGTTGGGTCCACAAGCCGAGCAACGTGTGTCAGCAAAATTCGGATTAAAGCGCAGCACTCATCTGGGGCGCCAATGTCGCCCTCGTTCTTTTCTTTTTGTCACGCTTCTGTCACGCAGGCACGATAGAGAAAATTCATTCGGATGAATCTGACATGACACGCGAAAACTGGACCATAATTCGGGATAAACTTTCAGATGACATTCGCTCAGGGCGGTTGTCTGCAGGAGATCAGTTGCCGACAGAAACGCAATTGGCTGTTCGTTTTGAGATTGGTCGGCATTCGGTGCGCCGTGCACTTGAAGCACTTGCGCGTGATGGGAAGATCAGCATTGAGCAAGGGCGCGGAACGTTTGTCGCCGATGCGCCGCGGCTGACATATCAAATCGGCAAGCGAACCAGGCTGCGTCGCAATCTTATCCCGCAAGGCGTTGCCGTAACAAGCCGGCTTGTCTCCGCGGCCCGTGTTGTCGCCCCAGATGAGGTGACAAAAGCGCTTCTGCTGAACCCTGGGGCAAAAGTAACTGAGAGCCAGCGGATCACTTTGGCCAATGATCTGCCGGTTGCAGTCGGGCGCGTGTATCACTGCGCGGAACGGTTTCCCGATTTTGCTGAACGTCGGGATGTACTTGGCTCTACAACCGAAACGTATAGGTCCTTTGGCATCAACGACTATGTGCGGCAACACACCTCGATATTTTCTCGAGCGGCGAAATCTGAAGAGGCCAAAACTCTCAAACAACACCCGGACGTTCCTGTGCTGGTCGTCACGGCAATCGACGCCACACCTGATGGGACTCCGATCTCAAACAGTCGCGTGATCTGGTCCGCAGCGCGGGTGAATTTTACGATGGAGCATTCGGATGGATGACACCCTTGGCACGCTTGCGCGCGCGGATGAGGCAAAGCTCAAAACTTTTGCGGAAACGCTGATCCATGAGCTTGGCGAGATAGAGGTCCTGAAATCGCAAAGCGGTCTGGTGATGCTGCCAATACGAGACACGGCCAAAGGGGTCGCCTTTCACTTGGGCGAAGTGCTGATGAGCGAAGCGCATATTCGCAAAGGCGATGCGGAAGGCTACGGGATGCGGCGCGGACACGATTTGGAAGCGTCGATGGCGATGGCGCTCGTCGATCTTGCGATGGCAACAAATGTGCGTGTCTCGGACTGCAAAGCATTTTGCGACGCGCAGGCCGAAGCGTTGCAAAACGCAGACGACGACCTGTTACGCCGCGTTGAGGCCACCCGCGTGAACATGGAGACGTTTTGATGCTGGCCACACCCACGCCAAGCCTCGCCGAGACCCGAGACAACGCAGCTTTTGACGCTTTGCTTTGGGCTTTGAGCCGCCCCGGATTGCCCCGTGATCTGCCAGAGCCAGGCGAGCAAAGCATTGTCACCGCCCTGTTGGACAGGGAATGTCTGGTCTACGCGGCCGACCCGCTCCTTATGCCCGAGATTATGCGCACCGGCGCCGAACTGGCTGACATTAATAAGGCGGATCACGTCTTTCTGGGCGCGATGGACACTTCCGATCCCCTCGCCGACATAATCATCGGCAGCGATTATTACCCCGATGTTGGGGCCACTGTGATTGTCCGCGCCAGTATCGGATCGGGGCCTGCACTACGGTTGACTGGGCCGGGCATTGACGGCGCGGTGAAGGTTCAGCTTGGCGGTTTGCCAGACGGGTTTTGGAAAGTGCGCGCCGCACGTCTGAGATACCCGATGGGGTTTGATCTTTTCTTTGTCGATGGTGCCCGCGTTGTCGCTGTGCCGCGATCAACAACTGTGGAGGAGTTTTAATGTCCTTAAGTAGCAAAGCTGTAGGACAAGACTAATGGCCTATGTCGCAACACGCGGTGGCGAACGGGCCATCGAGCAATCCGAGCGGCTTTTTCGCGAAGAAATGGGTGGCTTTGACCGCCAGCGCGTAGAAGAGGTCAAAAAGAGCCTGCCCTATCTTATCGATCGCGTCATGGGCGAAGCCTCGCTTTACGACGAAGATCTGGCCGCACTTGCCTTGGCGCAAACTGGCGGAGAGCTTTACGAGGCGGTTCTGTTGTTGCGTGCGTGGCGGACTACCCAGCCGCGATTGCAGGTGGCCGAGCCGATTGAGCAAGACACTCTGTTCACCCATCGTCGCATCTCTGCAGCCTTCAAGGACATTCCCGGCGGACAGGTTTTGGGCCCAACCCTGGACTATGCGCACCGCATTCTGGCGACCGATGTGTTGCAGGGCGAAGGCTATGCGCCTGAACCAGTTGAGCCTGCGGCCAATCCATCCCCCGCCTATCAGCCCAGCGTGAGCGCGTGGCAGGCCGAGAACGATCTACTGGAACAGCCAACACCGGATGGCACAACGGGCAATGACATTCCCGATCTGACACGGGAACCACTGCTCTTTCCGTCTAAACGAGCGCACACCTTGCAAAGCCTTGCGCGGGCGGAGACCGGCGGGGTTCTGGCGCTTGGGTATGCGGCGATGCGCGGCTACGGACAGGCACATCCCACGGTGAATGAATTGCGGTTGGCTGAGGCAGAAATTGCCGTCACACATCCAGACGGACGGCAGTTCTCTGCAGGACGGGTCAAGGTCTCTCAGGCCGAGGTCGTTGACAAAAAGGGCGAAAAGTTGGGCATCGGATACGCTGCCACGCTTGGCTGGAACGAGGTCAAATGCATCTCTGCGGCGACGCTCGACCTCAACAGTCCGGGAGCAGAAAAAGGCTCGGCCACTGAAGAGGAATTCTTCCTTTACCACACCGAGGGCGTCGAAAGTTCTGGCTTCTGCATTCACTTCAAGCTGCCGCATTACGTGACCTTCCAATCGTCACTGGATGCGATGCGGGACGCCAAGGCCAAGAAGGCCGAGCAATCCAAATCCTCTGACATGGAGCCGGCGGAATGAGCCTGTCTACTCTGACAAAACCTTGGGAAGCGATGAGCTATGGCTTCCTTGACGGCTCCGCCAAGCGCGAGCTGCGCCGCAAGATGTTGAAATCCGTGGCCGTACCGGGGTGCCAGACGCCCTACGCAAGCCGGGAAGTGCCAATGGCGCGCGGTTGGGGCACGGGCGGGCTTCAGGTGTCGCTGACCTTGGTGAACCCGCAAACCCGCGTGAAGGTCATTGACCAAGGGGCTGATGACAGCGTCAACGCCGCCTCTATCCGGCGTTTCATCTCGCGTGTCGCTGGTACACCAACGACAATGGATACGCTTGAAGCGGATCTGATCCAATCCCGCCACCGCATCCCCGAGGAGATCTTGCGCGAAGACCAAGTTTTGGTTTTGCAGGTGCCGAACCCAGAGCCGCTGCGCCCGGTGCAACCCAACATGTCCATCGCGCGGCAAATGCATGCGGATGCGGATTACGGTCGGATGTGGCTTCAGCTTTATGAGCAAATTGTACGGTCGGGCCGGGTCATGCAGGGCGCTAGCTACCCCAGCCTTGTCCATGGTCGCCACGTTATGACACCATCGCCTATTCCGCGGTGGGACGTTCCTAAACTGCATATGGCCAAGCATCTGACGATCCTGTCAGCGGGCCGGGAAAAGCGCATCTTTGCTGTGCCACCCTACACAAAGGTTGAGCCTTTGGTGTTCTCGGATGTGCCTTACAAGGTTGAAGAGCATGGCCACCTGACCTGCACCCGGTCGGGAGCGACGGGGTTCTTCATGAACGAAATCCCACAGGATGACGGCAGTTCTGCCTTCGAAGTCTCGGACAGCGAATGGGGTGTGAAAACCATTCGTGCCCGCGATGGAGAAGGTGAAAGTCGCGGCGAGACTTGGTACAAAGATGGGGAAATGTCGGAATGACCCTGACTCTCGACACGCCAAAGATCGTCCAAACACGGCCTCTTTTGCAGGTGCGGGACGTTTCAAAATCCTACGGGCCCGTGCAGGCCGTGCGCAACGTCTCGGCACATGCCTATCCGGGTGAGGTGCTGGGCATCGTGGGCGAAAGCGGCTCTGGCAAGTCCACGCTGTTGCGCATGATGAACCTTGAGGAAATCCCCGACACTGGCAGCTACACGCTCGATCTGCCCGATGTGTCAGGCAATCTCTTTGAGCTGGACCGTTTCGCTCGGCGGATGCTCTGTGCCACCAAGATCGGGATCGTGTATCAGAACCCCCATCTGGGCCTTCTGATGAAGCATTCCTCTTCCGGCAATGTCGCCGAACGCCTTTTGGTCGCGGGAGAACGCAGCTTTGCGACCTTGCGGCAAGCGGCGACAGAAGCACTGGACGCATCCGAGTTTCCATTGGATCGCCTCGACGCGCCGCCAATTGAACTTTCGGGCGGAATGCAGCAACGTGTGCAGCTGGCCAAGGCAATTGCGCTTGAACCGGCGCTTCTGCTTTTGGACGAGCCGACAACGGGCTTGGATGTCAGCGTGCAGGCGCTTGTGCTCGACACGCTGAAACGTCTGCAACAAGACCGGCACATCACCATGGTGATCGTCAGCCACGACCTTGGCGTAATTCGTACTCTGGCGGACCGCGTCATGGTCATGCGGCGTGGCGAGGTGGTTGAGACCGGCCTCGCAGACCAGATTTTCCAAGATCCGCAGCATCCCTACACACAACAATTGGTGCACGCGAAGCTATGACACAAGTATTGGAAATCGACGGGCTTACAAAAGGCTTCTCGTTGCATCATCTCGCAAAAGACATCCCAGCCTTCGAGGATATCTCCTTCAAAGTCGCTGCTGGTGAATTTGTGTTGCTCAAAGGGGCGAATGGTGCGGGTAAATCCACGCTGCTGCGCACGCTCTATCGGTCTTACCTGCCACTGGCTGGAGAAATCCGGTTCCATTCCACCCATGGTATGATCGACCTTGCGCGGGCGGCGGATGTGGATGTTGCACATTTGCGGCGCACGGAAATCGGCTTTGTCACACAATTTCTGACAGCGCGCCCGCGCGTGAGCGCAGAGGCGATCGTGGCCGAACCGCTGAGGCTTGCAGG
>JABSSA010000014.1:0-3680 GCA_013214665.1 Paracoccaceae bacterium
GGGTAGAGATAGGGGGCCAGTGTCGCGGCCCAATCCGATGGCGCGGATCTGTCGGATGCATAGGTATAGGCCCCAACCTCAAAGTTATCCTGCGCTATCAGGGGTTTGAGAAATGCGGTGGCACGGCTCACCTGCCCATCCGCCATCACGATGGGATATGGATCGTTCGGATCAGGCAGGGGGCCAGTGCCGTCAATCATCGGGGCGGGTCAGCTCGAACATCTCGGTCACAACGGCATAGTCGCGATAGCCCAGACGGCTCAGCATCTTGAACTTGGTCACTTCAAAGCGCCCGTTGACCAGAGCGTCATCGCGGATGTGCACGCCCGTGACTTCACCGAGCACCAACTGATTGGTCGGACCGGGCAATTCCACAATCTGCGTCAGCTTGCATTCCAGAACCGCAGGCGCTGCGGCCACGCGCGGGCAGTCAATCGTTTCGCAGGCGGCGGCCTCGATACCGGCGGCGGCGAATTCGTCAACGTCTTTTGGCAATGTCTCAGACGAGGCATTCATTTCGTCGCGCATCGCGTATTCCACGATGTTGACCGCAAAGACGCCGGTATCGCGGATGTTGGCGACGCTGTCCTTGGTGCCATCCTGATCCGGCTTGTCGGTGGTTGAGGAGAACATCACCTGCGGCGGGACATAGGCGACCGCGTTGAAAAACGAATACGGCGCAAGATTGGGCACGCCCGCGCGGTCGCGGGTGGAAATCCAGCCGATGGGGCGGGGGGCGACGATGGCGTTGAAGGGGTTGTGCGGCAAACCGTGGCCGTCTTCGGGGCGATAAAACATACAAAGCCTTTTCGTGTGGTTTGCGACTGGGATGCCATCATGTTAGGGCGATGGCCAGTTCTTTCAATCACGATCAAGACCGCCCCTGATGTACCAACTGAGCCCGGAACATGAAGAGGACAGTTGGGAAGTCGAAGCGCTGTTTGACTTGTGCTTTGCGCCCGGGCGCGAGGCGCTGTCGTCTTACCGTTTGCGCGAAGGCCAGCCAGCGGTGGCCGAACTGAGCCATGTGGCGCGCGATGACCTGGGCATTCTGGCGGGTGCTGTGAGGTTCTGGCCAGTGGATATTGGCGGGGCGCGGGCCCTTTTGCTGGGGCCGATTGCCGTGCACCCGACCCGGCAGGGCGAAGGGCTGGGTGGTCTTTTGATCCGCGATACGCTGGCGCGGGCGCGTGATCTGGGCTGGGCGCGTGTGATGCTGGTGGGCGATGCGCCCTATTATGCGCGCTTTGGCTTCACGCCGCTGCAGGGGGTCGAGATGCCGCCGCCCACCAATCCGGCCCGGGTTCTGGGGCAGGCTTTGGTGCCGGGCGCGTGGGACGGTGTTGCGGGTGAGGTGCGCCAGCCCCGTTGAAATCGCGCGGCTGAATGCCGATCTTGGCAGGCATGGAAGACGTAGTTTTATCGACCGATGCAGATGTCGACGCCGAAATTGCCCGCCTCGGCGCGCGCCACAAAGCGGCGGGTGGCCTGGGGATCAGCCTTTTGAACCAATTGGGCGCGCGGGCCGACGGTTTACTGACCCGTTTGCCCCAACCTGTGCGCGACGGGTTGACCGACGCGACGCTTGTGGCCCTGCAACAGGCCGTGCGCGTGGCCGACGGCAGCCGCGCCATCTTGCCGGATCAATCGGCGCGCATGAACCAGATTATGGGCGCGGGCCTGGGTGCTGCGGGCGGCGTGGGCGGCTTGCCATCTGCGCTTGCCGAACTGCCGGTGACGACGACTTTTTTGTTGCGCGTTATTCAAGGCGTGGCCCAGCAGGAAGGCTTTAATCCGCGCGAAGAAGGCGTGCGTTTTGACTGCGTACAGGTCTTTGCCTCTGCCGGGCCGCTGGCGCAGGATGACGACGCCGACATGGGCTTTCTGGCCGCGCGCGTGGCACTCCAAGGCACGGCGATGCAAGCGCTTTTGGCCAAGATCGCACCACGGCTGGCCACCGTTCTGGGCCAAAAGATCGCCGCGCAATCCGTGCCTCTGTTGGGCGCGGTCGCGGGGGCCAGCACGAATTATGTGTTTACCAAATATTACACAGAAATGGCCCATGTTCATTTCGGGTTGCGGCGCTTGGCGGGCGACACGGGCGTTCCACCAGAACAGCTCAAGCGCCAATTGGCGGCTGTTCTGGGCCACAGGTTGTAGAATTTACAGCGGGCAAACATGCCTGAGTTGCAGAAGAGACTCACCGCAGATCACGGCTTTTGGGGGCTTGCTGGCCTTTTTGCTGATGTTTTGTTATCCTGGGGGTGAGCGGAAAAAAATAATGACAGCCCAATTGACCAAACCTTTGCCTTTAAACATTGACCAGTTTCGGAAATCCGATGTGCGGACGCAGTTTGCGGCGCTGTGCTGGCGGATCAAGGATGGCAAGGTGCAGGTGTTGTTGGTCACGTCGCGGCGCACGCGGCGATGGATCATTCCCAAAGGCTGGCCCATCTCCGATCAATCCCCATCTGAGGCCGCCGCCACAGAAGCCTGGGAAGAAGCGGGCGCCAAGGGGATTGTCGATGAACGGCCGCTGGGCATTTTTTCCTACGTGAAGGACGTCGGCGAAGACGACGGTCTGCCTTGTGTTGCGATGGTGTATGGGCTCAAGGTCAAATCCTTGTCCAAGGCCTTCCCGGAAAGTGATGAGCGTAAACGCAAGTGGATGACCCGCAAACAGGCCGCCGCCGCAGTGGATGCGCCGGAATTGTCGCGCATCCTGCGGGATTTTGATCCGCGCAAACAGCATTGACGCAGGTCATAACGCAGCGATTGCAAAGCGCTGCGGGCAGAACTAGATAAATCGGGATGATTAAGTACACGCTCAAATGTGATCAGAACCATACGTTTGAAAGTTGGTTCCAGTCAGCGGAAGCCTTCGACACGCTCAAGCAGTCGGGGCATCTAAGCTGTGCGGTTTGCGGCAGCACGGATGTGAGCAAGGCGATGATGATGCCGCGCGTCACAACCGCCCGCAAAAAGGCGCAGGCGCCAGCGCCGCAAGAAACACAAGCACCGCCCCCCGCGCTGGCTGAGCAGGCCTCTGAAATGGAGGTGAAGATCGCCGAGATGCGCAAACAGGTTGAGGAAAATTCCACCTGGGTCGGCAAGGATTTCGCCAAAGAGGCCCGCGCTATCCATGACGGTGACGCGCCCGAACGCCCGATCTGGGGTGAGGCGAAATTTGATGACGCAAAATCCCTGATCGAAGACGGCGTGCCGGTGGCGCCGCTGCCTTTTGGCCCAAAATCGAAAGCGAACTGACGTCCCATGCATGTTGTTATCACAGGTGCCAATCGTGGAATTGGCGCAACTTTGTCTGGGCTTTACGCCGCCGATGGGGCCACGGTCACCGGCACCTCGCGCAGTGCAGAACCGCGCCTTGATGTGACCGACCCGGCCAGCCACGCGGCCTTTGCGGCATCGCTTTCCGGGCAGGCGGTTGATCTGTTGGTGTGCAATGCGGGGGTTTTCCTGGATCGCGGCGAAACCCTTGATGGCGGCTATCCCGCCGATATGTGGGCCGCGTCATTTGCGACCAATGTGACCGGTGTTTTCCAGACGGTGCAAAGCCTGTTGCCCAACCTGCGCGCGGCAAACGCCGCCAAGGTGGCGATTATTTCGTCGCAGATGGGCTCAAGCACGCGGGCCAGCGGGACATCCATGATCTACCGCAA
>JABSSA010000014.1:3780-10374 GCA_013214665.1 Paracoccaceae bacterium
CGGCACCTGGTAATTGACCAGTGACATAAACACCGGCCCTGCGCTGCGCACCACAGCCACGCGCAGGAAATTGGCAGCGGCGGTGGGGATCAGGCCCAGAAAGGCAATCGTGATCAACGTATTGCGATCCGGCAAGGGCGGTGGTCCTTCTGTCGCCCAGGCCGTGGGCAGGATGATCGCTGCGCCGATCACCAAAAGAATGGTGGCCAGCCCGATGGGATCCACGTCTGGCAAGCGGCGCATCTGCACCGAAGACAGACCATAACAAAACGCAGCGCCTATGCAGGCCATGCGCCCTGCGCTTTCTAAATCGGCGCCTGTGCTGTCGAAAAACTGTCCACCGATCAGCAGGAAAACCCCGGCAAACCCGATGAGAAACCCGATGGTGCGGCGCAGGGTCATGCGTTCGCCCGGCACCATGAAATGCGCCAGCGGCAACACCATCAGCGCCACAGCAGCCATCGACACACCCGCGAAAGCGCTGGTCACATGTTGTTGACCCCAGGCAAGCAGCGCAAAGGGCATCGCAGAGGACAGCGCGCCAATGAACACCAGATTGGCACGATCGCCCGCACGGACGGGGCGTTCGAACAGTCGAAAGCCCCGCGTGGCCCAAACAAGCACCATAACCGCAGAGCCAAAGCCAATGCGGCTGGCGGCCAGCCAGAACGGGGTGATGCCGGTCAGGGCCAGTTCGGTCACCAAAAAGGTGCCGCCCCAGGTCACACCAAGAATGGCGATCATGACCCATGATCTGGGTGTGATCTGAGGCGTTTGGGTCATCTGTCGTGGACTGCTTTGCTGTCGTCCGGCGTTTGAGCTCGGTTGGTCATGCCGTAGTCCCGCAGAACACCGGCCACGCGCAACCGGTAATCGGCAAAATGAATGTCGCGCCCGGCGGTTTGGGCAGACCGATGCTCTGACAACGCCCGCCATTGGGCCAGCGCCTCTTCGCTTTCTCAAAAAGATAGGGACAAAAGCTTGCCGGGCTCCATCAGGCTTTCAAGCCGCTCGACCGAGATAAAGCCCGGAATGTCGGCCAAATGCTCTTTGAGCGTGGCGGCGCGGGCCAGGTATGGGTCGCGGTGGCCCTCTTTGGGCCACACCTCAAAAATTACGGCGATCATGCTTCCTCCTTCGGTGGCTCTGAGACGCAGCGCAGCCAGGTGCGATTTTCGCTGCGGATGAACCCTTTGGCCTGCGCGAAGGCATAGTTTTCGCGCCCAAGCGGATCCGCTGCAAGCCGGGCGCGATACGCCTCATACGCGGCCAGACTTTCGATGTGATAAATCCCATATGCGCGGGTTGTCGAGCCTTCGTGCGGTGCAAAATAGCCCACCAATTGTGCGCCACAGCGCGGGATGGCCTGACCCCAATTGCGGGCATACTGCGCAAAGGCGCCCTGTTGGGTGGGGTCGATGTCATAGGTGATGACACAAGTCAGCATCTGATGTCCTTTCGCTTGATTATGCGAGTGGTGTAGCGCAGGGTTGGGTCGTGATGCTTCGATAGAGGTCGAACTATGAAAGAAGGCCCCGACATTTCGCGCATTGCCGCGCTGATCGGTGATCCGGCGCGGGCCAATATGCTGACCGCGCTGATGGATGGGCGCGCTCTGACCGCGTCAGAGCTGGCCGGAGAGGCGGGAGTGACGGCGCAAACCGCCAGTTCGCATCTGGGGCAATTGGCGGATGGCGGCATGGTGATTCCGCGCAAGCAAGGACGGCACAAGTATTTTGAGCTCAGCGGGCCCGAGGTGGCCGATGTGCTTGAAGGGTTGATGGGCCTCTCTGCCCGGCTGGCCCCACGCGTCCGCACCGGCCCGCGCGACGATGCGCTTCGGCAGGCGCGGGTCTGTTACAACCACCTGGCGGGGCGGCGTGGCATCCAGATGTTTGATGCGCTGATGGCGCGCGGGTTTCTGGAGGGCAGCGGCGATCACGTGGCGCTGACACCGGCGGGCGAAAGCTTTGTCACCGAATTCGGCGTGGATCTGAGCGCCTTGCCCACGCGGCGGCGCCCGCCGTGTCAGGCCTGCCTCGATTGGTCAGAGCGCCGCTCGCATCTGGGTGGACCTGTGGGGCGGGCGATGTTTGCGCGGATGGAAGTGCTGGGCTGGCTGCGCAAGGATGCAGAGAGCCGCGCGGTGCTGTTTTCCAAGGCCGGTGAAGCGGCGTTTGAGGCGATGTTTGGGTGAGGGGGCCGCTCGCGGGACTGAGCGGTTTTTGGCATAGATTGGCGAATGATCGGGATCAGCTCATGAAATCAGTTGACGACAAGACCTTAGAGCAGCTGGAATCTGAGGTGTGGGCTGAACCGGATTTCGGCTCGCATCTTGTTACAACATGCCATCAATTGAGAAAAAAGCGTCTTGGAGATTTTGATATCGAAGATATTCGCATCATGCTCGGTCAGTCTATTGGCGCAAAGTACCTTCTCTCCAGAGCCATTGAAATCCTGCGGGAAAACCCTTCGCAGAGGGCGATTTCTTTGAAGGTGACTTGTTAGTTGCTGTTGCTCGCCATCCTGAGAACACAGCTCACTTGTCTCACGAAGACGCTAAAGATCTTCTTGCGGCAAGCGAAGCAGCGGTTAGGTCTGTCGATCGTCGTTTGCACCGGCGTGACCTGAGTGCCGCTCAACATCTAATCAGCGCGCTAGAAAGCCAAAAAAGTACGTAAGTCTATGCTTGTGCTGAACCTACGGTTTTGAACTGAATGGGGTTCACTTACGCGGTTGCATGAATGGGGCGCGTGGTGATGGCGGGGTGAACCCCGCCCTACGGCGGTGGCGCCGGAACGCCCTTTGCCCGCAGACAGCCTCGATGGGCTGAGCGGCGGTAGGGTTTTTCTTTTGGGAAAAGAACGGCGCCGTTCCAAAGCGACTTGTCTTCAGGTTCGGAGCCTGTGCTTTCGCGCCCCGATC
Organism: Paracoccaceae bacterium; assembly: GCA_013214665.1. GTDB lineage: Bacteria > Pseudomonadota > Alphaproteobacteria > Rhodobacterales > Rhodobacteraceae. Next base: position 6,706 of record JABSSA010000014.1, read on the forward strand.
CATGTCATCCCGAGATTTGCTGGAAATGGCAGGGGATTGCCCCGCATCACCTGAAAATCTGTCTTTTGGCAGCGTGGTTGAGCTGCCTGCTAGCGGGTGGGGTTTTAGGGGGAGATGGTTAACGGCGCGTGTGAACCGCGCACGCAGCACCCTTTTCGGGCGCAACGGAGGCCCCCTCGAGCAGAGGGGGCCAACGCAAGATTAGTTCTTGGCCTTGTCGACCATTTTGCCTGCGGAGATCCATGGCATCATGGCGCGCAGCTTTTCGCCGGTTTCTTCGATCTGGTGCGCATCGTTGATACGACGTGTGCCTTTGAAGAACGGCTGACCCACCTGGTTTTCAGACATGAAGTCACGCACGAATTTGCCGGTCTGGATGTCGGTCAGGATCGCTTTCATGCGGGCCTTGGTTTCATCGTAAGGCAGCACGCGCGGGCCGGAGACATATTCGCCGTATTCCGCTGTGTTGGAGATCGAGTAGTTCATGTTGGCGATGCCGCCTTCATAGATCAGGTCCACGATCAGCTTCACTTCGTGCAGACATTCGAAATAGGCCATTTCAGGCGCGTAGCCTGCTTCGACCAGCGTTTCAAAGCCCATGCGGATCAGCTCAACCAGACCGCCACAGAGCACGGCCTGTTCACCAAAGAGGTCGGTTTCGCATTCTTCGCGGAAGTTGGTCTCAATGATGCCGGAGCGGCCGCCGCCGATGGCGGAGCAGTAGGACAGGCCGATTTCCAGCGCTTTGCCGGAGGCGTCGTTATCCACGGCTACGAGGCATGGCACGCCGCCGCCTTTGGCGTATTCGCCGCGCACGGTGTGACCTGGGCCTTTTGGCGCCATCATGATCACGTCAACACCTGCTTTGGGCTCGATCAGGCCAAAGTGCACGTTCAGGCCGTGGGCAAAGGCAATCGCCGCACCTTCGCGCAGGTTGTCGTGGACGTATTTCTTGTACGTTTCGGCCTGAAGTTCATCGGGCATTGTGAACATGATCAGGTCTGCCCAGCCAGCGGCTTCGGCAATGCCCATCACCTGCAGGCCTTCGCCTTCGGCTTTGGCGCGGGAGGGGGAGCCTTCGCGCAGGGCAACAACAACGTTTTTCGCGCCGCTGTCGCGCAGGTTCAGAGCGTGGGCGTGGCCCTGGGAGCCGTAGCCCAGGATGGCGACTTTCATGTCCTTGATCAGGTTCACATCGCAGTCGCGGTCGTAATATACGCGCATTTGGGATCTTCCTTTGGTTAGACTGGCGCCTGTTTAACGGGGTGTGGGCGGGAGGTCAGCGTTGGAATTTGAGTATTTGGGTCCAAAAGAAGATTGGATCATGCGCCAAATTGAGATATTTGCGTGAAATCATGCTTGATGACATCGACAGACGCATATTGCGGCAATGGCAGGCAGAGCCTTCGCTGGCCCCGGCGGAGCTGGCAGAGCGCGCCGGGGTGAGCGGGGCGCAGTTGGCGCGGCGGCAGGCTCGGATGGCGGATGCCGGTTTGGTTAGCGGTGTGGGGGCGGTGATTGATTGGGCCGCGTTAGGCTATGCGGTGGAGGTGTCGTTGCGCATCACGCTGGATAAAGGCGCGACGCAGGCCTTTGACGCGTTTTTGGCTGCCGCTCGGGAGGTGCCCGAAGTTTTAGAGATCCAGACGTTTCTGGGGCGTGTGGATGTGCGATTGTCGATCGTGGCGCGCGATATGGTGCAATATCAGCAGATATACCGGGATCGCATCCTGACGCTGCCGCATATCGCGGATATCGAGGCGTTGATGCATGTGGCGCGGATCAAATCGGAAGAGGCGCTGCCGCTGTGATGGATCTGGACGAGACTGACTTTGCCATTTTGCGCCTGTTGGCGCGCGATGCGACCCAAGGAGCAGGGGCCATTGGGCGGGCGGTTGGGCTGTCGCAACCCGCAGCGTGGCGGCGGATCAAACGGCTGCAGGACAGTGGCGTGATCAAGGGCAAACGGTTGCGCTTGAATGCTGAGGCGCTAGGCTTTGGTGTGACCGTTTTTCTGGGGGTGAAGCTGGCGACAAAGGGCCGGGTGAGCCTGGAGGATTTTGAGCGGGCGGTGTCGGCCATCCCCGAAGTACAAACGGTGGAGCATGTGCTGGGCCTTTATGACTATCGCTTGCGCGTCGTGGCGCGGGATCTGAGTGATTTTGAGCGGGTGTTGCGGCGGCGGATCATGACTTTGCCGGGAGCAGGGGAAGTTGAGGCCAACGTGCTGTTGAGCGAAGAACGCAGGCCCGGACCTTTGGGCAGCGCAAAGACATAAAAGAGGAGGGCGCGCAGATGGCGATGCCACAGGTAGATCTGTTTTATTCCTATCGCAGCCCGTTCAGCTATTTGTCGAGCGGGCGGCTTTGGGCCTGGGCGCAGGAGGAGGGGATCGACATTCACGTGCGCCCCGTTCAGCCGATAGCGATCCGCGATCCGGAGATGTTTCGCGACGCCAACCCCAAGCTGCCGCCCTATATCTTTCGCGATGCCATGCGCTCGGCTGACTTTCTTGGCATCCCATATCGCTGGCCCAACCCCGACCCGGTGGAGATGACATTCACCCCGTTTCGTGTGGCACCCGAGCAGCCGCTAATTGATCGACTCAACCGCCTTGGCGTGGTCGCAGGGCGCAGCGGGCGGTCGATGGCATTCACCGCCGAGGTGGGCGCGCTGATGTGGTCGGGCGCGGTGGCAGATTGGACGCAAGGCACACATCTGGCAGATGCGGTGGCGCGGGCCGGGCTGACGTTGGAGGCCATGGAGCAGGTGATCGCCAACGAGGCCGACACCCTTGATGCAGAGGTGGTGGCCAATCAGGCCGCGCTGGAAGCCGCAGGGCATTGGGGTGTGCCGACGATGGTTTTCGATGGGGAGCCATTTTTCGGGCAGGACCGGATCGAGATGCTGAAATGGCGGGTCGCGGCCTCGCGCACGAAAACCTGAGCTGTTTTGCGCCAGGCGCGCCTGGATTTGCGCCTTATCGGAAACCTCTGGCGTGGATGAGCGCGCAGGGCTTGGGTGTCTGCGTCATTGTATACCAATGTAGGCTTTGCCTTGGCGTGGCGTGCCGCATATGTCGTCCTTTACGAACGCAGGAGGATACGACATGGCGGCGCTTTTGGACACGATTGACCCGGATGGGCTGGAAGAGTTTTCGGTTGTTTTTACCGACCGGTCTCTGAACCATATGAGCGCGGCCTTTCAGCAGGTAATGAATGACATTCGCACCATGCTCAAAGAGGTTTATGCGGCGGATGCCGCCGTCGTTATCCCCGGTGGTGGCACCTATGGCATGGAAGCGGTGGCCCGCCAGTTTGGCCGCGGGGCGGATGTGCTGGTCGTGCGCAACGGGTGGTTTTCCTATCGCTGGAGCCAGATCTTTGAAACCGGCGGGCTGACCGCAAAGACAACTGTGCTTAAAGCACGCCAATCGGGCAACACAACAGCCGCCCCTTTTGCGCCGCATCCGATTGAGGATGTGGTCAAAACCATCCGCGAGACGCGGCCGGATGTGGTCTTTGCACCGCATGTGGAAACCAGCGCCGGGGTGATCCTGCCGGATGACTATATCGCTCAGATGGCCGCCGCCGCGCACGAGGTAGGCGCGCTTATGGTTCTGGATTGCATCGCGTCAGGCTGCGCCTGGATTGATATGCGCGCGCTGGG
>JABSSA010000140.1 GCA_013214665.1 Paracoccaceae bacterium
CACGGTATTCTGGTTCACATGCTGCAAAAAGTACTGTCGTGCGGCCATGCGGTCCGCATCGAAGCGGATGTTACCATCCTCATCATAGAGGTTCAGCATCGCATTGAGCGCGTGATAGTCGAGCGTTTCGTCTAGAGCGTCAGTTTTCAGGCCGGTATCGAGCATGTCTGCCTCCAAAATGTGTCCAGCCCTGCGCGCACGCGGGCGATATCTGTGTCGGTGCCGGCCAGTTCAAATCTGTAGAGCACGGGCACATTGCATTTCTGTGAGATAACGTCGCCTGCGAGGGCAAAGGTCGGTCCGAAGTTACGGTTCCCTCCGGCGATCACGCCGCGCAGCAGAGCGCGGCGATCAGGGTCATTTAGAAAGCAGATCACCTGTTTGGGAACCGCGCCCCGACCGTCGCCATCCGCATAAGTCGGGCAGACGAGCACGAAAGGGTCTACGGGGCAGGGCATGTCGTGTCCCAAAATCGGGATCCGCAGCGCCGGTAGGCCAAGGACGCCGACGAACCGCGCCGTGTTGCCCGAACGGGATGAGAAATAAACAAGCCCCACCATTCAGTCAGGCCAGTCGACCGATCAGGTCTGGCCGGAAGCCTGCCCAATGCTCTTCTCCGGCGATCACCACCGGGACCTGACGATAGCCTAGTTCAGATACTTGGTTCATAGCGTCATCGTTTTGGGTCAGGTCGACAACCTTGTAGTCGAGACCGCGAGCCTCAAGCGCGCGGGTTGTCGCTGTGCATTGGACGCAGGCTGGTTTTGAGTAAACGGTGATGCTCATTTAAGGTCCCTCTTTTTGCCGTTTCTTTGCGAAGAAAGGGACACGAGGGGTCCGTATGCAAAAATGCTACGGATCACATACGCACCCCAAGGCCCTCCGCCTTTGGTAATCGTTTGCGCCACGGCAGGTCTCCTGGCTCGCGGGTTGCAGCTTAGCTGGCCTTCCCGGGCGTGCACCCAGTGACGTGTTCAGCTTCGCTAACCGCTTACAGTTGCGGGGGCAGCGCCGGATTTGGACAGTTTCCGCACCGGCTTCCCTGTTGCCTTCCCGAGTCGCCCCGGGAAACCATGACGCAGACAATAGGCATCGAATCGTAAGCGCTGTCAATATATAGTATGCTTGCGCGGCTACGCTACGAAGTATTGCGGTCGAGGTGTAGTTCAGCACAAATGCCAACAGGCGTTTGGCTTCTTCTATATCCATACGTTTTCGCTCCCAGTATCTAGCGAACTGATCGCGTTCGACCTTGCCGACGCCACTGGCAAGATGTCGGCCGATGTGTGAGACTTCTGCTTGACCAAGAAGGAGAATGCCCATGTCTGAACAAGCGCCAAATCAATCGCTAATTTGGATGACCATTCTTGTCGCGGCCGCGATCTTGTTCAGCCTTGCGCTAGCCTGCGGTATGCCCTTCGCGGCCCTGGGCGCTTTGGCCGCTCTTACCCTGCCCAAACGAGATGCGATGGTTTTTGCAGGGCTCGGCTGGCTCGCCAACCAGGCGATTGGGTTTGGCTTTCTGGCATATCCGCTTGACACCATGACCTTTGCCTGGGGGATCGCGCTTTGTATGTCCGCGCTCGGTGCAGTCGTCGGAGCGGAGCGTGCACAGGGTCTGTTGGCAGGTTCTAGTTCATTGGTACGAACCGGTGCAGCTTTCCTATCGGCCTGGGCGGTGCAACAGGGCGTCGTATTCGTCGCGAGCCTAGTGCTTGGCGGCACCGAAAATGCCTTCACTGCATCTGTCGTTTGGTTTATTTTTTGGACGAATGCGCTGGCGTTCGTGGTTTTAGTATGCCTTCAGAGTGTAGGTGCTCGGATAGGTCTAGCACATTCGCTAAAGGGTCAGCCCGCTATTCGATAACTCGGTTAAGTGGGGCGAACGATTGGACTACTATACCAAAACGACTTCTGAACGGCTGCTTTGGTGACCTTTGTCCCATCGCAGCGGAATTTATGCTGCGCCAGCGAAACGCCAAAATCGAACGGCGGCAAGGTCTGCAAAATGCTCGCTCGAGAGTGCTCGTACGAATGACGACTTTCGTTGACTCATGCCCTACCCCAACACCTTCGAACAGCTAGCAAGGTCGCTGATCCATAAGCGCGCCTCTTGGCCACTGTTCCATTCCTGCAACGCTCAAGATTGAGCCTAAGACCTCTTGGCGGTCCTATGTCGATACATCCTCCAGCTCTCTGAGATCGGTATTCGCGCAAACCCCATTGAGCCACATCGGTTGCGCGTAGCCATCCTCCCAAACATAGAGAAGCCCCACAGTCTCTCCTGTTTCAGCATCTATAATACGCTTCGTGGCTTGAGCTTCATCTTCGTCACATTCGAGCATAGAACCTCCCTTTGAGGCAGGGTGACAGCGCGAGTTTCCGCCCAGCACGTCAGCTATCCAGCGTAGAGCTACGCTAAGGCCATCGCTTCGCGGTATAGTAGAACGCGCTCGTTCTCTGGACGCACGAAAAACTCCGCAAAACAACGAAAAAACGCGCAAATGGGACATTTGGGGCTTTGATTAAAAACGGGAAATTCTTTGTTGAGCCGCGACAAAGTACAGACAACTTCAAGGTGCTGTTCAGTAAATTGGCGGCGCAAGGTGTCGGTCGGCCCGTAGACCAGCATGAAGTCGCCGATGGTCCATGGACAGCAGATACGTTGGCCGATGCAATAACCGCGATTCATAGCAACAAAGACGGAATTGATGTGCGAACCGTGCAGGTCTGGTTTCAAGCCAACGACAACGGAATAAGTGACAAGAACATACATTGGCTGGTCCGCATCTTCGGCTGTAACGACCCGATCGCGAC
>JABSSA010000141.1 GCA_013214665.1 Paracoccaceae bacterium
CATCTGTATCCGATAAGAACGGCGCTAGTGCAGCATGTGCTCTCGTTGATGCTCGGCGATGTCGGCCACGGGGTCTAGCACAAGAACCAACCGTGTTTCGCCGGAACCTTCGATGGGGGGCGAGCGGTGCAGCAAGCCCGATTTCGGGGAGTTTGGCCACAAGGTGCCACGCAAGATCATGGGTGCGCCCGTGGGCACAGTGAACACTTTGCGCGGCTCTTGTCCGTCGGTTGAGATGCCATATTGCGTCCCGGTGCCGCGATAGGTGCAGATCAGGCGGGCATCGACCGCGTCGATGTGGAACTTACGGCACGCGTTGTGCGAAATGACATCAAGGCGCAGCCGCAGGTACGGCACGTTCATCACCTTGGCAAAGGTATCCGCCAAGGTTGAGATGTCATCGACCAGCATATCGCGCTCAGCGCAGGAAGGCATACTGCAGGCCCGTACCAGATCCGACATTGCGCTGCGCACGTGGGTCGCCTTCATCACGGTGCGGACCGACGGTAAAAATGCCGGCTCCAACTCTTCAAGCCAGGATTGAAGGCCGGTCATTGTTGTGCGGTTCCAGATGGTCGCAGCACAGCCGGGATGAGAGATCGCCGTCAATCCATCGGCGCTTGTGGCGACGCCGACGCCGATTGCTGCATCTTTGATGATGGCTTGTTGCAGGGTCACGCGGCTTCCTCCACGCGGCGCCAGATTGGGAAGGGATCAGGCAGATCCGGCAGCGCATCGGGGCCAGGGGCCTCATGTTCTGGCACAAGGCAGGAATCAAGTGACGCTTTCAGCGCAGGCCAATCGATATCCGCACCGATGAACACCAGCTCTTGCCGACGGTCGCCCCAAGGTTCGGACCAGTTGGCTTCGATATATTCGCGCACGCCTTCATGCTGAGGCCAACGGTCTTGCGGGACAGAGGCCCACCACGTGCCCAAAGGCTTGACCGACGACAGGCTGCCCGCCAGCGAAAATTCGGCCACCCAATTGGACCGCGTGGCGATCCAGAAATGCCCTTTGGCACGGATGACACCGGGAAGATCGCCATTGAGAACCTTTAGAATGGCCTCGGGCACAAAGGGTTGGCGGGCGCGGTAGACATAGCTTGTGACGCCGTATTCTTCGGTTTCGGGCACGTGATCCGCAAAACCGTACAGCTCTTTGGCCCACATTGGGTGTTCGTGCGCCTTGTCGAAGTCAAACATGCCGGTGTCGAGGATTTCATCGCCTGAGACTTCGGAGTAATTCGCGTCAATGATTTTGGCATCCGCGTTGAGCGCGCGGATAATCTGGCGTGCGTCTTCGGTCTTTTGCGGGCCAGCATCATCGACCTTGTTGAGGATCACCACGTCTGCAAATTCGATTTGTTCGACCAGCAGATTCACGAGCGTGCGGTCGTCTTCTTCGCCCAAGGTTTCGCCGCGGTCGCTGAGGAAATCGTGGCTGGCGTAGTCCGCCATCAAATTGACCGCATCCACCACGGTGACCATCGTATCCAAGCGCGAGACGTCAGACAGGCTGTCGCCATATTCGTCGCGGAAATCAAAAGTGGCGGCGACCGGCAGAGGCTCGGAAATGCCGGTGGATTCGATCAGCAGGTAATCAAAGCGTCCGTCTTCGGCCAGCTTGCGCACCTCTTGCAGCAGGTCGTCGCGCAGCGTGCAGCAGATGCAGCCATTGGACATCTCAACCAGCGTTTCATCCGTGCGGCTGAGTTCGGTGTCGGCGCGGACCAGATCGGCGTCGATGTTCACCTCGGACATGTCATTCACGATGACCGCAACACGGCGGCCTTCGCGGTTGTTCAGTACCCGGTTCAGCAGGGTGGTTTTCCCCGCTCCTAAAAAGCCGGAAAGGACGGTGACGGGCAGGCGGGTATCTGGCATAGGGCAACTCTGAGCTGGAAGTGAAATGTTATGATGTAACATACACTGGCCGTGCGGTCTTGCAACAGGTCAAGTTGCGAATTGTGCGGGATGCGTGAGGGTTGGCACGATTGAAAAGCGGAAAAAGCCGAAGCTATTGCGCGCCCAGCGACATAACTGTTTTGGGCCATGGGTCTTCAAAACTGGACCCGGCTTTCCACGCCTCGATTTCCTCTGCCGTGCAAAAGCAGCCCTCGAGCGCATCGACAAAGGCGTCAAGCTCGGCCTCGTTGCCGATGACGGTTAGCTGGCAGCGGCGGTCGCCGAAATCAGGATGCGCCTCTGTTAGCTTGGCGCGCATGGCGTCTTTTTCCCACGCCGACAGGTTCAGGCTGCCATCTTCGAGCGTGGCAATCTTC
>JABSSA010000142.1 GCA_013214665.1 Paracoccaceae bacterium
ATGCCGTTGATGGCTTTGATGTCCACAATCATATCCGCCTCGAACGCATCATTCTGCATTCGGACCAAAAGGTCTGTTCCGCCCGCCAGAACGAAACTACTCTCGGTCGCGTCGGCTAACAATGCGGTGGCATCTTGGATCGTCTGCGGGCTTTCGTAGCGCATAAGCTTCACTCCGTCAGATATTAAGTTTTTGAGGTTCTCCGGCAGACAGTAAGCGCCCTGAAACCCCGTATTAACTTCACATTAGTTGCTCGGCAGAGGCACACAAGCCTCGGTTTTCAGACATTTGCAGAATTGAGCGGCCGGTGTCTGTCCGGCGCGTTGCGAGAGGTGATAAGTGACGCGGCATTCTCTTATGCGCCCCACCAGTTTCCGTCCGGATCACCCGGGTAAACGCCCAAGTAGGCTCCATGGCTTTGGTAGCCCATCAATCGGCGAATGTTGTCGGGATAGCTGTCCGCGACCTCACGCGGGATCGTAAGGTAATGGTTTTCTTCCTGTCGTAACCAACCAAGCGAATAAGTGGTAATCAATCCAGTGCGTGGCTGATCGGTGGTGTTTTGACCGCCCGCATGCACAGCACGTCCCAGATAAAAGAGGATCGACCCCCGCGGCATCACGGCTTGGGTCACCTGATCCTCAGTGATATTTTCGAACACCCGCATATCTTGCGATCCCGGCACCACCCGCGTCGCCCCGTTATCTGCGGTGAAGTCGGACAAAGCCACCATGGCAGAGATTTGCCATTCGATCCCCGGCACCCGGATGGGGTAAAAATCATCGTCGCGATGGAGCACCTGATCGCCCTCACCCGGCATGATCTCAATCGCGGTGGAAGAGCCAATTCGATAACTCTCGCAATGCGGTTTCAGCAACGCATCCGCCACCGACAGGACCAAAGGATGCGCGAGAATGTTCGCCGCTGCACGTGACAAACCCAAAATGCCGCCCAGCCGTCGAGTCTTGTAGCCGTTGAAATCGTTGGTGAATTTGAGCCCTTGTTCGTCAAACGGCCCGCGCAGATCGCTCAGCACTTTGTCCAGCAGGTCGTCCGGCACAACGTTTTCAACAATTACCGCACCGTCCTTGGCCAAGGCGGCACTCACGAGACCCGAGTCATTCGGTAAACGCTGAATATCAGGCATCGTAATCCTCACTCACTTGGGTCAGACCCTGTTCCATGATGTCGAACATCTCATGTATCTGCGCCTCCGAGATGATGAGCGGCGGTGAGAAGACAGCCATATTCCCGAACGGGCGCAACAACAGCCCCATCGCCTCGCAGGCGTCATCCAGCTTCTGGCCGAACTTCAGATGCGCCTCATAGCTTTCCTGCGCTAAATCCGGACGGCATTCGATGCAGCCAAGCAGACCGTCGCCTCGCACATCGCCCACGATCGGGAACTTGTGCTTGATCGCGGCCAGCCGCGCCTGAAACACCGGCGTCATCCGGCGCACGTGACCAAGGATGTCTTCGCGCTCCATGATCTCGATATTTTTGAGCGCGGCGGCGCAGCTGACCGGATGGCCGGAATAGGTGTAGCCGTTGTAAAACACGTCATCCCCGTCCGCCTCAGCAATACGTTGCATGACCGCGTCCGAAATGATGCAGGCGCCAAGCGGCAAGTAGCCTGATGTCAGCCCTTTGGCGCAAGTGATCATGTCCGGGACAATGTCGTAGACTGCTTCCGACGCAAAC
>JABSSA010000143.1 GCA_013214665.1 Paracoccaceae bacterium
CAGGGCCCCCATACGTACATCCGGGTTGCGCGGATTACCGATTGTCACTTTGCCCAAACGGCTTGAGAGGGCTGCAATCGTCTGATCCAGCTGGGCTTGCGGCACGAAAATTCGGCGGATTGCGGTGCATTTCTGGCCTGCTTTCACCGTCATCTCGCGCACGACCTCTTTGACGAACACATCAAAACCCGCTGTGCCTTCTGTGATATCGGGTCCAAGAAGCGTGGCATTCAGGCTGTCTTGCTCGGCCGAAAACGTCACGGCATTGTCCAACAAGTTTTTGTTGGATCGCAACAGCCCCGCAGTTTCTGCTGATCCGGTGAAGGTCAGAACATCTTGGCAATCCAGAACGTCCAAAAGGCCTGAAACAGAGCCTGATACAAGCTGCAGCGCGCCATCAGGCAGCAGGCCGCTTTCCATGATCATGCGCACGCAGGCTTCGGTCACATAGGATGTTGCGGTAGCCAGTTTCACGATGGCTGGCATTCCGGCCAACAGGGTCGGGGCCAGCTTTTCCAACATGCCCCAGACAGGAAAATTGAACGCATTGATATGCACCGCCACGCCCGGGCGGGAGGTCAGCACATGTTGACCCCAAAACTGCCCCTCACGGCCCAATTGTTCGGGCACGCCCTCGCGCCAGATTTTGGCATCAGGCATCTCGCGCCGTGCTTTGGAGGCAAAGACAAACATCGTGCCAATGCCGCCATCCACGTCGATCTTGTGATCCGACAACGTGGCGCCGGTGTTAAAACTCAGATCGTAAAGATGATCGCGCCGTTCGTTGAGATAGGTCGCGACGGCTTTGACCATGCGGGCGCGGTCATGAAAGCTGAGCGCGCGCAAGGCTGGGCCACCAACGTCGCGGGCATAGGCGCGCATACCAGCCAGATCGAGACTGTTGTTGCCGCAATTTGCGATGATCTGACCGTCCACGGCGCTTTCGATGGGGCGAGCCGAACTGTCAGGCGCAACCCATTTGCCCTGAACTAAGGAGTGAACGGCATAGGCAGGGCTGGTCATGATCAATCTCTAATGTTGGTCGTAGTCGATGATGAGCGTGTCGGACAGTGGCAGGCATTGGCACGTCAGCACAAAACCGCGTTCCACCTCGTAGTCTTCGAGTGCGTGATTGGTGATCATCTCATAATCGCCTTCGATCACCTTGGCTTTGCACGTCGAACAAACACCGGCCTTACAGGCATAAGGCGCATCCAGATTGTTGTTCAGCGCAGCATCCAGGATCGACATGTTGCGCGGCATATCAAAACTATGCCCGGTTCCGTCGATGGTCACCTGTGCGGCGGTTGTCGTTTCGGTCTCTGTTGAGGCGGTTTTTGCCGTCTGCGCGATCCGTCCGTGCTGTGATGCGCCGAAGAGTTCGAACTTGATGTTGTCTTTGGCCATCCCGTGCGCTTCGAGCGCGGTTGAGATGGTCAACATCATCGGTTCCGGGCCACAGATAAATGCGGTCTCTGCATTGGCGACGTCGACCCAACCGGAAAACAGCGCATCACATTTTTCAGTGTCTAAGCGGCCCGAAAACAGATCGATGTCCTGCCCGGTTTCGAGAACATGAATAAGCGTCAGCCGGTTCATGTACCGGTTTTTCAAATCCTCAAGCTCTTCGCGGAACATGATCGTGTGCACGGCTCGGTTGGCATAGATCAAAGTGAAGGTGCTGTTTGGTTCGCGGTTGAGCACGGTTTTCAGGATCGACAACACGGGTGTAATCCCCGATCCACCCGCAAAGCCCAGATACGATTTTTCCTTATTAGGCTCTATTTCGGTAAAAAACCGACCCATAGGCGGCATCGCTTCCAGGGTGTCTCCGACAGCCAAATCCGTGTTGGCAAAGGTCGAAAACGCGCCGCCATCCACCTTTTTAATCCCGACCTGCAACAGGCCATCATCTTTGCCTGCGCAGATGGAATAGTTGCGGCGCACTTCGGTGCCATCGAAATCCTTGCGGAATGTCAGATATTGGCCCTGCGTGAAGTCAAACACGCTCGGATCGCTTGGTTCCAACGTCAGAACGACCGCATCGCGGATCGTGCGGTGGATATGAGTGACGGTCAGATCGTGAAATTGAGCCATAGGTCAGATGCACTTGAAATAGTCAAAGGGTTCCAGACAACTCAGGCACCGCCATTGCGCCTTGCACGGGGTCGATCCAAACTGGCTGACGCGTTCTGTGTCTTTCGATCCGCAATGCGGGCAACATTCTGGGCCTTTGGCCGAGTTGGGGGCTGCGATGCCATAGTCTTTCAACCGCGCCTTGCCCTTGTCGCTTAGCCAATCGGTTGTCCAAGGTGGTGCAATTTGCGTTTTTAGAGACACATTTTCGATTCCATGCTCTGCCAAGGCAGTCTGGATATCCAGCGCGATCACCGACGTGGCAGGGCAGCCGGAATAGGTGGGGGTTACCGTGATCTGCAATTCGTCGTCCCCCCATTCTACATCCCGTACGATGCCCAGATCGACGACAGAAATCACCGGAATCTCAGGGTCAGGCACGGCATCAAGCCAGGCCCACACCTGGTCCGTCGAAGGGCGCGGGGTTACCATGTGGCGTCCGGGTAGGCGCGCGGCAGAAACTGCATCGTGGCCAGCATGTGCCCCAAGTGTTCGCTGTGCCGTTTGCCAGTTTTGCCGCCTTGATGGGAAAAGTCGCTCTCGGGCCGTTGCAGAGTGGCTTCAGAAAGAACTGCCGTCACCCGCGCATCGAACGCAGGACGCAGTGATGCAGGGAGTGGGACGACACCATTCAGCGCCTCATCCACCGCATCCGTGGTGAACATTTCGCCCACGTAGGGCCACAAATGGGTCAACGCATCCTGCATCCGACAGTGGCTTTCTTCGGTGCCATCGCCGAGGGCGATCACAATGTCCGAGGACCGATCCAGATGGTACGTGACCTCTTTCACCGATTTCTGAGCGATGGCCGAGATGTCTGAATGCGACGAGGATTGCAGTGCGGTCAGCGCCTCGAAATGCCAGGCGTCAAACAGGAACTGGCGAACAATCGTATGGGCGTAATCGTGATTGGGCTGCTCCACCAAAAGCAAGTTCCGAAAATCCCAAACGTCACGGCGATAGGCCAGCGCATCCGCATCGCGCCCTTGCCCTTCGGTCTCGCACGCCAGGCCCAGCCACATCTGCGTTTGCCCGATCAGGTCAAGCGCCGTGTTGGCGAGGGCAATGTCTTCTTCCAGCGCGGGCGCGTGCCCACACCATTCTGACAAACGTTGTCCCAACACCAAAGTGCTGTCGCCCATGCGGCAAAGCCATTCAAAGAGCGGGTCCATCACATGGCCCCTGCGTCATCAGGAATGTCGAAAAAAGTGGGGTGCCGATACACTTTGTCATCCGCAGGATCGTATAACGCATCCTTGTCATCCGGCGATGACGCGGCGATTTGTGCGGCCTCTACCACCCAGATGCTTACGCCTTCTTTGCGGCGGGTATACACATCGCGTGCGTTTTTGATCGCATGTTCCGCATCAGCTGCGTGCAACGATCCAACATGCCGGTGCGACAGGCCGTGTTGACCACGAATGAAAACTTCCCAAAGGGGCCATTCCGAAGACATGTGCGTTACTCCGCCGCCAGTTTCGCTGCACGCTTTTTAGCAGCGTGGGCCAACATGCCTTCGCGCACCCAAGCTCCGTCATCCCAAGCTTTCTTGCGTGCGGCGATGCGATCGACCGAACAGGGGCCATTGCCCTTCAACACTTCGAAAAACTCATCCCAATCAGGCTCTGAAAAGTCGTAGCCGCCTTTTTCTTCGTTCCAGGCGAGGTTTTCATCCGGGATCGTCAGTCCCAGATATTCAGCTTGCGGCACGGTCAGGTCCACGAATTTTTGACGTAGCTCATCGTTTGAATTCATCTTGATCTTCCATGCCATCGACTGTGCCGAATGCACGGAATTGGCGTCAGATGGGCCAAACATCATCAGCGACGGATACCAAAACCGGTTCAGCGCGTCCTGCGCCATGCGCTTTTGATCAGCTGTGCCGTTGGCCATCTTCATCATGATGTCAAAGCCTTGCCGTTGGTGAAACGACTCCTCTTTGCAGATGCGTACCATCGCGCGGGCATATGGCCCGAAAGACGTGCGTTGCAGCGGCACCTGATTCATGATGGCGGCCCCGTCGACCAACCAGCCCACCGCGCCCATGTCGGCCCAGGTGAGCGTTGGATACGAGAAGATCGAAGAATATTTCATCCGCCCATCCAACAACATCTCGGTCATTTCATCACGGCTGATGCCTAGTGTTTCGGCGGCGCAATACAGATACAGGCCGTGACCGGCCTCATCCTGTACCTTGGCCAGCAGGATGGCTTTGCGCTCCAGACTTGGGGCGCGGGTGATCCAATTGCCTTCGGGCAGTTGGCCCACAATTTCCGAATGGGCATGTTGCCCGATCTGGCGGATCAGCGTTTTGCGATACCCATCCGGCATCCAGTCCTTGGGCTCAATCTTTTCGTCGCAGTCAATGCG
>JABSSA010000144.1 GCA_013214665.1 Paracoccaceae bacterium
GCCCGCTCTGATCCACCGCCGATATTGACCGTTTCGCCCGTATCGACGTTGTCGAAAAGATCGTCGAACGTCACGGTGAATTGGGGCCCGTCTTCGTTGGTGTTGATCGTGAAAGGTGTTGGCGTCAGGTCGTCATTTACCGGCGTAACAGTGACAACGACCGTCGCCGTGTCGATACCGCCATCATCATTGTCGATGGTGTAGGTAAAGGTGTCTTCACCATTGAAGTCGGCGGGTGGTGTGTAAACAAGCTGACCATTGTCTTCGCTGATCGTGCCACTTTGAGCCGAGGTTGTGTCGAAAAAGTTGATCGTGATGCTGTCGCCATCAACTTCAATTTCGTTGGCGAGCACATCAATGGTGACTGAAGTGTCTTCCAACGTGGTTGATGTGTCATCAACAGCGATGGTTGCGTCATTCACGGGTGTGACTGTGACTGTGACGGTGGCGGTATCAACCCCGCCATCGCCATCGCTGACCTGATAGGTAAAGGTGTCCTGGCCAAAGAAATCGGGGTCGGGCGTATAATAGACACCGCCGCCGCTGTCGTTTGTGACGGTGAGCGTGCCGTTCGCGGGGTCGTTGTATTGGGTGATGGTCAGTGACGACCCGCTATCTGCATCTTCGTCGTTGTCGAGCAGATCGCTTTCAGAGATGAATACATCGACATCGTCTTCGGTTGCTGAGGCAGTATCATCGCCTGCAACCGGCGGATCATTCACACCGGAAACACTAGAATTGGCACGGGCTTCGTTGGACACTGCGCCGTTTTCATCAATGATGGTGTAAAAGAAGCCGTCGGCTGAACTGCCGCCAACAGGAACGAAGTCAAACACACCGGTTGGGTCGAAGCTGAAGGAGCCATCCGGGCTGAGTTCCAAAAGGGCGCCTGATGCGACTTCGATCTGGACGATCTCGCCGGATTCGAATTCGGTGAAGTCGATTGTGACTTCCTCAATGCTGACTTCGCCCAAGGTGTCAAAGCGCACGGATGCAACGGTGAATGTGTCACCGTCGGGATCAGAATCAGGGCCGATGCCGGCATCGGTAAAGATGTTACCTGAGATCGCCGTTTCTTCGTCGGTAGCAGAGCCTCCATTCACCGCAATTGGCGCGTCGTTTTCGTTGGTGATGTTGATAAAGACGGTGGCCGTGCTGTCCGCGCCTTGGCCATCGGTGATTGTGTAGGTGAACGTGTCGGCGCCCGTCGCGTCGGCGTTTGGCGCATAATCGACGCTGATGCCGTCACCGGAATCGGTGTTTATGGTCACCGAACCCTTGGAGCCCTGAGTGACACTGGTGATCGAAAACGTGTCGTTGGTGTCTGGGTCGCTGTCGTTATCCAGAACGTCAATTGTTGTCGTCGTGTCTTCGGTGATCGTGGCGGTATCGTCGACCGCGTTGGGGCCATCGTTGACGCCAGTCACCGTCCACCGCAGCGTGCTTGGGTCGGACGGAGCGCCGTTGCTGTCAGTGGCGATGACCTGAGCGGTGGCTGTCGTGCTTTCTCCGGCGCTGAGGTCGTCGTAATTGCCTGCAATGTTCAGGTTCAGGCCGGTCACATCACCGCCTTCGTTGGTGATTACGTCAAAGTCACCGTTTACGAAATTGCTGAAAGAATAGCTCAGCGTAGAGGCATCATCATCGTCATCTACGTCATCAGCACGGTCGTTGAGCTCAAAATAACCAGGAACCCCAATTCCGGCAAAGAGATCGTCTTCGGAATTTGTCGACACGTCAATCGGAGTGATGATGGTGGGTGCGTCATTCACTGGCGTGATGGTCACCTCAACCGTTGCGGTCGCGACGATGTCGCCATCGCTGATGGTGTAGGAAAAGCTGTCTTCGCCATTGAAGTTCGCATTGGGCGTATAGCGGATTTCAGCGCCTTCTACGATTTCGACAACGCCGAAGTCGGTGGCAAATGTGACCGGCGGGCCGTCTTCGCCCAAAAACTCGTCGCCACCACGCACGAGATCCCCGCCTGGCCCGTCTTCGCCAAACGCATCTTCGCCGCCGCCGTCTCCGAAATCACCGTTGATCGCCACGATGATAAGTTCATCGCCGTCAGGGTCGCTATCGTTGTCCAGAACATCGATAAGGACAGTGCCATCTTCGTTGACTGTGACTGTGTCATCCACCGCCATTCGCCCATCGTTGACGTTGTTGACGGTGATCGTGACAGTGGCCGTGTCCTGCAGCAGCCCGTCAGTGATGGTGTAGGTAAAGCTGTCGCTGCCATCAAAATCCGCATCTGGTGTATAGAGGATCTGATCACCGACAATTTCGGCTGTGCCGTTGTCCGTTTGGATTATGTTCGTAAAGCCGTCTTCGCCATCGCTGTCCCACGCGACGATAGACAGGGAATCGTTGTCTATGTCTCCGTCATTGTCGAGCACGTCGATTGTAACTGAATCGTTTTCATCAACGGTTGCACTGTCGTTCACGGCCTCTGGGCGGTCATTCACCGCCGTGACGGTGACATCCACGGTCGCGGTATCCGTCGCCCCGTTGGAATCGATAACACGATACGTAAATGACGCGTCGCCAAAGAAGTTATCGGCTGGGATGAACTCTACTTCACCTTCGACGATAGTGGCTGAGCCACCGGACGTTGCTGTGATGGCTTGCAGCGTTGGCGTGCCATCTTCGACATCGCTGTCATTGTCCAACACATCGATGAGAACGGACGTGTCTTCCATCGTGACCGTGCTGTCATCGTCCGCTTCGGGGTCATCATTGACTGAAACAACGGTGATGGTCGCCACCGCCTGATCGGTGCCGCCAAGCCCGTCGGACACGGTGTAGTTCACCGTGGCGGTATCAAAGAAGTTGGGGCTTGGCGTAAAGCGAATTTCGCCGCCCGAGACGGATGCGGTCCCATTTGTCGCGCCTTGAATCGACTGAACCACCAAGGTGCCGCCGTCGATATCGGTGTCGTTGTCAGCCGCGTCGATAAAGATCGTCGTATCTTCATTCGTTGTGACGGCATCGTTGTTGGCGACAGGATCGTCGTTGACCGGGTCCACCGTGACGGTCACGCGGCCTGTGTCAGTGCCGCCGTTGTCGTCTGTGACGACATAGCGGATGACCGCTGTGCCAAAGAAATCAGGTGTGGGTGTGTAGACGATGTTGCCGCCAGCAACCTGCGCCGTACCGTTTGTAACGCTCAGAATGGAATCGACACGCAACGTATCGCCATCGACGTCGGTATCGTTTTGCGTTGCATTAATTACGACGCCCTGGTCCTCGTCTGTCGTGGCAATATCGTTGTTGGCGACGGGATCGTCGTTCACCGGGTTGACCGTAACATCGACGGTTGCCGTGTCGGACCCGCCATTGCCGTCTGAGACGGTATAGGTGAGGGTGACACTGCCATTGAAGTCTTCGTCGGGCGTGTAAACGATCCGGCCATTCGCCACAGTCGCCGATCCGTTGCCGCCTGTGCTGACGTTGGAAATGGTCAAACTGTCGCCATCAATATCCGTGTCATTGGCCAAAACGTTGATTTGCGCCGAAGTATCTTCGTCAAGTGTGGCACTGTCGTTTGCGGCGGCGGGGTCGTCGTTCACGCCGTTTACCGTGATGGTGACCGTTGCAGTATCAAAGCTGCCGTTGCCATCAGTGATCTCGTACACAATCGAGGCGGGCCCGAAGTAGTTCGGATCAGGGCTGTAAACGATGGAGTTGCCGGACAAGGAGGCATCGCCGTTTGATACGCTGAGAATATCCGAAATGCTGATACCGTCGCCATCCGGATCGGAATCGTTGGCAAGCACATTGATCTGAACGGAGCTGTCTTCGTCCGTTTCGGCCTGATCGTTTTCTGCGCCTGGCAGGTCGTTGACCGGATTTACCGTCACGACCACAGTCACATTGCCTGTGTTCAATTCACCGTCGGTGGCGACGTAGGTGAATGCGTCTGTGCCATTGAAATCTGGATCGGGCGTGTAGCGCAATTGCTGACCGACTTGGCTGACCGTGCCGTTGTCTGGTTGGGTAAAGCTATCGAGCGTGAGCGTGTCACCGTCTTCTTCGCTGTCGTTTCCCAAGACCGCGATCGTAACACCTTGATCTTCGTCGGTTTCCGCTTGATCGCTTTCGCCTATTGGTGCGTCGTTGACCGCGATAACCTGAATGGTCACGGTTGCGGTGTCTGTATCGCCTGATGGGTCGCGGACTGTGTAGGTAAAGCTATCGGCACCGTTGTAGCCAGGATCCGGGGTATAACGCAGTTCATTGCCAACTTGGCTGACCGTGCCGTTTGTGGCTTGGGTAAATCCGTTAACGGACAGTGCATCGCCGTCAACGTCTGTGTCATTGTCTGTGACATCGATCACGACGGAAGCGTCTTCGTCCACCTCGGCGCTGTCACCGCTGGCGACAGGAGCGTCATTGATCGGGTTTACTGTAACCGTGACTTGCGCCGAACCGTTGCCACCGTTCCCATCTGAGACGGCATAGGTGAAGGTATCGGTGCCGCTGAAATCAGCGTCGGGCACATAGCTAACAGCAGACCCATTTACAGACACCGTGCCATTGGCCGATTGCGTCACCGACACGATGGAAACCGTATCGCCATCAATGTCGCTGTCGTTTGACAGAACTTGAATAAGGATCGGCGTGTCTTCTGACGTGCTGGCGCTGTCATTGACCGGTGTCGGATTGTCGTTTTGGTCTGTGATAGTGATTGTGACGGATGCGGTGTCGAACCCGCCATTGCCGTCCGAGACCGTGTAGGTGAACGTGTCTGTTCCGTTGACATCCGCGTTTGGCGAATACGTCACAGATTGGCCTGAGAACGAGACACTCCCCTGCGTGCCCTGCGTGACCGCGGTAACGGTGAGAGCGTCACCATCCGCATCAACATCATCGCCCGCCACATCCAACGTGATAGAGGTGTCTTCTGCCGTCGTTCCCGAATTCGCAGTTGCGACCGGAGCATCGTTTATGTTGTTGACAGTGACATTAACCGTTGCCGACGATGTTTCTCCGGAACCGTCAATGATGGTGTACGTGAAAGAATCCGTGCCAAAGAAATCGTCGTTCGGCGTATAGATCAGCGTGTTTTCTGATAGCGTGACAGAGCCATTGGACCCTTGGCCAAAGCTGTCGATGCCGGGTGTTTCTCCGTCGATATCGTCGTCGTTGGACAGCACATCAACGGTGACAGAGCTTTCTTCGGTGGTCGAAGCGGTATCATCGGTTGCCACCGGCGCGTCGTTCACAGGGTCAATCGTAACCGAAACTGTGGCGGAGGATTCTTCTCCCGACGCGTCGCGCACGACATACGTGAAGCTGTCAGTGCCGTTAAAGTCATCGTCTGGGGTGTAGCGCACCTGGTTCGACGTGATCGTGACCGATCCATTATTTGCGCCTGACGCGCTGACCAAGGTGAGGGTTTCGCCTTCGGTATCCGTATCGTTGGCCAGAACGTCGATCAGGATCGCACTGTCTTCGTCGGTTTGGCCTTCGTCCTCAGCCGTAGTTGGTGCGTCGTTCACAGCCTCTACTGTGATCGTTGCGGTGGCCGTATCAGTCGCGCCCTGATCATCGGTGATCGTGTAGGTAAAGCTGTCGGTCCCGTTGAAGTCCGCGTCGGGTGTATAAATCAGATCGCCTTCTGCATTCTCCTCGACCGAGCCGTTGTCGGGTTGCGTGAATTCAGTCAACGTGAGGGATGCGCCGTCATCGACATCGGTGTCATTGTCGAGAACATCAAGAACAACAGAGGTATCTTCGTCCGTTGTCGCGTCATCATCCGCCGCGTCGGGGTCATCATTGATCCCCGCGACATCGACCGTCACAGTTACGCTGGCGGTTGTGCCGGTGCTATCTGTGATCTCGACGTCAAAGAGCTGCGTCAGATCGAACCCTTCAGGCAAAGCATCATAAGTCGCCTGATCAATCGTATAGTGCCAGGCAACAACATATTCGCCAAAGCCTGCACCCGCGGTGATTGGAGCTAGCTCGAAGTTGCCGAAGACATCACCGCCGCCCTGCAATTCAAAGCTGGTGGTAAAGGTTTCTCCGGTGTCCGGATCGTAGATGAGGATGCTGCCAGAGGCGCTTTCCACAGCGTCGCCGGTGCCGTCTTCGTTCAGTGCTGAAGCCGGTTCTGGTTCGGCCGGAGGGATGGAACCTTCCAATACCGACAGCTCGAAATTCACTTCCGGAACGTCTTCTGAACGTTCGATTGTGACCGTTACGGTGCCAACGCCGGTTTCGCCATCCGGGTCTTCGACAACATAGGTAAAAGAATCCACACCTTCGAAATCGGGGTCACGCACATAGGAAAACGTGCCGTCCGCCAGAACCACAGCAACACCGTTTTGCGCCTGCTCTGTTGGTTCCGCACTCAACGCAAAGGTTAGTTCATCGCCGTCGGCGTCGGTGGCAAGAACGGTTCCGGCAAAGGCCTGATCTTCGGGAAGGGTTGTGCCGATCTCTTGACCAACGGGCGCGTCGTTAACGGGCGCAATCTCAACAGTGATCGTTCCGGTGGATGTGTTTTGATCACTGTCCGTTACAGTGTATGTGAACGTGTCGGTGCCCGAGAAATCCGCATCTGGCGTGTATTCAAACGTACCGTCTTCGTTCACCGTGGCGCTGCCGTTGGCCGGGGTGCTGTCGATGGCAAAGGTCAGCGATGTGTCGTTTGATTCAGCGGTCACTTGGCCGGAAATGCCTTCGGTCGTGCTTTCGTCTTCGACCCCAGTGACAACCACATCTTCAGGTGTCGGGGCAGGATCGCCGCGCACATTGTCAACGTCGGCTTCTTCGCCTTCGTTGCCACCTGCGCCGCCCTCTTCAGGTGGCGGGGCGCCGGTGCCACCGCTATCGCCGCCAGCGTCTCCGCCGGGGCCTTCGGGGCCGTTGCCGTTGGTGTCAGGGTCGTCTTGCACCGGGTCAAGCAATTGGTTGTTGTTTTCCGGTGGCGGTGCATCTTCTGGTGCGTCGGATTGTTGTGCATCGCCAAGTTCAACGAAGTCTTCGTTTTCTTCGCGCACACGACGGAAGGCAGAGGTATAGGCCGCGATAGCTTCGGCCAGAAGGGCGGGGTCAGGCTGGAAGCCAGCCTCAAATGACTCAAGTTCGCGCGTTTCGCCTTCGATTGGGGAAATCAACCACGTCGCATTGTCTGCTGTGATTTCGGTGATGAAGTTGCCCAGGTTGTCGAACACGGCAACGCGGCCGAAAGACCCATCGGGGTCAGCCGCCAAGCCAAGCGTGACTTTGGATACGCCATCGACCAAAGCGATCAGAACCTGAACGGTCGTGCCGCGAATGCCCATGGTGGCGGTCGGGGTGCCAACTTCCATGTCACCTGTTTTCGCGACCTGACCGGCGATGAAAACAAAACCACCCGTGATCAGGTTGAAGCCACCAGCATTGTCTGACCCATTCGGATCATACACGAATTCATCAATCACCATGCGAGACGCTTCGGCGAGCGTGAAGATTGTGCCGTCAGCAAAGACGACCGAGACTTTTCCGCTCGTGTCGGTGGTGATCAGATCGTTTTGGTAGATCTTGGTTTCTGGCGTCAGCTCAACAACAGAACCATCCACACGGGTGACGGTGCCGCCACCTTCCAACAACTCGACCTGCCCAATGGGCACGTTGGCGCTATTGCCGCCGGCCTGAGCGTACTGCGCTTCCAGGCTGCTGCCTGCAAGGCGCGCTGCGATGTCACCTTTGAGCACTGCACCGTTCGGCGCAGTCAGATCTGGCAACGTGGCCCATGTAAAAAAGTCATCAACGCGTAAAATCTGCCCGTCGGTGTCGACGATGAGCAGGTCTGCGCCTTCGCGAGAAAACTCGGCGTCAAACAATGATATGCCGTCTGGCTATCTGAACCGCTGCGCCGTTCAGGCTGTTTAATTCAATAATGTTATCCAGGCCAAAATCGGCCTCAATATCCCGTGCCATGGGGCTAACCCCCTAAATTAAAATATCAATACAATATGGTATATCACGTGGTCCCCATCGCTTCAGTGAAATGCACTACACAGCGAAAAAGCGCGCACGTTTCCGTCCCCAGAGCATAAATTAGAGCAAAACCGTGCAATAAACACGTGAAATCAGGGAGATTGTTCAAAAAAATCTGTTGCTTACCACCCATTCGGAGGAGTGAGCTACACGGAATAGGGGCGTAAATATGCCGATTCGCGTGTATTTTTGGAAAAAGTCATAAGGGTGGGGACGATGTTGAAATGGCTCTCTAAGGTGATCGGATGGGGCCGTTTGGCGGGGTTCGGACTGCTTTTTTTGCTGCTTTTTATCCGAATCGCTGATCCGATCTTCATCGAACGCCTGAGGCTGCAAGCCTTTGATCTCTACCAACAATTGAATCCCAGAGAGGCGCCGCCAGCGCCCGTTGCGATCCTGGATGTGGACGACGCCAGCCTTGCCGAAGTGGGCCAATGGCCTTGGCCACGCACAAAGATCGCCGAGATGACCCAAAAGGCGATGCAGGCAGGAGCCGTGGCCCTGGCGTTCGATATCGTGTTCTCGGAACCTGACCGGCTGTCGCCTGCCAATATTGCTGCTGACAATCCCGATTTACCGGCAGATGTTCGAAACCAGCTGAAAGAGCTGCCGTCGAACGATGATGTGCTGGCGCAGACCTTTGCGCAAGGCCGTGTTGTGGTTGGTCAAACCAGTATCCGCGCGGGCTCTCTTACGGATACAGGACCGCCGCCGCGGGCGGTACCGCATGCAGTGATGGGAGCATCACCCGACCCGCATTTAATCCAGTTCCCGGATTTGGTTGAAAATTTGCCGCAACTGGAAGATGCGGCCGCGGGTCATGGCATGTTTTCTGTGTTTCCTGATCCAGATGGCGTGTTTCGGCGTGTGCCTATCGTGATGGCTGCTGAGGGGGTTTATCGCCTTGGTCTTTCGATAGAGTTGTTGCGGATCGCGACAGGGGGGCAAGCGTTTGCGATCCGTACCAACGACGCCGGAATTGACGGAGTCGTCGTGGCACGGCAGTTGATCAAAACCGCGCCGGATGGAACCGTGTGGAACAATTTTTCACCACACGACCCTAACCGTTATGTGTCTGCCGCCGATTTGCTTAGCGGGCGCATCGCGCCCAATCGCTTGGCCGGACATCTGGTTTTGGTGGGCACGTCGGCCATCGGGCTGGAAGATTTCCGGGCAACACCGTTAGGCCTGCCAATGGCCGGGGTCGAAATTCATGCGCAGGTGTTGGAAAATATTCTTAGCCAATCCATGCTCTTTCGTCCGAATTGGGCGATCGGAATGGAGTTGGTTTGGATCGCGGGAATGTCGTTGCTGGTAATCGCTCTCGCGCCCGCGATGTCGGCTCGGTATCTCTTTTTGATCACGGCGGCTTTGATCGGTGGCAGCATCTGGGGGTCGTACACACAATACACCAACAACCTACAACTGCTTGACCCGACTTTCCCGGTTTTGGCGGTGCTGCTGACGTTTATGCTGATGTCCAGTATCAACTATTTCATGGAAGAGGCGCGGCGACAGCAGATCAGAGGTGCGTTTGGCCAATACGTCTCGCCCGATCTTGTCGCTGAGTTGGCCGATGATCCCGATAAGCTGAAGTTGGGCGGTGAAAAGCGGGAGTTAACGATCCTGTTTACGGACGTTCGTGGCTTTACGACGATTTCCGAGGCGTTCAAGGATGATCCGGCAGGTCTGACCAGCCTGATGAACCGGTTTTTGACGATCATGTCGAATGCGATCATGGATCATGGCGGCACCATCGACAAATACATGGGCGACGCGATCATGGCGTTTTGGAACGCGCCCCTTGATACACCGGATCACCCAAAGAAAGCGGCGGCAAGCGCGTTGCAGATGCTCAACGATGTGGCCGCGCTAAACGCGACGCTGGCAGCAGATCCGGATGCGCCAAAATTCACCATCGATATCGGTATTGGTATCAACACGGGTGATTGCGTCGTTGGCAACATGGGCAGTGACAAGCGCTTTGATTACAGCGCTCTGGGCGATTCCGTGAACCTTGCATCGCGGCTGGAGGGGCAAACCAAAGCCTATGGTGTGAACGTCATTCTGGGCCGCACGACGCGGGAAGAGACCTTTGCAGATTACGCCGTGATCGAGTTGGATTTGATCCGGGTGAAGGGCAAGGAATTGCCCGAACAGATCTTTGCGCTGATGGGTGATGCCGCGCTGCGCGGGACAGCGGAGTTTGCGCGTTTGTCCGAGGCCAATGCCGCGTTGATCACCTGTTACCGGGCACAGGGTTGGGCCGCGGCGCGAGAGGCGCTGTCAGAGATGGAGAGTGCCGCGGCGGGGCTGGATCTGGATATTGGCGGCTATGTGCAGATGTACCGTGACCGGATTGACGATTTTGAGGCGGCCCCACCGGGCGAGGATTGGGACGGGGTTTATGTCGCAACCTCAAAGTAACCGCTGTGTGTGATGCTGAACGCAGGGGGCTCTGCCCCCTGACCCCCGGAGTATTTAGATCCAAAAGAAGGTGGGGGCTTTAGTTTTCCCTGAGCGCTTCTGCTTGGGCTCGGCGGATTGGAGTGAGCAGGAAATCGAGCACGGTTTTTTGGCCGGTCTGAATGTCAAGCGCTGCGATCATGCCGGGTGAGATGGGCAGCGGATTTTCGTCACGGCCGAGGTAGTTTTTATCCGTCGCGACGATGACACGGAAAAACGCGCGACCTTCGGCATTGGTGATCGTGTCTGCGCCGATGCGTTCCACTTCGCCCACGAGAGAGCCGTAGATGAGATAGTCATAGGCGGTGATTTTGACGGCCACGCGGTCGCCCGGTGCGATGAAGGCCACATCGGCGGGCAGGATATCGGCTTCGATCAGGAGGCCGTCGTCGCTTGGGACGATGTCGGCCACCGGCGCGCCGGGTTGAACCACGGCACCTTCGGTTGTGACGTAGAGCCGGTTGACGGTGCCATTCACGGGCGCGCGCAGCTGGGTGCGTTCGACGCGGTCTTCGGCAGCTTTGAGCGCCTCTTGGATCACCGCAAGCTCAACCTGAATGCGAGCAAGGCGCTGGCGGGCGGACAGGACATACGACGACCGGGCGGCGGAGATTTCAGTTTCGGCTTGTTCAATCGCAGCCTGGAGGCGCGCAATCGAGGCGCGGCCCACGGCCATTTCGCCTTCTAACTGCGCAAGGCGTGAGTTCAGGCGCAGAAGTTCGATCCGGGGCACGGCGTTGCGTGCGGCCAGATCGGTGATTAGCTCTTGTTCTTCGGCCAAAGGCACGATCATCGCCTGTCGCATATCCTGTTGGGCGATGGCCTCGGACAGCTCACCGCGGCGTTGGGAAAGGCTCTTTTCAAGCACGGCCTGTTCGGTGGTGAATTGCGTGCGGCGAGAGGCGAAAACCTCAATCTCGGCAGCCGTGGCCAGAGGGTTTTCGGACGCGAAGACCGGGTCGTAAATCACCGCGTCCGCCAGCGTTGCTTCGGCATCGAGGCGGGCTTGTTCCGCCAATAGGGCGATTTGCTGTTCGCGCAGCTCACCTTCTTTAGACAGAAAGCTCGTGGCGTCGATCTGCATCAGTACATCGCCAGCTTTGACCTGCGCGCCTTCTGCGATCTGAATGCCGCGCACGATGCCGCCCTCGAGGCTTTGGACCACCTGGATTTGGCTAGAGGGGATGACGCGCCCAGTGCCGCGTGTCACTTCTTCGATTTCAAAGAGTGCGGCCCAGGTGAGAAACCCGCCGATGATGAGCGCTATGGCCGCAAGCGGTTGCCAGCGGCTGCGGTAGAGCCCGCTTTGATCGGCTGCGCGGACGTCATTGATAAAGCCGTCTTCCAGTTCACGCCCCAACATCAGCTTGGCTCCGCCGCTTTAGTCACATTGGCGGTGAGGCGCTGCATCACGGCGTCGCGCGTGCCATCGAGCACTTTCTTCCCGTGGTCCATGATTACATAGCGCTCTGCCATTGTGGCGAGGGATTGGCGGTGTGTGCACAAGATCAGGGTGGTGCCAGTGCTGTTCAGCTCTTTGAGGCGTTCCGCAACACGGCGCTCCATCTCTTGGTCCATCGCATTGGTCGGTTCATCAAGAAAAAGCAGCTTGGGTGTTTTCAAAAGCACACGTGCCAAGGCGAGCGCCTGGGCCTGACCGCCGGACAGGCGGTTGCCATTTTCGCGCAGCTCCAGATCCAAACCCGAAGAGCTTGCAGCGACGAATTCGTCGAGGCCGGAGTAATAGAGTGCGGCCTCGATACGGGCCTGATCGGCATCCGGTGCGCCGAGCATCAGATTTTCGCGGAGCGTGCCGGTGAAGAGATCACAGTTTTGCGGCAAGTACCCGATGCCTTCACGCAATTCAGCGCGGTCATATTGGTTGAGGCCAAAATTATCGATCCGCACCAGGCCTTGCTGCGGTTCGATCAGCCCGCAAATCAGCTTGCCAAGGGTGGTTTTGCCAGAACCGACACGCCCAAGCAGTGCCAGGCTTTCACCAGGAGCCACTTTGAGGGACAGACCGTTGACGGCGGGAACCTCGACGCCGGGATAGGTGAAGGTAACATCGGCCAGATCAAGGGCTGCGTCTTTGACTTTGAGTGCGGACCGCAAGACCGGGGGGCGTTCGACGGGCATGTTCATGACCGTGTCCAGGGCGCGGATGGATTTGACCA
>JABSSA010000145.1 GCA_013214665.1 Paracoccaceae bacterium
GTCCTGCTGCGCCTGGCCGAAGACGAGCATGTGCTGCTTCTGACGATACATCACATCGCCTTCGATGGCAGCTCTTACCAGACCCTCTTTGCGGAACTGGCCCGCTTTTACGATGATCCATCGACCGAACTTCCGTCCCTGCCGCTACAATTTGTCGACTACGCAAATTCCGATTTGGCCCAGCGCTGGTCAGAGCCAAGCCAAGCCTATTGGCGCGCCCAGATGGAGGGGGTGGCATCGTTCAACGGATTGCCTTCGGACAAGCCGCGTAGACCGGTGGGCAGTTTCACCGGACAATCATTGCACAGGGTCATCCCCAAGGACATTGATGACGCGTTGTCAGCCCTGGCCGCCGAAAACGGGGTCAGCCGCTTTACCACCTGTCTAGCGGCCTTCTTTGTTCAACTCTCGCGCTACTTGCGCACCCAAGACTGCGTGGTTGGCACCCCCTTGTCTGGGCGTGTCCAACCCGGTCTTGATGGACTCATCGGCTTCTTTGCCAATGCCTTGCCGTTGCGAGCACAGGTAGACCACGATCTTAGCTTTGCCGAGTTTCTGAACCACGTCCACAAGATCAGCCTTATGGCACAACAACATCAGGATCTGGATGTCAGACAGGTGATCAGCGACTTGGGCTATGCGGGCGAAACGGCCTTTACGCCTTTGAACCAGATCATGTTTTCCTTCGAAGAGAACCGCGATGAAGACCTGGTACTGGGAGGTCACAGCGCGCAAAAGCTGCCACTGATGCGTCAGCAGGCGGCGTTTGACCTGGAATGCAGCCTGATCAAGCATGCAAATGGCCGGCTAGAGGCCTGTTGGGTCTATTCGGACGCGCTTTTTGAGACACAAACCATCTCAGATTTTGCGCGGACGTTTGAAACCACGTTGCGACACCTGCTTGATGCGCCTGATCAGCCCATGAAAGAAATTTCGATCAGTGTTCGCTCGCCGCAGTTTGCACCAAGTAAGGCGCCCGCTGGTCCAACACCGCTGTTTATTGACATGTTCGAAGCCCAGGCGGCGGCGTCGCCGCAGGCCATTGCCTGCAAATGGGTGGCTGATGACGGTGTGGTGAAGACGCAAACCTATGGCGCTCTGAACGCGCAGGCAGACCGCATGGTCGCAACCATGCTGCGCCTCGGAATAGGCGCTACGGCACCGGTTGCTGTGTGTGTCGGCACGCTGGGCGACACGATCGCCAACCTGATTGCGGTACACAAGATCGGTGCGGCATATATGATCCTTGATCCCGCACTTCCCGCTGACCGTAGCCAGATCATGTTCACGCAGGCCGGATGCCAATGCGCCATTGGTTCCGTGGCAAAGGGCCAAGTGCCACCAGGGACGATAGAGATCAGCGCGGCTCAGGACTGTGACGATGGTCCTTTGATGCCCGAGCATCAAAAGGCCCGGGACGCGGCCAATGTCGCGGTCATCCTGTTCACGTCCGGCTCCACGGGCATGCCAAAGGCTGTCATCACCACTCAAAAAATGATGTGCGTCAATGCCATCATGGGGTCTTCGTTGACCGATAAGCCCGACGATGCACCGGTGACGACATTGCTCA
>JABSSA010000146.1 GCA_013214665.1 Paracoccaceae bacterium
CTCATCTGCGCTTGATTATAGAAAATACGGCCAAAATGGTCGCGGTCGGGAAAGACTTCGTCCTGGTTGGGCAGGTTCGCTCCGCCTGAGTCCACAAGGTAGATACAAGGCAGGTGATTTTCTTCGGCAATCTCCTGGGCGCGTAGGTGTTTTTTCACCGTCATCGGGTAATAGGTGCCGCCTTTGACGGTCGCGTCATTGCAGATGACCATCACCTCTTGCCCCTGCACCATACCGATGCCCGCGACCACGCCTGCACAAGGGGCCGCACCATCGTAAAGACCGTGCGCGGCGACCGCACCCACTTCCAAAAACGGCGAGCCCGGATCGAGCAGGTTGGCCACCCTGTCGCGCGGCAGCATTTTGCCCCGACTTACATGTCGTTCGCGAGATTTCTCTCCGCCCCCCATAGCTGCAGATGCAGCGACCTCGGCGATCTGGGCCAATGCGGCCTCATGTGCTGCGGTATTGGCCTTGAACGCCTCGGATGAGGGCACAACCTGGGACTGCAGTTTCATGTATTTCCTTCCTCAGGGATCACGCTTCGGGCAGCTGTGTTGACTGCAAGATGTTCCCAGCACGGTTCACATTATAAATCCGGCGGTCTGACGCCGCCCCACAGGTGACGCGCAGCCAAACCCCGTCGTTGTTTACGGGCACAGCCGCACACGAGGTACGTGCCCCGCCCGTGTCTTTTTCAAACTGGGCCGCAGCGATTTCGATCGCTTGTGTTTCTGTCACCTGCTGCGGCTGTAACCCAACCCAAAGGCCCGCAAGAGCGGCCACCGCGCATAACGACAGCAAAGACGATCGAAACCCGCGCACGGTTTAGCCCATGGCCGCCACAAGCTCGCGCCCGACGAGCATTCGGCGAATTTCCGATGTGCCTGCACCGATCTCCATCAACTTGGCGTCACGGAAGAAACGGGACACAGGCGAATCTGCCAAAAACCCAGCACCACCAAGAGCTTGCACCGCCTGATGGGCGACTTTCATCCCTTCTTCTGCGGTATAAAGCGCACAGGCCGCCGCATCCTGGCGGGTCACCGTGCCCCGGTCACAGGATTTGGCAACCTCGTAGGTATACGCCCGTGCCGAGTTGAGCGCGGCATACATGTCGGCAATTTTGCCCTGCATCAGCTGGAACTCACCAATCGGACGACCGAACTGTTTGCGTTCGGTCACATAGGGCATCACCTCATCCAAACATGCGGCCATGATCCCCAAGCCAATGCCTGACAAAACAACGCGTTCGTAGTCCAGGCCTGACATCAAAACAGCCACACCATGACCTTCCTGCCCCAGCACGTTTTCAAACGGCACTTCGACATCGTCAAAGATCAGCTCGCCCGTGTTCGATCCGCGCATGCCCAGCTTGTCGAAATGTGGCGATGTCGAAAAACCGGTCATGGTTTTTTCGATCAGAAACGCGGTGATCCCGCGTGGGCCCAACTCTGGATCTGTCTTGGCATAGACCACCAAAGTGTCTGCATCGGGCCCGTTGGTGATCCAGTACTTGGTCCCGTTCAGCCGGTAATGATCGTTGCGTTTTTCCGCATGCAGCTTCATCGACACCACATCCGAGCCAGCCGAGGCCTCTGACATCGCCAAAGCACCCACATGCTCGCCACTGCACAGTTTGGGCAGATAGTGTTTTTTCTGCTCTTCTGTGCCGTTCAACCGGATTTGGTTCACGGCCAGGTTCGAATGCGCCCCGTAACTCAACGACACCGAGGCCGAGGCGCGCGCAATCTCTTCTACGGCAACGGTATGCGCGAGGTAAGACATGCCCGTTCCGCCATAGTCTTCTTCAACGGTTACGCCCAATAGGCCCAATTCCCCCATTTCGCCCCAAAGCTCGGGTGGGAACGCGTCAGAGGTGTCGATATGCTGCGCCATCGGCTTCAGGCGCTCCTGCGCCCAGCGGTGAACAAGATCCTGCAGGGCGCCAACATCTTCGCCCAAATCAAACTTCATAGAATGCGTAAACATCGGTGATCCATTTTATGAACGCTTGTTCATAAATAGACCGGATACACATATCCGTCAATGGCGCGCCGGGCAGGACACGCCATGCTTGAATTGTCAGGGTTGGGGTTAGCTGGCCTGATAGACTGCGCTGACTTCGGCTTTGATAATACGCGCAATTTGCGCGCAATCTTCGCGCGAAAAGGTGAGCGGCACGCGCATATCAATGATCCCGGCCAGGATACGATCCGTCTTGGGCAAGCTGGGCGTGGGGGCATAGCGCCACGAATCATAACGGCTGGTGAAAGCCACGGGCTCTGCCCCGCCGAACCACTTCAGCTCCACGCCACGTGCCCCGCAGCGGGCCAAAACATCGCCCACTTTGTCGCCCGACCAATCCAGTAAGAGAAACTGGAAGGAAGATCCCACAACGGTCTCCTCCTCGGGGCGCGGGATGATCTGCAGGCCCGGAGTTTCGCGCAAACCGTCTTCCAAAACCTGATACCGCTCCGTCCAGCGGGCGCATTGAGTGTCCAGATCCGCGAGTTGCGGCCGCAAGATTGCTGCGCGCAAATTGTCCATGCGGCCCGAAATGTTGGGCGTTTCATATTTGATCTGCGCAAAAGCCTCTGGCGACGGGGCCGCGTCGTGCCGCTCAAACAGCATATAGCTGCCTGACAACATGATCGAACGTGCGGCCACTTCGGGATCATCCGTGACCAAAAACCCGCCTTCGCCGGAATTGACGTGTTTGTAGGTCTGGCAGGAATAACAGCCCACAGCGCCAAATCGGCCCGAAGGCCGACCGCGCCAGGCCGCTCCCATTGTATGTGCGCAGTCTTCCACCACACGCACACCAGCCGCATCACAGATCGCCATCAAACGATCCATATCCACGATATGACCCCGCATATGGCTCAGCAGCAGGACCGAGGCCTCACCGATTTTGGCCTCCAGATCGTCCAGATCGATGGTCAGCGCTTCGGTCACACCCACATACACCGGCTCCGCCCCCAGCGCCGCAATCGCACCGGGCACCGGGGCAAGCGTGAACGCATTCGACAGAACCTTGTCGCCGGGCTTGACCCCCAACGCCCGCAAGGCGGTGGCCATCGCATAGCCGCCCGAGGCCACCGCCAAACAATATTTGGCCCCAACATAGGCCGCAAATTCCTGCTCCAGCAGCGCGGTTTCAGATGTCTCGCCGGGTGCCGTGTTATAGCGGTGCAACCGCCCGCCGCGCATCACGGCAATCGCGGCTTCAATCCCCGCCTCGGGGATAGGCTCTTGCTGGGTGAAAGACCCTTGGAAAATCTCGCTCATGGGACTGTCTTGCTAACTCAAGCGCAGAGCGTCAAGCCAAGAGACGCGCTGCAAGTGCGTGCAGATCGGCAAAATCGTCCAGCAAGGCGTCCGGGCTCAGCGCAGCCATATCATCGCCGGAGGGCCCGAACGTCACCAAAACACTTGGAACACCGGCATTCGCGGCGGTGTTGCGGTCGGTATCGCTGTCTCCGACCAACAAAGATCGCGCCCGATCCCCGCTCACTCGGTCCACCGCTTCAAAAAATGGTGCTGGATCAGGTTTGCGAACAGGCAACGTATCCGCGCCAACCAAAGACCCGAAGGCATCCAGCACGCCAAGCGACGTAAACAGCTTGCGCGCCAAGGCTTCGGGTTTGTTCGTACAAATGCCCACAGCAAAGCCATCCGCTTTCAGCGCCTCAACCGCCTCCATTGCGCCGTCAAACATAAAACTGTGGACATCAATCGCTGCGTCATAGGCCTCTAGCAACTTGGCATAGTACGCATCCACCACGGCCGGGTCATAGCGATCACACCGTTTCAGCCCAGTCTCCAACATCCGCCGACCGCCGCCCAAAGCCACGCTTTCGTCCCCCGGCCCGAGCACGTCACCCAGCCCCATGTCGCGAAAACACACATTTGCCGCCGCAAGCAAATCGCCCGAGGTATCTGCAAGCGTGCCGTCCAGATCAAAGATGACCGTTCTCATGTCTGCTCTCCTTGGCGATAAGCCGCCTGAAACTGTTGCAGGCCGCAATGATGTTTGATCCATCTTCGGTTGCGCCCCGCCGATCTGCCGATAAAACGAAGACGAACCAATGACAAAGAGAAATCGCATGACATCTGCGCTCATCGTTCTTGCCGCTGGCAAAGGCACACGCATGAACTCGGACCTGCCCAAGGTGCTGCACCCACTTGGCGGTGCGCCGATGCTGCACCATGCCCTGCAAGCCGGGGCCAGCCTGGAGCCTGAACAGACCGTCGTGGTGACAGGGTTCGGGGCGGATTTGGTCAGAAAAGCCGCGCAAGACTGGGATGCAGATATTCAAACCGTGGAGCAAGCCGAACAGCTGGGCACAGGCCACGCCGTGCAACAAGCGCAGGCCGCGCTAGCCGGGTTTGAAGGCCGCGCCATCGTGCTTTACGGCGACACACCATTCGTCAGCCCAGACACATTGGCCCGCCTCATAGCGGCAAACAGCGATGTGACCGTGCTCGGGTTCGAAGCCGCAGATCCAGGGCGATATGGGCGCCTGATCGTGGCCGAAAATCAGCTTTTGAAGATTGTTGAATACGCTGATGCATCGAATGAAGAGCGCGCCGTAACACTATGCAATAGTGGTGTTATTTCATGCAACGCGACACTCCTTTTTGACCTGTTGTCCCGCGTGACCAACGACAACGCCGCAGGCGAATTTTACCTGACCGACATCATCGCCCTCGCCCGCGATGCAGGCCACAGCACCGGCGTTGTCACCTGCCTCGAAGCGGAGACGCTTGGCATCAATTCCCGCGCCCAACTTGCTGAGGCTGAGGCGGCTTTCCAAGCACAGGCGCGCGCCACGGCCATGGAAAACGGCGTCACCCTAACCGCGCCTGACACTGTGTATTTTGCACTCGACACATTCATAGGCCGTGACACTGTGATCGAACCAAACGTGGTGTTCGGCCCCGGCGTCACCATCGAAAGTGGCGCCACGATCAAAGCCTTTTCCCACCTCGAAGGCGCGCATGTCTCGCGCGGGGCCACGATTGGCCCCTATGCCCGGCTCCGCCCTGGCGCCGAAATCAGCGAAGCGGCGCGCATCGGCAACTTTGTCGAGGTGAAAAACGCCCAGATCGAAACAGGCGCCAAGGTCAATCACCTCAGCTATGTGGGCGATGCCCGTGTCGGAGCGGCGGCCAACATCGGCGCAGGCACAATCACCTGCAATTATGATGGCGTGATGAAGCATCACACCGACATCGGCGCACGCGCCTTCATCGGCTCCAACACCATGCTGGTGGCCCCCGTCGCGATTGGTGACGATGCCATGACCGCGAGCGGTTCGGTCATCACCTCAGACGTGCCAGACGAAGCGTTGGCCATTGCGCGTGCGCGCCAAGAGGTGAAACCTGGCCTGGCGACAAAATTGTTCGAAATGTTAAAGTCAAACCGTCAGAAGCGCGACAAAGGTAGTTCATAATGTGTGGTATTATAGGGGTCTTGGGCAGCCACGAAGCGGCGCCCATACTGGTGGAAGCGCTCAAAAGGTTGGAATATCGCGGCTATGACAGCGCAGGGATCGCAACGATCAACGGTGGCAAGCTCGAGCGTCGGCGCGCGGTTGGCAAGCTCGTCAATCTGAGCGATCTTCTGGTCCACAAACCCCTGCCTGGCAAATCCGGCATCGGCCATACCCGCTGGGCCACACATGGCGGCCCGTCTGAGCTGAACGCGCATCCGCATCGGGCGGGCGACGTGGCGGTGGTGCACAACGGCATTATCGAGAACTTTCGCGAATTGCGCGATGAGATTGCGCGCGCAGGCCTTGAATGCACAACCGAGACCGACACCGAAACCGTCGCTGTCCTGACCAAGATGTACATGGACCAAGGCAAATCCCCGGTGGATGCCGCCTTTGCCACCATTGACCGCCTCGAAGGCGCCTTTGCCTTGGCCTTCCTTTTTGATGGCGAAGATGACCTGATCGTGGCCGCCCGCAAAGGGTCTCCGCTCGCCATCGGGCACGGTGAGGGTGAGATGTATATCGGCTCAGACGCCATCGCGCTAGCCCCCCTCACCGACCAGATTACCTATCTCGAAGAGGGCGACCGCGCCGTCATCACCCGCGAGATGGTCGAGATACGCGATATCGACGGGCGTCTGGCCAACCGTGAACAACGCAAGATCGCTGTGGGTGCTACCCAGATCGACAAAGGCGGCTACAAGCACTTCATGGGCAAGGAAATTGCCGAACAACCAACTGTTTTGGGCGAAGCGCTGAGCCGCTATATCACCCCGGACAACAAGATTGCCCTGCCCGAAGGTGGGCTCGATTTCACGCAATATGACCGCATCACCATGGTCGCCTGCGGCACCGCCTATTATGCCTGCCTGACTGCAAAATACTGGTTCGAACAGATCGCGCGCATCCCGGTTGAGGTCGATGTCGCCTCTGAATTCCGCTACCGCGAGCCGCCGATCCCGGCGCGCACTTTGGCGATTTTTGTCTCTCAGTCCGGTGAAACCGCCGACACACTGGCCGCCCTGCGCTATTGTCAGGAAAAGGCCGACACCATCGCCGCCGTGGTCAACGTGCCCGAAAGCTCCATCGCCCGCGACAGCGACAAGGTCTTTCCGATCTGGGCCGGGGTCGAAGTGGGCGTTGCCTCAACCAAAGCCTTCACCTGCCAGCTGACGGTGCTCTTGATGCTCGCACTCTCCGCCGCCCATCAACGCGGCGAGATGGACGATGCCGCCATCGCTGACGCGGCTGCTGCTGCGCGCTCGTTGCCGCAGCTGATCCGCCTTGCGCTGGACGCTGACAGCGTCGCGCAAGACATATCCCGCAGCTTGGCAGATGCTCGCGACATCCTCTTTCTCGGGCGCGGCCTGCTCTACCCACTTGCGCTTGAAGGCGCGCTGAAATTAAAAGAAATCAGCTATATACACGCCGAAGCTTACGCATCAGGTGAGCTAAAGCACGGCCCAATCGCCTTGATCGATCAAAACGTCCCCGTGGTGGTCATGGCCCCCAGCGACAGCCTTTACGACAAGACCGTTTCCAACATGCAGGAAGTCATGGCCCGCAAAGGTCAGGTGGTTCTGGTGTCAGATGAAACAGGCATCGCCAAGGCGGGTGATGACGTTTGGCTGACGCTGAAAATGCCGGACTGTCCCGACATCCTTGCCCCCATCGTCTATGCGGTTCCGGCGCAATTGCTCGCCTACCACACCGCGGTGACCAAAGGCACCGATGTCGACCAGCCCCGCAACCTCGCCAAATCCGTGACTGTGGAATGACCCCCGAAAACGCCCTTGCCGAAATTCGTGCCCACGCGGATGAAGAACGGGCCAAAGGGGCGCGGTCTTACCACAAGGCAGATCGCGTGTATCTGGGGGTGCCCAATCCGGTGCTGAACGATCTGACCAAAGAATGGCGTCGCGCCTTGCCTGTCGCAGAACGTGTCGACCTGTCCAAAGCGCTCTGGGAAACCGACATCTACGAAGCCCGGCTCGCTGCCGCCAAGTTGCTAACGCAGGCACGGCTCAAACCCGACGATACCGCCGCTTGGGATCTCATCACCACCTGGGTGCCGGATTTCGACAGCTGGGCCATCGCCGATCACGCCTGTATGGCGGGGATGAAGCGCCTGACGGCCGATCCCACCCGCGTGCAACAAGTCGCGGATTGGACCACCTCTGATCACATGTGGACCCGCCGTGCCGCGCTCGTCATCACCCTGCCCTGGACGAAACAGAACCATCCCACCGAACAGGATCTTGC
The DNA here is from genome assembly GCA_013214665.1 of Paracoccaceae bacterium. Taxonomy (GTDB): domain Bacteria; phylum Pseudomonadota; class Alphaproteobacteria; order Rhodobacterales; family Rhodobacteraceae. The sequence continues at coordinate 7,764 of JABSSA010000146.1, forward strand.
CATCCGCGATCAGGTTCTGGGCTGGGCCGCGTCTTACGTGCCGGACCGCGCTTGGTTCATCCAAAAGGCCATCGCATGGTGGCTACGGGAGCTTTCCAAGCACGATGCGCCCCGCGTAATCGCGTTTTTAGAAACACATGGCGCCGCGATGAAACCCTTCGCCGCCAAGGAAGCCGCAAAGTATCTCAACCGTTAGCGCGCCTTCCGCTACCCCGCGAAAACAGACACTTCGGTCAAATCCGCAGGCGAGATGCCCAACGCCTGCATCGCCGCCAATGACATGCGGCTGCCCGCCGTCGCGGCACCTTCGATTGGGATCAGCGTCACATTCACACTGCCGCCACCCTTTGTCACACGCCCGGGCTGTTCGCGCGACACCAACGGCGTCTTCAACCACAAACCGGGCTCTGCCGGGTTGCCAAGGCTGACCACCGTGGTGCCCAAAGCGCCATTTGCGGCGGGCTCCGGCGCTACCGTGTCCGCGCCGCTTCCGCCTTCCGGCCGCAAAACCGGGCGCGTTTGCCCCGCCCCGTTTGGTTCCAGCGTATCCTGAGCCGGATTCTCTGTCCCGCTCGACCGTGCCTGGGGCCATGATAAGACCGGCAAACGGTCACAGCCCGCAATCACAGACAAAACACAGATCATAAACAGAAAACGTTGCATAAACTGAGCCTAATCCGGATCACGGTATGTTCATAGCCCTTGCCGATACCGACCAACAGCCTTAGCAATATCGTCATGACAGCTCCGCTTATTGACCCGTTTCAGCGCGCCATCGAATACCTCCGTGTTTCCGTCACGGACCGCTGCGATTTTCGCTGCGTATATTGCATGGCCGAACACATGACCTTCCTGCCAAAGAAAGAGCTTTTGTCGCTCGAAGAACTAGATCGGCTTTGCTCGAAATTTATTGACCTGGGCGTGCGCAAATTGCGCATCACAGGCGGCGAGCCTCTGGTGCGCCGCGAGATCATGACCTTTTTCAATGCGATGGGCCGTCATCTGGAAACCGGTGCGCTTGATGAGCTGACAGTGACCACCAATGGCTCGCAACTGGCGCGCTTTGCGGATCAGCTTTATGCCGCTGGCGTGCGCCGCATCAACGTGTCACTCGATACGCTGGACGAACAGAAATTTGCCGACGTTACCCGCTGGGGCCGCTTGCCTCAGGTGCTAAAAGGGATTGATGCCGCGCAAAAGGCGGGTTTGCGGATCAAGATCAATGCCGTCGCCCTCAAAGGGTTTAACGAAGAAGAGCTGCCGCGCATGACCGAATGGTGTGCCGAGCGTGGCATGGATTTGACGTGGATCGAAGTGATGCCAATGGGCGATCTGGGTAACGAAGACCGGCTGGATCAATATTGGTCGCTCAAAGATGTGCGTCGCGCTTACGAAAGCCACTATACGGTCAGTGATCTGGCCGAACGCACCGGCGGGCCCGCGCGCTATGTGCGGCTGGAAGAGACGCAGCAAAAGATCGGTTTTATCACCCCGCTCAGCCACAATTTCTGTGAAAGCTGCAACCGGGTTCGCGTGACCTGCACGGGTGAGATCTACATGTGTCTGGGTCAGGAAGACATGGCCGATCTGCGCGCGCCATTGCGGGCGCATCCCGGGGACGACGGGCCGCTCGAAGACGCCATTCGCGCCGCCATCGCGCTCAAGCCCAAGGGCCACGATTTTGACTATTCCCGGCAGCGCGCAGATGGCCAGATGTCGCGCCACATGAGCCACACCGGCGGCTAATCCCATGCGCCCGACGTGGCTTTTTCGCGCCTATGCAACAGCCACGCGGGCGGGATCATCCCGCATCACCCGCGCCCGTCAGAAACGGCTGACAGAGGCGGGCGTATCCGACGCACGCGCCGCTGAGGTCGCGGGGCACGCCAGTGGGGCACGCGGCACCGGGCGGCTGATCTGGTTTCACGCGGCTAGCGTGGGCGAAAGCCTGTCTATCCTGCCGCTGATCACCACGTTGCAACGCAGCTGCCCTGATGCGCAAATCCTGGTCACGTCGGTCACGCCTAGCTCGGCTGATATTCTGGCCAAACGCCTGCCCGCTGGCGCGCTGCACCAATTTGCGCCGGTGGATACGCCACAGGCCGTTGCGCGGTTTCTGACCCATTGGCGCCCGGATGCGCTGATCCTGGTGGAAAGTGAGATTTGGCCCAACATGCTGGTAGCCTGTGCGCAGGCGTCCATTCCGGTGGCGTTGGTGGGCGCGCGATTGTCCGAAAAGTCGCTCAAACGCTGGGGCAAACTCTCGGGCACCTTCCGCTATCTCACACAGGATGTGCGGCTGGTTTTTGCCCAAAACATCGAAATGGCCCGCGCCCTGCAGCGGCTGGGGATGCGCGCCACGCGCGTGGAGGTGAGCGGCAATCTCAAAGCCCTGGCTGATCCGCTGCCGGTGGATCACGCGGCGCGCGCCAGCCTTGCGGCGGCTTTTGCTGATACCCCGCTCTGGGTCGCCGCGTCGACCCATCCGGGTGAGGATGCCATCCTTCTGGGCGCCCATGAAATCCTGCGCCAGACAATGCCAGCGGCGCGGCTGATCCTGGTGCCACGCCACCCGGAGCGGGCCGCAGATATCGCGATGCTTGCGCAAAAGGCGGGCTTTTCCGTGGCCCGCCGCGCGCAGGGCGATGCGCCAGAGGCCGATGTGTATCTGGCAGACACTCTGGGCGAAATGGGTCTGTGGTATGCGCTGGCGCCCGTTGTCTTTCTGGCCGGGTCGCTGAAACCGATTGGCGGGCACAATCCCTTTGAGGTGGCCCATTCCGGGGCGGCGCTGATCTCGGGCCCGCATGTGGCCAATTTTCAGGAAACCTAC
>JABSSA010000147.1 GCA_013214665.1 Paracoccaceae bacterium
CACCGCCGTGCGCAAGGCGCTTTCGGCCATCCTGCGCACAGAGGAATGGTTTGGGGCCGGGCATCTGATTGATGTCCTGCTGGGCAACTCCACCGAAAAGGTCACGGCCCGGCAACATGACGCGCTGCCCACCTTTGGGGTTGGGCAGGAATACAGCCGCCGCCAATGGCAGGCGATTTTCCGGCAGATGATGGGTCACGATCTGATCCGCCCGGACCCGGACCGCCACGGCGCCCTGCGCATGACCGATACGGCCCTGCCCATCCTGCGCGATGAGGCCAAGATCGACCTGCGCCGCGACACGATCAAGGCCGCCGCCAAAGACCGCCCTGTGGTCAAAACACTGGTGTCGGAAGAAGACGCGCCGCTGCTGTCGGCGCTCAAGGCCAAGCGGCGCGCGCTGGCCGAAGCGGCGCGGGTGCCCGCCTATATCATCTTCAACGATCGCACCCTGATCGAAATGGCAGAACAGCGCCCGCAAACGCTGGATGATCTGGCGCAGATCAGCGGTGTGGGAGCCAAAAAGCTCGCCAACTATGGCGATGCGTTTCTGCAGGTGTTGACGGGGGAGGCCGCGCACGATGTACATCCGTCACGCCGCAAACTGGCCGGGAAGCGCGGCGGCGACATTTATGATGAGCTTTTGGCGGTGCAGGCCGATCTGGCACGCGGATCAGACGGGATCGACAAGCCGCTCAGCTGTTCGGCCAGCCAATTGGCCAAGGTCGCGCAGCTGAACCCCGAAGATAGCTCAGGCCTCACAAGGTTGTTGGGTGACCGAAAAGCAGAAAGATTTGGCGCCGCATTTCTGGACGTTCTGAGGCGTGCGAGCTAACTCTGCTAAAACGTCTTAGGGAGGCACCATGCTGGTGGTTATTTCTCCGGCCAAGCGGCTGGATTGGAGCGCACAAACCGTCGAGATGACCGCGCCTGCGATGCAGGATGATGCCATCCGTCTGGCCAAAACGGCACGCAATCTGACTTTGGGTAAGCTCAAGGCGCTGATGGACCTTAGCGATGATCTGGCCCGGCTTAACCGCGACCGATTTCAGGCCTTTGCCGATGCCCCTGATCAAGACACGACGCGCCCGGCAATGTACGCGTTTGCGGGCGACACATACCAAGGTCTGGATGCCAGCAGTTTGGATCAAGACGCGGTGCATTACGCCCAAAACCACCTGCGCATCCTGTCGGGCCTTTACGGCGTTCTGCGCCCGCTGGATGCGATCCAACCCTATCGCCTTGAGATGGGCAGCCGCCTGAAAACACGGCGTGGCGGGTCGCTTTATGACTATTGGCGGGATGGCCTGTCCAAGGCGCTGAACGCGGATGCGGCAGAGCAAGGCACAGAAGTGTTGGTCAATTGCGCCAGCCAGGAATATTTTGGTGCGGTCGCCCCGAAAGCGCTGAAGCTGCGGGTGATCACGCCGCAGTTTTACGAAGACAAAGGCAACGGCCCCAAGATGGTCAGCTTTTTCGCGAAAAAGGCACGTGGGTCGATGGCACGGTTCATCGTGGAAAATCGGCTGACCGATCCAGAGGCGTTGCAGGATTTCTCGACCGGCGGCTATGCCTATCAGCCCGAGATGTCAGACCCGAACAAGCCCGTCTTTGTGCGGCCTTACCCGGAAACCACATAGGGCGTCTGGCGAAGGGCCGCGTTACTTTTGCCCTTCGCGCAGCCACGCGCCGATGATGAAACCCGCGCTCAGCAACAACACCAACCACGGCGGCAAAAGTGACATCTGTTGAATGCTTTGCGTTTCAAAGGCGTCGCGCGGGGTGATCCCGATCCAGTTGCGCCCCGCCGCAGGACGACCGGCGCGCACGTTGCGAATGCTGGGCACTCCATCTTCCAGCCGAAGCACGCCACCGCGCTGCGCTTCGACCAGATCGCCCAGCACATCACCGGTTGCGATGGTCTGTTCAAATTCTTTAGGCGCAGCTGGGCCGAGACCGATGACAGACAACAGATCATCATTCTCCAACCGGTAAAGACCAATATCCGACCCTTCGTACCGGGTTTCAAACAGGCCCGGACCCGCTTCGGTCAACTCTAGCTCTTGTTGCGTCCCATCCGGGGCCGTCACGGTGAGCGGGCCAACGGTTTCGCCCAAAGTGCGGCGTTGAATGCGCATGGATTGGCCCGAGGCGATAGCGCGCAGCGTTTCTTCCTCAAGCTCGGGTTCTTTCATCATCCAGTGGGCCAACCTGCGCAGCAATTCCAGCTGCGGGCCGCCGCCCTCATATCCACGGCTCCAGAGCCACGCTTGATCCGATGCCAAGAGCGCAACACGCCCTTCGCCTACACGGTCCAAGACCAGCAAAGGCCGATCTTCGACGCCGGTCATCACCACATTGCCGCTCCGCGAAATGACATCCACTTGCCGCAACCAACGGCCCCAATCGCCAGCACTTGGCAAGCCTGTGGTCACCGGATGGCGTTCGCCGACATCTGTGACTTGGGCACGGAAGCTTTCTTCGATCACGCGCGCCGTGGGTTCAGCGGGCACAACATCGCCGAGAGGCGAGCGAAAGATACTGTCAGCCCCGGCAAAATCCGGGCCCGCCGCTAGCAAAACCGCACCCCCATTGCGGATATATTGCGCCACGTTTTCCAGATACAGCGACGGCAGAATGCCCCGCCGTTTATATCGGTCAAAAATGATCAGATCGAAATCGTCGATCTTTTCAAGAAATAGCTCCCGTGTGGGGAACGCGATCAATGAAAGCTCGCCGACGGGCACGCCATCCTGCTTTTCGGGTGGGCGCAGGATTGTGAAATGCACCAGGTCAACCGAGCTGTCGGATTTCAGCAGGTTGCGCCACGTGCGGCTGCCTGCGTGCGGTTCGCCCGAAACAAGCAGCACGCGCAGCCGATCGCGCACACCGTTCATTTGAACCAGCGCGGTGTTGTTGCGATCTGTCAGCTCACCCTCGGCTGTGGGCACGGTGAATTGAATGACGTTTCGGCCCCCATGCGGCAACGTAATGGGCAATTCGATATCCTCGCCCAGACGCACATTGAACCGCTGCGGTGCACCGCCATCCACAGAAATATCCAGCGGCGCAATTTCTGCTCCAGCGGGGACGGCTCCGGTGTCTTCGATGCGCAACGTAAGCTGAACGGGTTCACCGATGATGGCAAACGCAGGGGCATTGCGCACGATCAGACGCCGATCCCAATCGGTCTCGCGCCCTGACAACAAAAGGTGGAATGGCGCAGGGATCAGCGGCGCAACCTCGGCATCATGCACGCGGCCATCGCTGACGGCGATGACCCCGGCAATACGGGCACGCGGTTCTTCGGCCAGCGCGTCAGAGATGGCGGTCATCAACAGCGTTCCGGCATCGCCGGTGTCGTCACTCACGCTGATGCGGCGAACTTCTGTATTCGGGCGGCTGGCCAGTGCGGTCTCCACCTGATCGGCGGCCAAGGACGTTTGTTCGGCTCGGTCTGAAAGCGCCTGAGAGGCGGATTTGTCTTCGGCCAGAATGACGATGTCGGTCAGAGCGGTCCGGTCTTCCTGCTGGTAGGTTGGGCCAAGCAAAGCGGCCAGAACGATCAGCCCAGCAATGCTGCGCAGCGCCCATCCGGTCAGGCCTTTCCACGCAGCCAGACACAGGCCCGCAAGAACCAACGCACCCAGCGCGGCCACCACCTGCCAGGGGATCAACGGATCAAAAACAACCGATGCAATCATTGGCCCAGCCTGTCCAGCAATGCAGGGACATGCACCTGATCGCTTTTGTAGTTTCCGGTTAGCACATGCATGATCAAGTTGACCCCAAAGCGATAGGCCAGCTCTCTCTGCCGTTCGCCGCTGAACCCGCGACCCACAGGCAACATCGGCGCACCGTCACGGCCCACGGCCCAGGCTGCGGCCCAATCGTTGCCGCCGATGATCACGGGTGTCACCCCATCATTGAGGTTGCGGAATGGCATGCCTTCGATCTGTTCGGCACCCGGCGGGGCCGCTTCGACCCAGACTTGTGCGCCGTCGTGGCGGCCCGGGAAATCCTGCAACAGGTAAAACGTGCGGGTCAGAACGTGATCCGACGGAACGGGCTCTAACGCGGGGATATCAAGCGGCGCGGCCAGTTGTTGCAAGCGTCTGCCTGTCGCGCTGGCGGTCCCAAATCCCGAGACGTTGCCGTCACGCGTATCAAATAGGATCAACCCACCAGACCGCATGTAATCATTCAGGCGCGTATACGCCTCAGCCGATGGGCGCGGCTGGTCCGGTGTGATGGGCCAATAAAGGATAGGATAAAATGAAAGCTCATCGGTTTCGAGGTTCACACCAATCGGCGTCGCCGGTTCGACGGAGGTTCGGAAAAACAGGGTATCCGACAGCCCTTGCAACCCCGCGCGGGCAATATCATCAACCGTGCGATCCCCTGTGATAACATGCGCCAATACAACCTCACCCGATGCCGAAACCGCATCTGGGTCAAACGAGGATTGGGCAAACCCGTCGTTCGGCGCTGTCATCAGCAGCCCCGCCGCCAAACACGCGGCGGCGGCTCGTGGCAAGCCACCCAACCGGCCGGAAACCAGCAAGGATGCCAACACATCGACAAACAACAAAATCAGAGCCGCCGCCAAAAGCCATCCGCCAATCGGGCGCTCTTGGGCCAATGTCCAACCGCCAACCTGCACGGAAGACGGCCAGCTTGCGGGCACAAGGGTGGCGTCAGCGGTGATCACATTTTTGGCCAGGCTGCGATCATCAGATTGGTACAGCCCCGGCGGGATTTGCGGGCCAGGCGACTGCGCCACAAGGTCCATGCCGTCAACGCCCGGCAACGTGCCGGCATCTTGCAGTTGGCC
>JABSSA010000148.1 GCA_013214665.1 Paracoccaceae bacterium
GCCAAGGCCTTTGAGAATGGAGGCGGCACGCGCCTCAGCCGACCATGCGTCAATATCCGTCAGGCGGGTCTGGATTTCTGCAATGCGCTGCGCGTCGTCTGTTTCTTCGGCCATCAACGCCGCGCGCTCTGTGTCTGCGGCCAGCACGGTGTCAAGGAGGCTGGTCTCGGATGAGGGCACCTCTTGCGCGACCCCGCCAATCCTTGCGCCCTTGGGAACCGAGATATTGCCCGATTCCAACGAAAGCTCGCCGCGGATCAGGCGAAAGAGGGTTGTTTTGCCCGTCCCATTGCGCCCGACAAGCCCCACCTTATGCCCGGTGGGGATCACGGCCTGCGCGCCTTCAAGCAGGGGGCGTCCGGCGATGCCATAGTGGATGTTTTCGATGCGCAACATGCATGTCGTGTGACGTAGCGGGCAGGGGGTGTCAACAATCTGACGCTTGAGACTTCCCAAGACACCAGAGCGGTGCTATGGCGCGCCCGAAGCTAGCTGCGGTGGGTGTTCCACCACGATCTGAGGAGAGGCAAAATGGCTCTTGAACGCACGTTTTCAATCATCAAACCTGACGCAACCCGCCGCAATCTGACGGGCGCGATCAATGCGAAATTCGAAGAAGCGGGTCTGCGCGTTGTTGCACAGAAGCGTATCCACCTGACCAAGGCTCAGGCTGGCGTGTTTTATGAAGTGCACAAAGAACGCCCGTTCTATGACGAACTGTGTGAATTCATGGCGTCTGCTCCGATTGTGGCGCAGGTGCTGGAAGGCGAAAACGCCATCGCCAAGAACCGCGAAGTCATGGGCGCAACAAACCCTGCGGACGCGGCACCTGGCACCATCCGCGCGGAATTCGCGGAAAGCGTTGGTGAAAACTCCGTACACGGGTCCGATGCACCAGAAACCGCCGCCGTTGAAATCGCGTATTTCTTCTCCGGTCTGGAGCTGGTGGGCTAAACAGCCGCCAAGATCCAATTCGCGAAAGCCGCCTCCGGGCGGCTTTTTTGCGTCTCTAGCTGTTCAGCGGGGGCGTTCGATCACGCCAATCGCATCAAGCGTGCGCTCAAACTCAGACAGGTTTTTGTCAAACGCTGTCGCTTTGATCGCATCAAACCGTTTGCGAAGCTCTGCCTTTTCCTTGCCCTTACAATCATTCCAGGGCCGGCCCTGCAGGCCCATAACAAGGACGTAGTAGCCGATGAAGTGAGGTTTGCTGCCTGACTTCAGCAAGCGGCGATATGCCTCGTCCGCGCCAAGATCGCGCAGGGTTTCCGCGTCATGGATACCTGCGCGCGCGCAAGCCTCATCCATCGCGGGGCCAAGATTTCTAATCGACGATACCGGGTCAGCCATAGGGCCGAATGTATCGTACCAATCCTAAAACGTCAGCCTTAGATGCTGGCCCAATCCGAAAATGGCATCGGCTTTGGCTTGGGACGTGGGTTTGGCTTTTTGGGGGTTGGTTCCTGGGTATTCATTGTACTGCCTTTTTTATCTCACTGGGTACACTTTGAACTCACAACCTTTGTTGCAAGTAAAAGTGCACGCCCAGAATCAGGCAAAATCAAGGCGAATGCTTAGAATGCAGGCGATACCGTGAAAATTGTTTAAAGCTGTAACTGGATGTGATCAAAGGTTGTGCAAAATGCGGGTGTTCCAGCGCGTTTGGCCAGAACTGCGGCTCTAGCGCCATGGCGGCAAGCGGTGCGCACACTGGTCCGTTTGTGCGACTTGGCGCAAGGCTGGGCAGCCCCGAACCAGAATAGACTTGCAGGCCAGGCTCTGTGGTGTCGATGTCCAAAACCATGCCATTCGCGGCACTCAAACGGCAGGCAAATTCTGGCGTAGGACGCTGATTTTGGGTCAAACAGAAGTTGTGATCCAACGTGGCGTCGGGCGTGCGCGCGGTTCGGTGATCAAACACAGTCGCATCAACGGGCATAACCTCTCCGGTTGGCAATTGGCGATCGTCCACGGGGATCACGTGGTCAGCGGCAACCTCAAGCATCATGTTCTTGGTGCCGCCTGGCTCGCCCAATGTCCAATAGGGGTGATGAGCGGGGGCGAAGGCGGTTGGCTCTGTGGACGTGGCGATGATTTCCACTGACATAGTCGCACCAGAAAGGCTGTAGGTTACGGTTATGCGCCGGTCTCCGGGGAAGCCATCGGACATATGGGCCCTGAATATGGTGAGCATAACCTGCGTGTCCGTATGGGCCTCGATGCTCCAGGTCTCGTTCGACAACCCGGACTCACCTCCATGCAACACAACACTGTCTTTTGGTTGGCCAAGATCGTATTCCACACTGTTCACATGCAAAGGCGTCCGCACCCTGTTGGCCAAAGGCCCGACGATGACGCCCGCAAACACGTCCCGCCCAATGGGATCCCCCGGGTCGCTGAATTCAAGAATCAGAGGCGTGTCAGTCTCTTTCCAGCGGAATTTGGTTAGTGTCGCGCCGCGAGTTTGGATCGAAGCTTGCAGCGTATCAGATGTCAGAGTGATTTCGGTCATGCCGCAACCATGCCAAGCCAAGGGCGATCTGCCAATATATGTGTTTGTTTGGGGCACAACCCGGCCCTTTTTTGCACCTGACACTGAGAGCGGCTCAGGTCTTTTGTCATTCGTGAATTTTTTTGCTCACACCCACTGGACGCCCGGAATCGCTGTTGCTATAGCGAGCCTCAGTTCCGGCGTAGCTCAGCGGTAGAGCAGTTGACTGTTAATCAATTGGTCGTAGGTTCGATCCCTACCGCCGGAGCCAAAATCCCAAAGTAGATCAAAGATTTACGAGCCCCTGTACCAGGGGGCTAACGGGGGTGTTTGGCGTAATCCGCAGATCTGCAGGCAGAAAAATCTGACAGCTCAGACGCGTTGCGTAACTGTTAGCCGCATCTTACTTTTGTCTTGAGGCCTCTCGAAGCACCACAAAACTCAACGAGACAATGAAAATTTTCCGATCTTCATCACCAGCTTAAGCACTTGCTACTGGGTCAGGCTGAGCGTTTCGATCGCTATCCTTTGTCTTTTTGCCAGCCTTTGGCACAAGCTCTTTTGTTGTTGGTTTTTCGGGATCACATGTCGCGAGAGAGACGCTTCATCACGGCACTCAAACAGATCGGGGAACAGAGCCTTGATTTCGGCCCTCGCCATGGGATCAAGAGCCTTTTGCGCCTCTTGTCCAAGATAGAGGGTCTCGGCCGGTGTGCCGTTTGCCATAATCACATCGTGATCATCCAGCAGAATATGAAAATAGACCGCGTCCCCCTGTGGAACAAATTCATCAATCCCGGGGAAAGCTGTCAGCCTGTGAGCCGCTACAAGAACATTCTTTGTGCCAAACATGCGTCTGGCAACCCTGTTCGACAGTTGAATCCGATGTTGGCGAGACACGCATAAATCGCGAGACGGAATGCCTTGGCCCAAGGTGTTGGCGGAAATACGAACCGGCCTTAGTGACGCGTCCTTTATCAGGCGCGGGGTTTGCAGCCTGCGTGAGCCAATCCAACGAATTGGTTTTCTTTTTCCGTCAATCGTCAACACGTCGTCACCGACCTTGAGGCTTTCAACCGGCCGGGGACCTTGTGGTGTCTGAATCTCAGTGCCTTGCACAAAACATATCGGTGCCGCATCGTTCGATCGGATCTGCAACAGACCCGCTTGGGAGCCATCGTCGCGCACAATGATGTAAGCGTGTTGAACCCAGGTGGGCGACTCGAACGTATCGCTCGTCTCTCCGAACAGATTCACCGACCATCCAGCAGGAAGGTTCAGGCTCACCGTTTCGATCTCACCGTCGTTGTTCGACGAGTCGACATTGATTGTGCCGAAAAATCCCGCCCCAACGTTCACAGTGACCGTGTCATCTTCGCCATTATTTCCAGCCGAAATAGAGAAAGATCCGAACGTGTTAGCGTCCAGGGACAGGTCTGCCATGTGAGTTTACCGTTACGAATGTGCACTAGATACAGGCGTACCAGTAACCAATGTCTAAATGGTTTGCCAGAGGTGGAAATTTGACTTTTTTGCGACGCGCTAACCCACCTCGGTGACAACCAAATGCACCGGTTACCCTGACCGGGGAAGTGCCTTCATGTAGGGTGTGGCGCGGTTCGGGAGGCCGATTATCCGGTCCTCGACAAAGCTGTGCAGGAGAGTGTTAAGGGAACCGCAATTGCTCTGCATCGAACGCGTTTGCAAGCCTTTCCGTATACGCCTGCGGCATCTCCCGAAACAATGCATGTTCCATGTAGCGCTCCGCTTCGGTGTCTTGCGCTTCGAATAATGATTTTGCGATCCGGAATATGTCATCACGTCCAAAGTTGGCGTCTGCAATCCAGCGCGCTTGCGCTTTCTCATGTTCGAGCAGGGCGCCTCCGAATTGGCGTTTGTTCGTGATCCTCTTGTAAAAGGCTTCGTAGCCATTGAACTGGTAGTGACCTACAAACCCAGCCTCCCAAGGTAGGTGGAAGCGTATGACTTCAAATTCACTTTTTCTGATGGCCCCGTGAATGCCCTGAAGGAGGTTTGGCCGGTTCTTCACAAATGACTTTCCATGATAGTAATTCGCGAGGCCAAGCCCGAGGAACGGCTGAATAAACTCCGGATACTGCGACAGGGCCGCAGTGTCCCAGCAGGGAACGCGGAATCGGCCGGTATGCCATGTAGGCGCGTCTGGGCTTATGATCCGCTCAAAGTTCTGGAGCCGGATTTCGTGGATTTCCGTGGGCAGCCCATGTGTTAGATCGGCAAAGTCCCGCTCCAAGTGAAGAAATTCATCTGAGTCTAAATGCAAGAACCAATCACATGCGCAGAACGCCCGCGCGACCTTTAGATTGATGAGCTGTCGTTTAGGAACTGATCCTGGCTTGGCTGTTAGCTTGTTCCAATAGTCATCGTTACAAAGCACGATGCGCACGTTTCGCTGCAATTCTTCAAAATCGCTCGACGAATAAATCTCTGGCATGTCCAGGAAGTAAATGGGTTTGAACGCGCCCTGATCCAACAAGTGACGGGCATGTCCAAGAATGTACCAGGCTGGCGCGTTCGTTGTTGTGACGGATGTCCACGTTGGCATGAATGTGTCAACCTAAGCTGTCAAACGGAGTGTACACGGCCAGCAATGCGCCAAGCCGATTTTGGGCGAAATGTGTCGTCCTTTTGCGCACGGATCAAGTTAGATGAATGCAACACGCACGTGTTTGAGCATCTGACCAATAAGCTATGGTAAAGATGGTACAAACCGGCAAGTCCAACATTGCTCAAAGGCCTGCATGATATGGTTCGCGTTCCGATTAAGAAAGTCACCGGACACTTGCATCTCGAAGGGTCCGTTCCTTCGCCGATCCTCGCCCGCGTTGCAACTCGCAACGGACTTGCTAAGCATGCGTCGGCATTTCAGCGGTACAGGCCAGGACGGTTCAAATCCTTCGCCCAGTTTGCGCAGTTGATTGTGATGACTGCACAGACGCTGCGTCTGCCTAAGGATTTCTTTGAGGCTGGTCTGTTGCTCGGAGAACGTCTGCGCCGGGAGAACGTGGTCTATGCGGAAGTCATCTGGGTGCCGCAGTTGTATTTCCGGCATTCCATCGGCCTTGGCGGCATTTTGCACGCGCTCAACGCCGCACGGGACCGGGTTTTGGCTCAGCACGGGATTACGATAAACTGGATCGTGGATTTGGTTCGGGGATATCCTGCAAATTCGGAAAGGGTGGTCACATGGCTCGGAACCCTTGATCTCAAGTCATCAAATATCGTGGCGGTTGGTTTGGGAGGCAACGAAACACACCCTCTCGCTGATTTGGTGGATCCGTTGTTGGCGGCTCGGTCGTTGGGGTTGGAAATCTATCCGCATGCGGGTGAGCAGTGTGGCGCGAAGTCTATTGATGAGGTGATTGATCGTCTGTCTCCGCAGCGCATTGCGCACGGCATTCGTGCAGCTGAAAGTCGCGCCACGTTAGAGGAGATCCGGACACTTGGTATTCAACTCGACGTTTGCCCAACCAGCAACGTGCGCTTGGGTGTCTATCAGTCTCTGCGCGACCTGCCGATCCGAAAATTGGTGGAGGCCGAATGCCGGTTCTCGATCAATACAGATGATCCAGCCTTGTTTGCTATCGACCTAGACACCGAAGTCAGCACTTTGATGAGTGCACATGAATTGACAATGGAGTTTGTTGAACGAACTTACCAATGGGCTTTGGACGCTGCCTTTTTGAACGAAGCCGAGAGAAGCGAAATCCGGAAACGGCTGGTGGCATCTGAGCCTTCAACACCCGCGACTTAGATCAAGCCAGTTGCTACCGAAACAGCGCACCAAGCTTGTGCACTCCCCATTTGCCAAACCAACATTGTGTGTTGCGCCGTGTAGATGCATCCTTGGCCCGAGGTATAGCGACCCGCGAACAAGCGGTTTTGGCAACCCCTTTGAACTATGGCGACTGGTCGGTGTGACCTCCGTGTCGCCTGACGCGTAAGGAGAGGCGAAATGCCTGATCAATTGTGCACCTTGTCGACAGACGATCTGAGCTTGGGGGTGGCTCCTCTTGGCGCTGAAATGCAGTATTTGCGCACCGCGTCTGGCCAAGACCTCCTCTGGCATGGAGATGCCGCGCATTGGGCAGGTCGGGCGCCGGTACTTTTTCCGATCGTGGGCCGTGCGGTAGATGACATCGTCTCGTCCGGCGGGGTCACTGCGGAGATGAAGCAACACGGGCTTGCGCGACGCCTTGTGTTCGAATTGGAGCACGCGACCGACACGCAATGCACGCATGTTTTGCGCGCGTCCGAAGAGACCAAAGCCGTCTATCCCTTCGATTTCAGGCTGTCAGTGATGCATGAGCTGAATGGCGCGTCGCTGACTGTATCTGTCGAGGTTTCGAATGAAGGCGCGTCGCCGATGCCTTTCGGGTTTGGTTTTCATCCTGCGTTCTGTTGGCCTTTGCCCGATTCTGACGCCGCGCATCATGTGAGATTGAAGGACGCAGAAAACCTCAAGCGTCGCCCGCTGAGGCCTGATGGCCTGCTTGAGTTCGACATGTTCGACGGCCCCTTTAAAGATGGCGTCTTGACGGTGAATGACGATCATTTCGCGGATGGGGCTTTGGTTTTCCCAAACGGGGCACAGCCCTTACGCTATGGTGCGGAAACGGGCCTTGTGCTTGATTTCACTTTTGAAAACCTGCCGGATTTGGCGCTGTGGCGACCCGTGGGCGCGCCGTTTCTTTGCATCGAGCCATGGCACGGTACAGCATCCTTGGTGGGCGACGGGCCGAACATTGCGGAACGACCCAACAGCCTCACGTTGGCACCGGGCACGGCTGCGCGGTTTGGGTATCGCGTTGATGTTTCCGCGGCATCGGAATGATGCGGCAGGTTGAGGGAGTGTCGTGATGAAACCGTGGAAGACTGTTCAGGAAAACGTGGTGTTCGACGCCTCACCGTATCTGAAGGTGCTGAAACAGCGCGTTGAATTGCCTGACGGGAAAAGTGTCGACGATTTCTTTCAGGTTCATTTGCGCGCGTTTGCGGTTGTTGTGCCCGTTTTGCCCGATGGTCGGATCCTGACCATTCGCCAATACAAACACGGTCTTGGCCGTGTGTCTTTGACCTTTCCCGCAGGCTTTGTCGAAGACGGCGAAGCCCCCGACGTTGCGGTGCGCCGCGAGTTGTTGGAAGAAACCGGATACGAGGCCCAAAGTCTGACGCATCTGGGCGAGTTTGTAGATAACGGCAATCAACGGGGCTGTGTGGGCAATTATTATGTTGCGACGGGATGCAACAAAATCGCCGAGCCAGACTCTGGCGATTTGGAGGAGATGGAGATTGCCGCGCTCAGCACAGCCGATATCGATGCTGCATTGGCCAACGGTGACATCGGCATCATTCACCAAGCAAGCGCTTGGGCTTTGGCCAAGGCGCTGAACGCGCTTCCCATAACCCGCGAGACCTAAGCCATTTGTGGCTGGATCGTTCTGTTTACGTGAAACAGCCTACGTGTTGCGCTGCAAGTGCGCCGTAAGCGCGGCCAAACCTTCGTCCAAATTGGACCTGCCAAACCCAAGCCTAAAGCGATCCTTGGGTGTCGGGCCAAGCTCGGACGCATAAATCGTGCTCGGTAAAAACAGCACACCGCTGTCTTCGACCAGCGAGGCGCAAAAGGCCTCTACACCTTCCGGGCCTTTGTAGCGCGGAAAGGCCATGCATGATCCATCGGGCCTGCGCCATTCGAAGAGGTCGGGGTACTGGTCAAAGAACGCGTCCCATTTGCTTAAGTTTTCGTCCACGATGGCGCAATTGCGTGCAAGAATGCGCGCTTTGTTGCGCAATGCGATGAGGGTGAGGCGTTCGCTGGGGCCGGAATTGCAGATCGACAAATAGTGTTTCAGCCGCTCCATCTTTGACAGGATCTCTGCGTCCTGACAGGCGATCCATCCAACCCGAAGCCCTGGCAAACCGAACGACTTCGACATCACATTGAGCGACAAACCGCGTTCGTACACATCAGCCACAAAGGGCAGGTGCGCTGTGCCTGTTTCACCCAAGCCGTTAAAAATCTCGTCGTGCAGGATGTAGATGCCATGCTTGCGGCACAGCTCGATCAAGGCGTTGTACCGGTCAAGCGGCAAAATGGCTCCGGTTGGGTTATGCGGGAAATTGATCGTCACAAGGCGCGTGTTGGGGCGGATTGCATCCGCAATACGGTCAATATCAAGCGACCAGTTGTCATTCGGATCAAGCGGCACGCCGGTTGCTTCGCAAATTGCCACCGGTAGGGTTTCGTGTGATTGGTAATTCGGCGTGACCACGATCGCGTGGCTGTCTGGTTCCAGGATCACGTTGTTGGCCGCAAAAATGCCTTCACTTGCACCGGCAAAGCACAGGATATCAGAGGCAGATTGGCTGGCGTATGTGGCCGCGATTTCCGCGCGCAAATCCGGTGCCCCAAACGTTTCTGTATAGCCAAGCCACAATCCTTCAAAGGCTTCGCGATCTTCGGGGGAGGCCATCGCCAGCAACTCGCGCAAGGACATGGCTTGGGCGTCTGACGCGGTCATGTGATAGCGCGCTTTGAACTCCCATTTGGAAAAATGCGTTTCAAGTCGAAAATCTGGCAAGGTGGGCATGTGAGGTGCTGACCCTAATTGCGAATACATCAGGCTTGCTTAACCGCAACCACGCCGAAACCGAAGCCTTGATTGACGCGGGGCAGTCTGGAGGCGCGAGTTTGGGTTCAACTGAACGAGGCGCGTGCATTGATACCACAGTGACATGAACGCGTCTTTTGAGGGTGCGGGGTACGTCCGAAATTGGCGAGCGGTTCTTGAGAGTGTTTGCCCGATGATGTGTGCGGAGGGGGGAGCGAAATAGAAGGAGATCTTGTGGAGGCGAGTACCGGAATCGAACCGGTGTACACGGATTTGCAATCCAGAAAGAGCGCAAGCGGAAACAACGGCTTAAGGGTGCAAAACACCCCCTGACAAAAAGTGAACAAAAAGCGAAAGTTTCAAAGCCAAATTCGCCGGTTCAAAACGAAAAAGGCCCCGTCACAGCGGCAACTGTGAACCGGGGCCAAATAGAAAAAGCCTGTCAGCTTTCGCAGTACGTTAGCATGAGCAAGCGCCACACCGCAAAC
>JABSSA010000149.1 GCA_013214665.1 Paracoccaceae bacterium
CATGGGCAAAGGCCAGGTGGATCTCTCCACCGATCATCTGTTCCACCAGATCATCCCGGCCCATCGCCGCCAGTAACCGGCCACCGACCAGCGCGCTGTCAAGAAACGGCTCAACCACACCGGCGCGGCCCAACTCTTCGAAGACGACAGAGATATCAAACCCCGCGCCACCAAAGCCGCCCTGCTCTTCGGTAAAGAGCGCGCCGATCACACCCAGCTCGGCCAGTTCGGCCCAGATATCCGCCGATATGCCGCTGTCGCTTTCCAGGATCTCGTTGCGCTTGGCGGTTGTGTATTTGTCAGACAGATAGCGCCGCAAACTGTCTTGCAGCATTTGTCGTTCTTCTGTGAGGTTAAAGTCCACGGATCAGACCCCCATCTTCATTTTCGCGATGATACCGCGCTGAATTTCGTTCGAGCCGCCAAAGATCGAAAGCTTGCGGTTGTTGAAATACTGGCCCGCAACCGCACCCGCATCAAACGGATCGGGCATTGGATCATTGGCCCCCTCGATCGCCTCAGAGGCAAATGGCATCGCATAAGGCCCCACCGCGCGGCGGGTCAGATCGTTGATCTCTTGCCGGATGATCGTGCCTTTGACCTTGAGCATGGAGGCTTCCACACCCGGTGCTTCGCCTGCCGCCGCCTTGGAGATAATGCGCAAGTTTGTCGTGGACATGGCCCGCAGATCAATTTCCACCTGCGCCACACGCGCGGCAAACTGTGGATTTTCGATCAGCGGCTTGCCGTTGTGGTTGGCCGCTTTGGCGATACGCTTGACCGTATCCAGGCCCGCCGCTGAGAAACCAACACCCGCAATGTTCGTGCGCTCGTGGGTCAGCAGGTACTTGGCATAGGTCCAGCCTTTGTTCTCTTCGCCCACCAGGTTTTCAACCGGCACTTTGACGTCTGTGAACCACACCTCGTTCACCTCGTGCGTGCCATCCAACAGGATGATCGGGCGCACTTCGATGCCCGGCGTGTTCATGTCGATCAGAAGGAACGAAATACCCTCTTGCTGTTTCACATCCTTGTCGGTGCGCACGAGACAAAAGATCATGTTGGCGTGCTGACCCAGCGTGGTCCAGGTTTTCTGGCCGTTGCAGATATAGTAATCGCCATCCCGCTCTGCGGTCATCTTGAGGCTGGCAAGGTCCGATCCCGCGCCGGGTTCAGAATAGCCCTGACACCACCAATCATCCCCGTTCAAAATACGGGGCAGCCAGCGGTCCTGCTGCTCTTTCGAGCCAAACTTTTGCAGCACCGGGCCAAGCATCGACAAACCGAAAGGCACGATACGCGGCGCATTTGCGCGCGCGGCTTCTTCTTCAAAGATGTGACGCTGCACCGCGTTCCACGCAGCCCCGCCAAATTCCTTGGGCCAGTTTTGCGCCAGCCAGCCTTTTTCGTTCAGAATAGCGTGCCAGCGTTCAATACCTTCTTTGCCAAGCTCGGCCCCATTCTTCTCGGTCAGTTCGGGCGGCAACTCGGCCAAAAACGCGCGTACTTCGTCGCGGAAAGCGAGGTCTTCATCAGAATAGCTCAGGTCCATCTTAGGCTCCCTCAGTAGATTTCGATCAGGCCAGCGGCACCCATGCCGCCGCCTACACACATTGTCACGACGCCGTATTTCGCGCCGCGTCTTTTGCCTTCACGCAGGATGTGGCCAACCATACGGTTGCCGCTCATGCCGAAAGGATGGCCAATAGCGATCGAGCCGCCGTTGACGTTGTATTTTTCCGGGTCAATGCCCAACCGGTCGCGGCAATAGAGCGCCTGGCTGGCAAAGGCTTCGTTCAGTTCCCACAGGTCGATATCGTCGATGCTGAGGCCGTGGCGCTCCAACAGACGTGGCACGGCAAAGACCGGGCCGATGCCCATCTCGTCGGGTTCGCAACCCGCCACGGCAAAGCCTTTGAAGGCGCCCATCGGCTCCAGGCCCTGACGCTCTGCCTCAGCGCTGTCCATCAGAACGGTGGCCGCGGCACCATCCGACAATTGGCTGGCGTTGCCCGCTGTCACAAAGCCATTTTCGCGCACCGGCTGAAGCGCGGTCAGCCCGTCCAGCGTTGTGGTCGGGCGATTGCATTCGTCGCGGGTGACGGTCACGGCATGTTCACTGCCCGCTCCGGTTTCCTTGTCTTTGACCAACATAACCGTGTCCATCGGCACGATTTCATCGTCAAAAAAGCCCGCGCTTTGCGCGGCCGCGATGCGTTGTTGGCTCATCAGGCCGAATTCATCTTGATCCTCGCGGCCGACATTATAACGCCGCGCCACGTTGTCGGCCGTGTCAATCATCAGCATGTAGACATCAGGCTTATGTTCGGCCAGCCACGGGTCTTGGTTGGCGGAGACGTCGGTTTGCACCAGGCTGATGGATTCCACGCCACCGGCAATCATCGGGCCTGCGCCTTCTTGCGTGATCGCATTCGCCGCCAACGCCACAGATTGCAAGCCGGACGAACAATAGCGGTTCACAGTCATTCCAGACGCCGTCACCGGCAAGCCAGCACGCAGCGCGATTTGGCGGGCAACGTTCTGGCCCGTCACGCCTTCGGGAAAGCCGCAGCCGATCACGCAATCTTCGATCTGATCAGGGTCCACACCGGCGCGGGCCACCGCATGTTCAACAACATGGCCACCCATCGTGACCCCGTGGGTCATGTTGAGCGACCCACGGAAGGATTTGGCCATGCCGGTGCGGGCGGCAGACAGAATGACCGCTTCGCGCGTGGTCATACCGTGTCACCCTTGTTGAGATGTTCAAAGGTTTTACCAGCCGCCACCAGCTTTTCCAGAAGCGGCGCTGGTTGCCAGAAATAATCATCCTCTTCCGCATAGGATTTGATGTCGTTCAGCAATCCTTCGACGCCAACGATATCCGCCCATTTCAGCGGCCCGCCACGATAGCGTGGGAAGCCATACCCAAAGAGAAGTGTCATATCCACATCCAACGGGCGCCGCGCAATGCCTTCACCAACAACCTTTGCCGCTTCGTTGACCATCGCAGCCATGTAACGACGCACGATCTCTTCCTTGGTGAAGGTCTTCGGTGTGATGCCTTGCGCTTCGCGTTCTGCATCAATCAACGGCAGAACATCTGGGTTCGGCACACGGGCTTTCGCCCCTGCGGAATAGTCGTAGTAACCTTTGCCCGTCTTCTGGCCAAAATTGCCCGCTTCGCAGATCGTATCCACATAAGCCGCATCACGCGCCCGTGGATCGAGACCTTCGGCGCGTTTGCGTTTCCGTACGGCCCAACCGATATCGAGCCCGGCCAGATCAGCCACGGCAAAAGGCCCCATCGCAAATCCGAACTCTTCCAACGCCTGATCAATCTCGTAGGGCGATGCGCCGTCCAGGATCATGTGATCGGCACAGGTGCGATAGGTCGACAAAATCCGGTTGCCGATAAAGCCATCGCACACGCCCGCGCGCACGCTGATCTTGCCCATCCGCTTGCCAAGCGCGAAACCGGTCGCCACCACATCCGGCGCAGTTGCATCCGCCACGACCACCTCAAGCAAACGCATGACATGTGCAGGCGAGAAGAAGTGCAGCCCCAGAACATCTGCCGGGCGGCTGGTGACAGAGGCGATTTCGTTGATGTCCAGATAAGACGTGTTCGACGCCAGAATGGCCCCCGGCTTGCACACGGCATCAAGCTGTTTGAAGACGGTCTTTTTCACTTCCATCTCTTCAAACACAGCTTCGATCACCAGATCGGCGTCAGACAGGGCGGCATAATCCGTCACAACAGTCAGCGCTTTGGTCATAATCTCTTCGTGGCGTTCCGCGCTGATCTTGCCGCGCTTCAAGGCGCCAGCCAGATTGCCTTCGATCCGGCCACGTGCGGCTTCGCCGGCCTCAGCCGACATTTCCAGCATCGTCACGTTCAGCCCTGACAAGAGCGCAGAGGTCGCAATGCCTGCCCCCATTGTGCCACCACCGATCACGCCGATTTGAGTCAACGCGCGAGGGTCAACCCCTTTCAGTTCAGGCAGATTGCCCACGGCCCGTTCCGAGAAAAAGGCGTGGATCATGCCCTTGGATTGATCGCCCTGCAGTAGCTCTACAAAGATCTTGCGTTCGTTCAAAAGCGCTTCTGCAAAAGGCATTTCTGCGCCGCCCTGCATAGAACGCACGCACATCGCCGGCGAAATTTGCCCCCGGCTTTTGGCCAAAACGGCATCATAAAGAGCATCCCAATCATCTGACTTGGGCATCTCAAGTTCACTCACCACACGGCGCGGCGCATTCTTGGCCAAAAGCTCGTTGGCATACGCCAAACCGTTTTCGAATGGATCACCGTCCCGCACTTCGTCAACGATGCCCAGCGCATGGGCCTGTTGTGCAGGCACATGTTTACCGGTTGTCATGATATCAAGCGCCGCTTCGATCCCGCACAAACGAGGCAGGCGAATGGTACCACCTGCGCCTGGGATCAGGCCCAGATGCACTTCGGGCAGGCCAATCTTGGCCGACGGAACCGCGAGCCGGTACTGGCAGCCCAGCGCCACTTCGAGACCACCGCCCAGAGATACCCCGTGCATGGATCCGATGATGATCAAAGGAGAGGCTTCCATCCGGTCCACAAGATCCGGCAACGCTGGCGCCATCGGCGGTTTTCCGAATTCCGTGATGTCCGCCCCGGCAAAGAAGGCGCTGCCTTCTCCAACGATCAGGACTGCGCGCACGCCATCATCCGATTCCGCACGTTCGATCCCGTTCAGCAGCCCCTGCCGTACGGACTGGCTCAGCGCATTTACCGGCGGGTTGTTCACTTTCAGAACAGCCACATCTCCGTGGCGCTCATAGGCGACCGTATCGCTCATCCCAATTCCTCCCATAACTTTCTTTGTGTGCCGCGCGGGATTCTTTCCAGCCTCAACCGGCTCGGCACTGCCGCGAAACCCTAGACTTAAGGGTGTTGCCACCTCAAGGCCCCGGCGAAACGCCGCTACGTCATTCACAAATTTGCAGCACTGCGCAACAAGACAACCCAATGTCGGAACAGTTTTTATAGATTTGTCACCTTCTACCGCCTATTGAAACTGAGGCGCTATTTTCTGGCTGGCTGCGATGCGTGTTTGCGCTTGGGGCGGAATCAGGTTTCAGTGTGCAAAAATGAAATTCACGTGGGGAAGGTGAATGGCACCCCTTTTGGAGGTGGATAATCTAAGCATCGGTTTCGGTGAGGCGCCACCTGTGGTGTCGAACGTCAGCTTTTCGATAGAGCCTGGCGAAACGCTTGCTTTGGTTGGTGAAAGCGGATCAGGCAAAACTTTGACCTGCCGCTCTGCGCTGCGCATCCTGCCGGGTACGGCGCAAATCAGACAGGGTCAGATCCGGTTCAACCCGGATCAAACTGTGGCATCGGCCAATGATCTGCTGGCGCTCAGCGAACGCAAGATGCGCGACATCCGCGGCAATTCGATCTCGATGATCTTTCAGGAACCGATGCGGTCCTTGTCGCCGTTGCACCGCATTGGCAATCAGGTCAGCGAAGTGCTGCGCCTGCACCGGGACATGACGCCCAAAGAGGCGCACAAGCTGGTGCTCAACAATTTTGAGCGTGTGGGCTTTCCCGATCCAGAGCGCGCCTATCAATCCTATCCGTTTGAGCTGTCTGGCGGGATGCGTCAGCGGGCAATGATCGCCATGGCGATGGTGGCCAAGCCCAGCTTGCTAATCGCGGACGAGCCGACCACAGCGCTGGATGTGACAACGCAGGCGCAGGTTTTGGGGCTGATCAAAGACTTGCAGCAAGAGACCGGGATGAGCGTCATTCTGGTGACCCACGATCTGGGTGTGGTGGCCAACATGGCCGAACAGGTCGTTGTCATGAACAAGGGCCGCGTGATGGAAAGCGGCACGGCAGAGGCGGTATTGGGTAGCCCGGCACATGGCTACACCAAAAAGCTATTCGCGGCGGCCCCGATGATCCCTGAAGTGGCCGAGCCTGCGGCACCACTTGATATCGAAGATCCGATTTTGCAGCTGCGCCGCGTGCGCAAGACGTTCACCATGCGCGCTGGTGGCTGGAAAGAATCGAAAGAGATTTATGCCTGCCGAGATGTAAATCTTGTGTTGCCACGTGGCAAAACGCTCGCTGTCGTGGGCGAAAGCGGATCCGGCAAAACAACCTGCGCCCGGATCGCTTTGGGCGCCGAAATCCCAGACCCGGGGAGCGAGATCTTTTTCCGGCCCAAAGCAGGTGAGGCAGATGTCGCCATTCACGACATGAGCCGCAGCGAAAAGGTTGCCTTTCAAAAGCAAGCGCAGATGGTGTTTCAAGACCCCTATTCTTCGCTCAGCCCGCGGATGCGCATTCAAGAGGCTCTGACCGAGCCGATGGAGATTCACAAAATCGGTGATCGCACCGCGCGCCGGGACAAAGCCGCCGAAATGCTTCGGTGGGTCGGGCTAAGCCCTGATATGCTGTCGCGCTACCCCCACGCCTTTTCTGGCGGACAGCGCCAGCGTTTGTCGATTGCGCGCGCGCTCACGTTGGATCCGGTGTTGCTGGTCTGTGATGAACCCACCTCGGCGCTTGATGTGTCGGTTCAGGATCAGATCCTAACCCTGTTGGAAACCATTCGCGACGGCATGGGGCTGAGCTATTTGTTCATCAGCCACGATTTGGCCGTTGTGTCGCGGATTGCAGACGATGTTGCCGTGATGCGGCAAGGTATGGTGGTGGAACAGGCGCCCGCGGAAACGCTTTTTTACAACCCGCGCCACCCTTACACCAAGGCGTTAATCGCTGCGCAGCCTGAACCGGATTTGAACCGGCCGATTGATTTATCTCTTGTGTCAAAAGGCGCCGGCGCGCCCGACACTTGGGGCGAAGAATTCCGATTTGACGGGGACACAGCCCCGGATTTGATTGAACTTGAACCTGGTCACAAGGTGCGTGCGCATGTTTGATCGTTTGGCGATTGCTTTTGGTTTTATTCTCTGCGCCAGCATGGCTTGGGCGCAATCAGTTCCAGTGAAAGAAAGTAACTTTTGGAAAGCTGAAGTCGATCGAGGAGAGCTGCCTGCGGCCAGCGATCGCGTACCTGCTGTTCCAATGGTTGTCGACCTGCCCGCCAAAGGGCGCACGTTTGGTGAACAGGGTGGCGTTTTGCGCACAATGGTCGCCCGGTCCAAAGACATCCGTCAGATGGTTGTTTACGGCTACGCCCGCCTTGTGGGCTACAACGAAGATTACAAGCTGGTTCCAGACATCCTCGCCGATCTGGAGGTCATCGAAGACCGAAAATTCGTCATGACGCTCCGTGAGGGGCACAAATGGTCAGATGGCGCGCCGTTCACCAGCGCAGATTTCGAATATTGGTGGGTCCACGTCGCCAACAACGAAGAACTCAGCCCCAATGGCCCGCCCAGCGTGATGCGTTTGGGCGATGAGGTGGCCGATGTCTCCTTCCCGGACGAACTGACGATTGTGATCGAATGGTCCAAGGCCAACCCGAACTTCCTGCAGACCCTTGCCGGTGCGCGGCCTCCGTTCATCTATCGGCCGGCCCATTACCTCAAACAGTTCCACGAGAGCTTTGCGGATCCTGAGGCCTTGGAAGAGGCGATTGACGATGCGCGCGTGCGCGGCTGGGCGCCGCTGCACAACAATGTCGACAACATGTACAAATACGACAACCCAGAGCTGCCGACGTTGCAGCCCTGGATGCCTGCAAGTGCAGCCCCCTCTTCGCGCCAGCTGTTTGTGCGCAACCCGTTTTATCACCGTGTAGACGCGCAAGGTACGCAGCTGCCTTACATCGATGTCGTGGAAATGACGATTGTGGCGGGCGGCCTTGTCGCGGCCAAGACCAACGCGGGCGAAACCGATTTGCAGGCGCGCGGGCTGGATTTCCGCGATACCTCCATTCTTAAAAAGGGCGAAACCGACGGCGCGGGCTACAAAACCCATCTCTGGGCCAACGGTGCCGCGAGCCAAATCGCGATTTACCCCAATTTGAACTTTGCCGATCCGGTCTGGCGCGAGGTGATGCGCGATGCCCGGTTCCGCCGCGCGCTTTCGCTGGGCATTGACCGCCGCATGATCAACCGCGCGCTTTACTTTGGCCTCGCCAAAGAGGGCGGCATGACCGCGCTGGCGGCCTCCCCGTTCTTTGACAGCAAGAACCTGACCAAATGGGCGCTGCACGATCCAGACACCGCCAACCTGATGCTAGACGAAATGGGGCTGCACAACCGCACCCCCGCTGGCATCCGCCTGCTGCCGGATGGCCGCCCGATGGAATTCATCGTTGAGACGGCAGGCGAGCGGCAAGAGGTGGAAAACGCGCTGGCCATCATCACCGACACCTGGCGTGATCTGGGCATCAAGATGATCATGCGCCCGCTGGATCGCGATATCCTCCGCAACCGGGTCTATGCCGGGCTGACCATGTCTTCGGTCTGGTTTGGCTGGGACAACGGCATTCCACAGGCCTACACCCCGCCCGATTACCTCGCCCCGACGCGGCAGGAATTTCTAAGCTGGCCGAAGTGGGGCCAGCATTATCAGACGCGCGGCGCGGCGGGGGAGCCGATTGACATGCCCAAAGCGCAAGAGCTGATGGATCTGGCCAAGAAATGGCAGAACACCTTTGACGAAGCAGAACGTGGCCAGATCTGGCGCGACATGCTCTATATCCACGCCGATCAGCAATATGCGATTGGCGTCTTGTCAGAGGCCCCGCAGCCCGTGATCGTGAACGACAAGCTGCGCAATGTGCCCGAATTCGCCACCTGGGCCTGGGAGCCGGGCGCGCATTTCGGGGTGCATCGGCCTGATGAATATTACTTTGTTGACGCAGAGCAAATCGCGCAGGTGTCCGAATGATGTTCATCCGCTACGCGATTTATCGTCTGATGACGATGATTGTGACGCTGTTTGTCGTCTCGATCCTGATCTTCATCATCATCAACCTGCCACCGGGCGATTACCTGTCGAACCAAATCGCAGAATTGCGCGCGACCGGACAAGCCGAAGGGGTCGCCAAAGCGGAATTCTTACGCAAGGAATACGCGCTCGACCGGCCCTTGTGGGAACAATACCTGATCTGGGCGGGCTTTGCGCCGGGGCCGCAGGGGTTTTCCGGCCTGATCCAGGGGGATTTCGGCTGGTCCTT
This sequence comes from Paracoccaceae bacterium, assembly GCA_013214665.1. Classification (GTDB taxonomy): domain Bacteria; phylum Pseudomonadota; class Alphaproteobacteria; order Rhodobacterales; family Rhodobacteraceae. Next base: position 9,144 of record JABSSA010000149.1, read on the forward strand.
CGAATTTGACCGGCCCGTTGCCGATATCGTCGGGGACGCGCTGTGGCTGACCGTTCTGGTGAACCTGGCAGCGGTATTGTTTGTCTATCTGGTGGCACTGCCGCTGGGGGTGATCGCGGCGGCGCGGTCTGAATCCTGGGTTGATTATACGGCGGCTTTCGTTGGATATCTCGGGCTTGCCACGCCGAACTTCCTACTTGCCTTGATGCTCTTTTATTATGGCAACAAATACCTCGGCCTGCCCATTGGCGGGCTGATGTCCCCGGAATACGAGGGCGAGCCGATGTCCTGGCCCAAGGTGCAATCCATCCTTGTGCATATGATCGTGCCCACCTTTGTGATCGGCACCTCAGGCGCGGCGGCGATGATGCAGCGCTTGCGCGCCAACATGCTGGATGAGCTGTCCAAACCTTATGTGGAAACCGCCCGCGCCAAAGGGCTTTCGCCCTCGCGGATGCTAACGAAATATCCGCTGCGCATGGCGTTTAACCCCTTTGTCGCGGATATCGGCAACCTGCTGCCGGGCATGGTGTCTGGCTCGGTTCTGGTTTCGGTGGTTCTGGGCCTGCAAACCATTGGGCCCGCGCTGCTGACGGCGCTGAAAAGTCAGGATCAGTTCCTTGCCGCTTTCATCCTGATGTTTGTGGCCTTGCTGACCCTGATCGGGACGATGATTTCTGACCTGCTGCTGGTCCTTCTGGATCCGCGCATTCGATATGGAGCGCGAGACGGATGAGCAAGCTGCCTGACGGTCGTTACGTTGACGACGCCCCGTATGATCCGAATGTTGATCTCTCTGCGCTGGATCGGTCCGACATGGACGCGCCCAATTGGGTGCTGGTCTGGCGCCGGTTCCGCCGCCACAAGCTGGGCCTGATTTCGGGGCTGTTCCTGCTGTTCTCCTACCTGATGCTGCCCTTTGCCGGCTTCATCTCTCCCTACACCCCGAATGAGCGCAGCGCGGAGCATCTCTATCACCCGCCTCAGCTTATTCACTGGTGGCACGAAGACACCTTTGTTGGCCCCTATGTCTATCCAACAACGGCCAAGGCCGATCTGGAAAGCTTCCGCTGGACCTATGACGTGGACCGCACGAGGCCCATGCCGCTGAAGTTCTTCTGTGAAGGGCGCGAATACCGGCTGGCCGGGTTCATCAAGACGGACACACATCTTTTTTGCGCGCCCGAAGGGGCGACGGTGTTTCTACTTGGCTCTGACAGGCTGGGGCGTGACGTGTTCAGCCGCATCCTTTACGGCGCGCAACTGTCGCTGACGGTGGGCCTGATCGGCATTACGGTGTCGTTCCTGCTGGGCATCTTCTTTGGCTCTGTTGCGGGCTATTTCGGGGGCAAGACGGACTGGGTGATCAACCGGATGATCGAAATCCTGCGGTCTTTGCCGGAACTGCCCTTGTGGCTGGCCTTGTCGGCGGCGGTGCCGTCAAATTGGTCACCGGTGGCGGTGTTCTTTATCATCTCCGTAATCCTGGGCATTTTGGATTGGCCGGGGCTGGCCCGTGCGGTGCGCAGTAAATTCCTGTCCCTGCGGGAAGAGGAATATGTGCGCGCGGCGGAAATGATGGGTGCGAAGCCGGGCCGCGTGATCCGGCGGCATTTGCTGCCGAACTTCATGTCACACCTGATCGCTTCGGCCACCCTGTCGATCCCCGCGATGATTTTGGGGGAAACGGCGCTGTCCTTCCTTGGCCTCGGCCTGCGGGCGCCTGCGGTGTCGTGGGGTGTGATGCTGAACGACGCGCAAAACCTCGCGTCGATTGAGATCTACCCGTGGACGGCCATCCCGATGCTGCCGATCATCTTCGTGGTGCTGGCGTTCAACTTCTTGGGCGACGGCCTGCGCGACAGTCTGGATCCGTATAAGGCTTAAAGCACAGAGGACCCGGATCAGGTCCGGGGCGGTGGCTGCTGCGCGCAGAGCTGAGCACCTTTACCACGCCGGATGAAGTGGGCGACACATGCTATAAGGCAGCCCCGTCCCGGCCGTGAGCCGGGACCTCTCCCCCCAGAGAACGCACCTCCTCGAAGGGCGTGCCGGGCCTGCCGCCCTACCGATCATCTCCACCATCACCTACGCCGCCTTCCAGCATCTCTTCTTCCAGCGATGCCTGTGCGGCGGCGGTGATCACCTTTTGCTGCTCTTCGTCCAGCTCATCCGCCTTTTTGCCATCGGCCAGACGCACAGTGACTTCGCGGTGGGCGAACTTGATGCCTTCACGTTCAAAAAGCGCGCGGATTTCCTGATAAACCGTCTTGCGCACCAGCCATTGATCGCCCGGCTTGGTCATGAACTTGACACGGATGATCATGGCGCTGTCCTGCATCTCGATCACGCCTTGCGATTTGAGCGGCTGGATGAAGTTGTCGCCGATCACCGGATCGCTCAGCAACTCCTGCCCCAGCTTCTTGATCATCTTGCGCACCTTTTCCACGTCGGTGTCATAGGTCACGCGCAAAGGCAGTTTCATGATCACCCAATCGCGGGAATAATTGGTCATGACCTGAATTTCGCCAAAAGGCATCGTGTGCAGCGCACCCAGATGGTGGCGCAGCTGGAACGAGCGGACAGAGATACGCTCCACCGTGCCTTTCACGCCGCCCACATCCAGATATTCGCCTTTGCGGAACGCATCATCAAAGAGAAAGAACGCCCCCGAAAAGATATCGCGCACCAGGCTTTGTGAGCCAAAGCCAACCGCAACTCCCACGATGCCCGCACCGGCAAAGAGCGGGCCAACGTTCACGCCAAGCTCCATCAGCATGATCAGGACAAAGGTCACAACGATCACGATCAGAATGAAGTTCCGAAAGAGCGGCAGCAACGTGGCCAGACGGGAGGCGCTTGTTGCGCCGCCTTCATCGCCCAGCTCGCCCTCGGGCATGTCGCCCTGTTCCTGCTGGATCTTTTCATCAATCCAGATGCGGAAGGCGTGATAGGCAATGTAGCCCAGAAACAGGATCGCAACCATATCCAGCAACCGTTCCGAAATGCTGTTGGGCACCATGCTGGTGTCGGGCATCCACATGGCGGCAAAGGCATAGAGGCCGCACATGAACGCCAGAATACCGGCAACGCGGCGCGCCAGATCTTCGAAGCTGCGCATTTGAGGAACAGGCTGTATCCCTTCCGGCAGGATAATTTCGCCGTCCAACGCCGCTTCATTGGCCTCCGCGATCTTGCGGCGGCGCGCAAACCAGCGGTCGATAAAGTAGTTGATGATCCCGTAGACCACAGCGATCACAGTCAGAATGACAAAAGCCCCCGACAAAAGCGGCAGTTCAAGATCGCTTTCGACGACCAGCGCATAGCCCATCACCATCCAGGCCGCGATGCAGTAGATCAGGATCGCAGGATACCAGAGTGCGGCAAAGATACGGGATGGCCAGCCCACGGAGGTGGCAGGCTTACCTTTGAAAATCGCGTTGGTGATGGCGCTGCGGAACACTGTGATCGTGGTGATGATCAGCGTGATCGTCAGCAACGTCAGCAAGGAGCCAAGAAGGCCAGCCACCCCTTCGTTTAGCCCAAGCTCAGCCACCCATGTGACAAACATGCCGATGCTGATTGCCACGAGCGCCACACCGCGCAGCGAGTTATAAAGACCAAGCGAGTCTTTGTCTGACAAATGCGGAATGCGGTACTGCGGCAGATAGGGCGACAGGATCATACGCCAGACATCGTTGAGGATATTGACCATCAAAAATCCGATGTTCACCAAAGTGATGGTAAAGCGGATCGCGGAATCCTCGATCGGACCCAGATAGAATGGGCCAACGATCGCGGCGCCCAGCACGTAGGCCACGATCATCGCAACCAATGTTCCGACGGTACCCATGAAAAACCGGAACACCAGGAATGGCATTTTTTCGGCGTAGCCTTGCGGGTTTTCCATGATCCGCGCGACCACAAAGCGTCGTGCAATACGTGGCCCGTAAATCCGGTTTCGGAATTGGTTACCGAGCCACAAGAGTACCAAGCCAATTACCGCAACCTCAGCAAAGGTCAGGATTCGCCCGTCAGGGCTGGTGGCGCGCAGTACATAGATGACCTCGGCCAGCGCATTGGGCAACCCGCTCACTTTTTCAGCCAGCGCCGTACGGAATTTCAATGTCTCAGATTGAAAGGACATCAGCATCGCGCCGGTATCATCCATACCTGTACCGCTATCTGATTCCGTTGTATCCGCGACAACACCGCCATCGCCGTCCACGATTACAACACGCGTGCCCATCTCGGAGGCGAGCCGCAGGATTTCTGCCAATGCGGAATCGGGTGTCTCTTCTGCACTTTCACTGATGGATGGCGTCAAAAGACTGGTCGGGACTTGCGCCTGAGCCGTGATCGCCGCGACTGCGAAAAAGATGGATGCTAGGATCCATACACGCAGTGCGAGAAGTGATTGGGAAATAGTCTTCATAACGCCTCACCGGACTTTTGATCGACGCTAGGCGAGGATGTGGGCAAGATCAATAATTCACCGCTCCAGAGCCCAAAACCACGAAAAAACAATTGAATTCAACCTTTACCCTCTTTCAAATGAGGCGGGTTGGGAATTTCTGACCACGTGCTATACGTTTGCGCGAAACTCAGGTGGTTCTGTCCAAATTGGTCAGGGCGATGGATATACAGGCAAGGCAATCAGCGATGGGCCCACTACACTCTGCCCGCAGCAAAACGCTCCCTCCCAATGATGGAATCCGCGTTGTGCTTTATAGCCATGATACCTTTGGCTTAGGTCATTTGCGGCGGTCTCGCGCTTTGGCATCGGCACTTACGGCTTCGGGCGTCGCTGCATCTGCGATCATCCTGACTGGAAGCCCGGTTGCCGGGCGTTTCACCTTCCCTGAAGAGGTTGATCACATTCGTCTGCCGGGCGTGAAAAAGTTGGAAGATGGCAGTTATATCTCACAAACCGGCGGCATGGACATCGACCAGACGACGGAACTGCGCGCGGGCATTATCCAGTCATCCTTGGAAAATTATGACCCCGACCTTCTGATCGTTGACAAAGAGCCGACCGGCTTTCGCGGCGAATTGCTGGGCGCGCTTGAACAGTTGAAGGCGAGGCGCAAGTGCAAGCTGGTTCTTGGCTTGCGGGATGTGCTGGATGAACCGGCCGTTCTTGCCGCCGAATGGGATCGGAAGAACGCCATTTGGGCGACCGACACCTTCTATGACGAAATCTGGGTCTATGGGCCAAAATCTGTCTATGACCCAACGGCGGGACTGACCTTGGCGGCAGAGACACGCCGACGCATACATTGGACAGGGTATTTGCGCCGCGAAGTGGTGGATGCGGCGGATGTACCGGAAAATCCATATATCCTGATCACGCCCGGCGGCGGTGGCGATGGCAAAGCCATGGTTGATCTGGTGGTGTCAGCCTATGAAAAAGACCCTGATCTGGGGCCGCAAGCGCGGGTGGTTTATGGCCCGTTTCTATCGGGCGATGTGCGCGAAGAGTTCGAAAACCGTGTGGCAAAGCTGAATGGTCGCATCGTATCGGTCGGGTTTGACGCCCGGATCGAAGCGCTTTTTGCCGGTGCCCAAGGTGTGGTGTGTATGGGCGGCTACAACACGTTTTGTGAGGTTCTGTCGTTTGACAAACCTGCCGTCATCGTCCCACGCACCAAACCGCGCCTGGAACAGTGGATCCGCGCCAGCCGCGCAGAAAACCTGGGCCTGGTTCGCATGTTGGATGAAAACCGGGACGGTTTGACCGCAGATTCCATGATCAAGGCGATCCGCTCTTTGCCACAGCAACCCAAGCCGTCGCTCACCGGCGCCGACGGGTTGATGGACGGGTTGGACCACGTGATTGAGCGCACACGGATTTTGTTGCAACCACCGCTCCGATCTGTCGGCGCATGAAGGAGTCATCGCC
>JABSSA010000015.1 GCA_013214665.1 Paracoccaceae bacterium
ACTGAATTAGTCCGACCCGATGTATATGGAATGCGGGACCAAGAATGATAAACAAGCGACCGAAGCCGAAAAGAGATCGTTTCTAAGTTACAACAAGTTGATGTGTTGATTGGGTGTCGCATGTCCTGATTTGAGGCAATCAGACGGATCAGAGCTGGGTAGGGTTGGGTGCATCACCATAGACTTCCATTGGATCAAAAGTCTTCTGATCTTCAAGGAACTTCAGCGGCTTTCCTGCATCATCTGCCACTGGAAGCTCGCGGTAAAAGCAAGACCTATACCCAACATGGCACGATGCGCCTGAGCCTGTGACAGCGACACGCAGCCATATTGCATCCTGGTCATCGTCAATCCGGGCTTCTAAAACCTTCTGTACCAATCCAGAAGTCGCCCCCTTGTGCCAAAGAACTTGTCGAGCGCGACTAAAGTAGTGCGCTTCACCTGTCTCGACAGTCAATCGTAAAGACTGTTCGTTCATCCATCCCAACATCAGGACTTGGCCACTATCGGCATCAGTCGTAATGCAGGGCAATAAGCCATCAGAACCAAACTTGGGTGCGAAATCTGTTCCTTCTTCGACCTGCTCAACTGACAAGCGTGGCTTAAATTCAACTTTGGTCATAGTGATGCTCTTGTGAAGTGTTACGTTATAACATAAAGCAAATCGCGCACCTCAACCAAAATGTAAAGAGGTCAAAGGGGCGCGATTAGACTTGGTGGCAAGATGTACGAAATAGTTGAGTTATTGTTCTGAGATATGCTGCGTTTGTTCAATTCTATGGGCCGCAAAGTCGAGCCGTTTACTCCAAATGATACCGAACATGCTCGGATGTATGTGTGTGGTCCGACCGTGTACTCTTATGCCCATATTGGCAACGCCCGCCCTGCGGTCGTGTTTGATGTTCTGGCTCGTGTACTTCGAGCACAGGTGCAAAAAGTTACCTATGCGCGCAATATCACTGACGTGGATGACAAGATCATTGCGGCGGCCTCAGCGCGGGACATTAGTTGCGAGGCGATCTCCACAGAGTTCACAAGGGCTTATCACGAAGACCTTGCCGCATTGGGAGTCGCTGCACCGGATATAGAACCGCAAGCAACGGCGCACATCACGCCGATGATCAAGATCATCGAAGGGCTCATCGCTGAAGACAAAGCCTATGCTGCCGAACGTCATGTGCTTTACCATATCCCCGCCTTTCCCGATTATGGTAAGCTTTCCGGCGCAAATCCGGATGAAATGCTTGCAGGTGCGCGGGTCGAAATTGCGCCTTGGAAGCGCGACCCGCGCGATTTCGTTCTTTGGAAACCGTCCGAATTAGGTCAACTGGGCTGGGACAGCCCATGGGGCTTTGGCCGGCCGGGCTGGCATATTGAATGCTCTGCGATGATCCGTACACATTTGGGTGATCAGATCGACATTCATGGCGGTGGGATCGACTTACGTTTTCCGCATCATGAAAACGAGATCGCGCAAGGCACCAAGGCGCGGTTTTGGGTTCACAACGGTCATGTAACCGTATCGGGTGCCAAGATGTCTAAGTCTCTAGGCAATGTTCTTTTGGTACGCGACCTTCTCGAAGACACTCCCGGCGAAGCGATCCGTTACGGATTATTGTCCGCTCATTATCGTCAGCCACTCGACTGGACGCCTGAGACCGCGAAAGCGGCGCGCGCTGCACTGGATCGGCTTTATGGCGCACTGCGTGACCAACCAGCGGCAGACCCTTCGCCGGATGATGCGTCCACTGTTCTGGCTGCGCTCAATGATGATCTGAACACACCCGCGGCACTTGCGGAACTCCACGCTCTCGCGGGGAAAGTCCACTCTGAGACCAATGTGACTCGTCGCGCTGAACTGGCGGCAAGCCTGCGTAAGGCCGGTGCATTCTTGGGCATCCTTCAGCAAGATCCATTGGTTTGGGCTCAAGCGGGCGCTGTCGAAGTTGATCAAATTGAGACGCTTGTTGCCAAACGCGCAGAGGCCCGCGCCAACGGAAATTGGGCACGGGCTGATGAGCTGCGAGAGGAGCTAATGGCAATCGGTGTAGAAGTAGAGGACTCTGGCGGTCAAAGTCGCTGGCGAATGCGCACATGAGGGCCCTCTTTGTCTGGCTTTTAATCTTACCGATCCGCGGATATCGCCTGTTCCTGTCGCCTTGGCTTGGTCACTCCTGCCGTTTTCAGCCGAGTTGCTCCGTTTACGCAATAGAAGCTCTGGAAACCCACGGGCCTATTCGCGGACTGTGGCTTACGCTGCACCGACTGGCGCGTTGCAATCCGTGGGGCGGATCCGGGTTTGACCCCGTTCCACCAGCATCAAATCTGAATTCCGATTGAGGCTGAGCAACCCATGTCAGAACGCGGTAAGAAGACGCAGGAAGAGATACTCACAGTGCTAAGGTCCCACGGCAGTGCCATGTCCGCCTATGATGTCTTGCATCAACTTCAGGCTTCACGTCCAAGGATCGCGCCACCGACCGTTTATAATGCTCTTGCGGCTTTGACAAAATCCGGGCGGGTTCACAGGGTCGAGTCTCTTAAAGCCTACATCGCCTGCCGACGCAGTGAAGCGCATCAGGCGGCAGTACTTTCGATTTGCGACGAATGTGGAACTGTTGACGAACGTGTCGCCCCAATCCTTGTGGAAAATCTCTGTGGCTTTGTCGAGGAAACGGGGTTTCAGCCCCAACGCCACGTCATCGAGATACATGGCCTATGTTCGTCCTGTGGCTCTAACACTTAATAAACGACTTGCAAACGCGAACTGATGAACACTTTTGAGACGATTTTCCGAAACGGCATCGGTGTCAATCATGACGGCATCCATGAGACAGATATTGGCGTGCAGGACGGGCGGATCACTGCTCTGGGAGACCTGTCCCACGCCGCCGCCGAAACCTTGGTGAACTGCGAAGGCCTACACATCTTACCTGGTGTAATCGACAAACAGGTCCATTTTCGCGAGCCTGGGCTTACGCACAAGGAGGATCTAGAGTCCGGGTCACGTGGAGCGGTCCTGGGAGGTGTAACGGGGGTCTTTGAGATGCCAAACACCAACCCGTTGACCACAACGCAAGAGACGTTCAAAGCCAAGATTGCCGCGGGCACAAACCGCATGCATTGCGATTTTGCATTCTACATTGGCGGAACCCATGAAAACGTGACCGAGCTTCCCAAACTGGAGAAACTGCCTGGCTGCGCAGGGATCAAAGTCTTTATGGGCTCGTCGACCGGATCACTCTTAGTTCAAGATGACGGCGGCGTCGAAGCGATTTTGACTGCGATCAGTCGTAGGGCAGCGTTCCACAGCGAAGATGAATACCTACTGGAAGAACGCAAACACCTGAGCGTTCCGGGCGAGACCCGTCAAGCCATCCTGTATGGCGTTCGCCAGAGGTCGCTCTGAGCAGCACCAAACGTCTTGTTGGTTTGGCAAGAAAGACAGGGAAGCGCATCCATGTTTTACATATATCGTCCGGCGAAGAAATCGCCTATCTCGCTGACCACAAAGATGTTGCTAGTGTCGAAGTCACACCTCATCATCTGACGCTTGATGAAACAGCTTATGGCCGTCTTAAGACCTATGTTCAGATGAACCCGCCGGTCCGCGACAAAGGTCATCAAGAGAGTCTCTGGGCAGGGGTTGCTAGCGGTGTTGCTGACATCCTCGGCTCGGATCACGCGCCCCATACGCGCGAGGAAAAGGAATACCTCTATCCAGACAGTCATTCCGGCATGACCGGGGTCCAAACGCTGGTTCCGACCATGCTGAACCATGTGAACGCAGGAAAGCTAAGCCTTGAGCGGTTTGTTGATATGACGAGTCATGGGCCCAATCGCCTATTCGGGATTGCTGGAAAGGGTCGGATCGCTGTCGGCTATGACGCTGATCTCACAATAGTCGACCTCAAACGCCAAGAAACGATCACGAACGACTGGATTGCATCTAGAGCGGGTTGGACATCTTA
>JABSSA010000150.1 GCA_013214665.1 Paracoccaceae bacterium
CCTGCGCATCTATCGCACCACAGATGTCACCGGCGCGGAACTCGGCGGCGCGCTAAAGAACGTCATTGCGATTGCTTGCGGCGCGGCCATTGGCGCAGGCCTCGGCGAAAGTGCGCGCGCGGCGCTTATGACGCGCGGATTTGCGGAAATGAAGCGTATGGCGCACGCACTAGGCGCGGATCGGGCCACGCTTTCGGGACTTTCGGGTTTCGGAGACCTGTCGCTGACCTGCAGCTCAACGCAATCGCGCAACTATCAATTCGGCCTCTCGCTTGGGCGGGGCGAATCCTTTGACCCGACCATCACCGTTGAAGGCGCCGCCACCGCGCGCGCAACGCTCGACCGGGCTACGGGGCTTGGCCTCGACATGCCCATCACCCAAGCGGTCGTCGGATTGCTTGACCAGAAACTCAACCTACGCGAGGCTATGGAACAGCTCTTGGCCCGCCCCCCGAAAGAGGAATAACCCATGCGTTTTGCCCTGATTGCGAAAGACAAACCCGGCGCACTTGAGGTCCGTAAGGCCAATCGCGACGCCCATGTGGCCTATCTGAAGTCCACCGATGCAGTCGAAATGGCGGGCCCGTTTCTGGACGACAACGGCGAGATGTGCGGATCGCTGATCATTCTGGACCTGCCAGACATGGCCGCCGCCGAAGCCTGGGCCGCGCAGGATCCTTATAAGGCAGCTGATCTCTTTCAATCGGTCGAGATCACTGCGTGGAACAAGGTGATCGGCTGATGCGCTATTGGCTGTTCAAGTCCGAACCCTCGACCTGGAGCTGGGACGATCAGGTTGCCAAGGGCGACGCGGGCGAGGAATGGGACGGCGTGCGCAACTACCAAGCGCGCAATTTCATGCGCGAGATGAAACTGGGCGATCGCGGGTTTTTCTATCATTCCCAAAAAGAGAAATCCGTGGTCGGCGTGGTCGAAGTCTGCGCCGAGGCCCATCCTGACAGCACCACCGACGATGACCGCTGGGAATGTGTGGATATAAAAGCCGTCGCGCCCGTGAAAACGCAGGTGTCACTAGACATGATCAAAGCCGATCCGCGTCTGGCCGAGATGGTGCTGGTCAAGAACTCTCGCTTGTCAGTGCAGCCCGTGACCGAGGACGAATGGCAGGTGATCTGCGGCATTGCTGGCGTCAAAACCTAGCCAGACACCCAAAATTCTCGCATAGTTCCCTAACGTAAACCCCAATTCATGGAGGGACGAATGGGTTTTGTGAGTGTGATTGCGGCGGCTATTGCCGCTTATGTGTTTGGTGCGGTCTGGTATATGGCGATGGCCAAACCCTGGATGGCCGCCTCGGCGGTTGAGGTTGGCGAGGACGGACGGCCCGCCAATTCGAAAAACCCTATGCCTTATATCGTGTCGATCATTTGCCTGATCATCGTGGCGGGCATGATGCGGCATATGTTTGCTTTGTCAGGCATCACCGAGCCCGGAAAAGGCCTGATCGCGGGTCTTGGCGCGGGTCTGTTTCTGGCGGTGCCGTGGCTGGCAACCAACTATACTTTTGCCGGTCGGCCGCGTGCGCTGATCCTGCTTGACGGTATCTATGCGACCGGTGGCAGCGCGATTATTGGTTTGGTTCTGACGCTGATCTGAAAATGTGAACGGGGACGCGCCTGTTCAAAGCACGTCCCCGTTCCACCGAAATCCCACACACCAAAGCATGTAAATGCATCATGGTTTCCCCAGAGATCTAGCGAGTGTGGCGCGGAAAATCAAATTCCAAGCTGTTATAAATAAGTTGAAATTTGATTAAACTCTGGTGTGGGAAAGCCCGCGCGAACGCGGGCCTCGGAATTAGCCGTAAATGGACTCTTTGCCGAAATGTTTGGTCAGCATGTAGTAGACCACGGCGCGGTATTTGTTGCGCTCGGACCGACCGTAAGTGTCCATGACGGAGTTGATCGCATCCATCAGCTGCGGACCATCCGCAAGGCCGAGCTTCTTGATCAGGAAGTTGTTCTTTACGGTTTCCAGCTCACTCTCTTGCGTAGCCGCAACAGTCGAGGCATCCGCGTTATAGATCGCCGGACCACAGCCCAAAGTGACCTTTTCCAGCAGGTCCATATCTGGCTCCATACCGCATTTGTTGCGCAGATCATCCGCGTATTGAGCGATCAAATCGTCGCGTTTTCCCATTTTC
>JABSSA010000151.1 GCA_013214665.1 Paracoccaceae bacterium
AGGTGACCATGCCTTCGTCGGGCGCCAAGTCATCCAATTGAAGCTCCTGTTCAGCCGTCCGTATGTCCAGGTAGGCATCTTCAAGGACTGCAGTGAACAAGTCTTCCTTGTTGCCAAAATAGTGGTAAATCATGCGCTTATTGGCACCAGCTTTGTCGGCAATTTCATCAACGCGCGCTCCGCCTAGTCCGAGGCGTGCAAATTCTGCCTTTGCCGCCGCGAGTATGCGCGTCTTTGTCGCCTCAGCGTCGCGGGTTCTTGTTTTTGTTTCAACCATGATTTGTTCCAATGATCCTTTCCACCGCGGAGATCACGCGCCGATACGTTCTAAGATCATAGAGCATTCATAAGCGACTTGACACCCAAAGGAAAGTATAAGTAACTAACTAGTGCGTTACTCCTCAAAGCTGAGGGCGCTCCGCTCTTGCGTTGAAGAAAACAACGGGCGGAAAAATGAGGGAGACCCCTCAGCCGAAAAGATATGGAAACAGGGAGGAAGCCCATGTCATTTATTAAGAAGTTCATCGAAGCGGAAACGGTGTCTCGCCGGAATTTTTTGCTCGCAACATCATATGGTGTAAGCGCCGCGGCAGCAGCAAGCATGTTCCCGTCGATGGCGCGCGCAGCGTCAGATCCGACCGTCGCATGGTCCTATCGGAATCGTACAAACCCCTATTGGAATGAAATTGTCTCCGGTGGCGAGGCTTTCATGGATGCGCAGGGTCTCGGCAAGGACGCTCTGACGCACTTGATCAACGAAGGGTCATCGGAAAAATCTCTCGCCGACGTCAAGGCGCTGCTTGCCAAGACGAATGGTAATTTGGCTCTGGCAATCGACACCAACGACGCGCCTAACGCGCGCCCGGTTGTTGAAGCTGTTGCAGAGGCTGGCGGATACGTTTCGACGATCTGGAACAAAACGGATGATTTGCATCCGTGGGACTTCGGCGACAACTATGTCAGCCACATGACCTGGTCGGATGAAGGACCGGCAGAACAAACCGCTCGCATCCTGCTGGATGCGATGGGCGGCAAAGGCGGTGTCGTTCATCTCGGCGGAATCGCTTCGAACAACCCAGCGATCGAGCGTCTGAACGGACTGAAGAACGCGTTGAAAGACTATCCTGATGTGGAGCTGCTGGACGCACAACCCGCCGATTGGGACACGCAGAAAGCCAACCAGATTATGTCGTCCATGATTACGCGCTTTGGCGATGAGATCACTGGTGTGCATTGCGCCAACGACACCATCGGATATGGCGTTCTTGAGGCGCTGCGCGCCGAAGGTATGGACATCCCAATCGTCACCTATGATGGCAATCCACAGGCGGTGGACCTTGTGCGCGAGAAAAAGATCCTTGCCACAGTCTTTACCAACCCGCATTGGGGTGGCGGCATCACGGCGGCGCTGGCCTACCATGCGGCCATCGGCACGTTCAAACCGTCTGAAGAGCCCGAAGCACACCGCGAATTCTATGGACCGGCGATTATGGTGACGCCAGAAGATGCGGCGCAGTTCAAGACCGACTATCTTGAAAACGTACCGACCTACGACTGGATGGACTTCTGGGGTCCGACGGGCGGTCAGATCGTGTACAAGTAACCTCCCTGAGGTTGGCCGCGTCGCCGCCTGAGTGCGAGACGCGGCCAGCTTTTTCTGGATCAAGCATGCGCATTGGGCGCGTGTTTGGCATGTGGCAGGACGCACAGAATGTCAGACATGACCATTCCGGCGCGGACTTCGGTCCTGAGCCGCGAGACCATAATCAAGTGGGCGCCTCTGCTGGTGCTTATATTCCTCGTTCTCTTATTTCCGGTCTTTGAGTGGCTGGAGGATTTCCGCGAGGGCAAGGATCATATCTATTTGTTGGATTCGCGGTTCTTTTCGATCCGTAACGCGGCCCGAATTTCGGTTGCTGCTACACCCGCCCTTATGGTTGCCATTGGGGTTACTTTTATCATCATCATGGGGTCCATTGATCTTTCGATGGAAGGTACCGTTTCTGTAAGTGCGGTCATCTTCGCGTTTGCCTTTATCGCCCTCGGCGGAACGCTGGCCAGTTGGGCGTGGCTTGCACTGCCATTGGCATTGCTTGTTGGCGCCATTCTGGGTTTCATCAACGGGCTCATTCATGTGAAGTTGCAAATCCCGTCTTTCATGGCCTCGCTCGCCATGGGATTTGTGGGAACGGGGCTCGCGTTGTTGCTCACAGGTGGAGATCGAATCCGGGTGGAGGATGAGCTCTTCCGGTCCTTGCTGACTTTGCGCTTTCTGAACTTTCCGTTGATGTGCTACGTGGCGTTGCTTGCGCTATTGGTTGCATGGTTCATCCAGTCGCGTACCACTTTGGGCCGCAACTTTTACGCGGTCGGTGGGGGCGAGGATTTGGCGCAGGCCAGTGGGCTCAACGTCGCCCGTGTGCGGATCCTGGGCTTCACGCTTGCGGGTGTATTCTTTGCAATGGGTGCCTTGATGGCCGTTGGCAGGATCGGGATTGCCGAGACTGCGACGGGCAACAATTTCATGTTCGTCTCGATCACGTCTGTTGTTGTTGGCGGCACCGCGCTTTGGGGCGGGATCGGGGGCGTCTGGAACACGTTGATCGGGGTGTTGATTGTGAACGTGATCAACAATGGCATGGTGGTGATCGGATTGCCCAACTGGGTGCAGGATGGCGTACTTGGATTGCTCGTCATCATTGCCGTGGTTCTTTCGACCGATCGCAAGTCGATCAGTTTCGTGAAGTAGAGGCGCTCCATGTACGAACTGCAAAAGATAGAAAAGCATTTCCCGGGTGTTCACGCTCTGAAGGCTGTTGATTTCACGGTTGGCCGCGGTGAGATCGTGGGGCTGGTGGGGGAAAACGGCGCCGGCAAATCCACATTGATGAAAGTCATCTATGGCGCGTATCAGCCCGATGGAGGGACTGTTACGATCGATGGTAAGACCATGCGTTTTGCCAATCTGCGCCAAGCCATGGATCACGGCATCGGGATGGTGTTTCAGGAACAATCGCTGATCACCAATCTCACGGTGATGGAAAACATTTTCCTTGGCTATGAGCAGCAATTTGTCAGGTTTGGTGTGATCAATTGGTCTGCAATGGCTGAAGCTGCTCGTCACCAACTGGCTAAGGTCAAGCTCGACATTGACCCATCCACGATCACGTCCAAACTGAGTTTTGCGCAGCGGCAGCTGGTGGAGTTGGCAAAGGTTCTAACGCTTGAAGAGCGTGTCGACGGTGATCTTGTCATCCTTCTGGATGAACCGACTTCGGTGCTGGCCAAAGAAGAGGTCGAACTCTTGTTCCAGATCGTTCGCGATTTGACCAACCGCGCGTCTTTCATTTTTGTAAGCCACCGGATGGAAGAAGTTCTGGATCTGAGTGACCGAATTTACGTCATGAAAGACGGCGAGGTCGTTGATGTTGTCAGCCATGATGAGGCCAACAAAGATGCTATTCAGCACAAGATGGTGGGGCGCGACGTCGACAAAGAATATTACCGCGAGCAGAAACAGCAGGCCTATGACAGCTCGAACGTGCTTTTGAAATTCGATGGCGTCAGCAATGGCGCACGATTTCAAGATGTCAGTTTTGATCTGCACGCTGGCGAGGTCTTGTGTTTGGTCGGCACCGAAGGGTCTGGGCGTGAAGCTGTGCTGCGTGTGGCCTACGGTTTGGACACGCCGACTGCAGGAAGCGTCGAGATAAAAGGCAGACGGGTTACGTCGTTTTCCGCCCAATCCGGTGTTGCGTCAGGCATCGGCTATGTTCCGCGTGAACGCAAGATTGAAGGCATCGTGAATGGCATGAATGTCTACGAGAACATGACGCTCAGCCAATTGAAGAATTATTCGTCAATCGGTCTGCTCCGGGTTGGAGAGGAGCGCGCGCTGGCGAAGTCCTGGATCGTCCGGCTCGGGATCAAGACGCCTTCGGAAAACAAGGATTGCGGCGGACTGTCAGGTGGCAACCAGCAAAAGGTAGTGCTGGCAAAATGGCGCTCAGGTGGCTCTGACATCATCCTTCTCGATCACCC
>JABSSA010000152.1 GCA_013214665.1 Paracoccaceae bacterium
AACACCTCAACTTGTCGTAACTTCGAAACTATCTCTTCCGGCTTCGGTCGCTTGTTTGCCATTCTTGGTCCTCCATTTCCTAAACATAGGGGCGGACCAGTTCAGTGGGGGAGGCTCACTTAAGTCTGTTTTCGGACCATGAATGTCGCAAACCACGGATCCAGAAACCGCGACTCAATCTACTATCTCCCCTGCAAGGTGCCGTTCAATGAACGGAGAATTGGGAAGCCGGTGAGAGACCGGCACTGCCCCCGCAACGGTAACGGTGTTGCAGCGGGCGTGACGAAGACCACTGGAGCGGAGGAGCTCTGGGAAGGTGTCGCGCCTGGTGTCCGTGAGGACAGCACCGGAGTCCGGAAACCAGCCTTGTAGATATGTCAATCCGCGGGTGGCGGTGCGGGCTTCTGGTTGGTGCGGCTCCTCTTTTGCTTGTGCCTGTTAGCTGTCCTTTGCCGCCGCTCGCCCAATAAATGCCGCGGGGCGCGGCTGGAGAGCAAATATGAGCGTACTACCGATCAGTGAGATGCTGGCACGGCGCAAGCCTGGCTATGCTTTGGAGCAAGCCTTCTACACCAGTCCAGAGGTGTTTCAGCAGGACTTGGAGACGATCTTTTACAGAGATTGGCTCTTTGTTGCGCCTGCATGCGAGCTCCCCAAACCGGGCAGCTACATCACCCATCAGGTCGGCAGCTACGGCGTTATTATCGTCCGTGGCCAGGACGGCGTCATTCGTGCGTTTCACAACGCCTGCCGTCATCGCGGATCAGTATTATGCAAGGCATCCAAAGGAACAAATCCCAAGATCGTCTGCCCCTACCACCAGTGGACCTATGAATTGGACGGGCGTCTGCTTTGGGCGCGCGATATGGGACCAGACTTTGATGCAACCCAGCATGGTTTGAAGTCGGTTCATTGCCGGGAGCTGCAGGGCTTGCTCTACATCTGTCTGGCCCATGAAGCGCCAGACTTTGATGCATTCGTCCAAATGGCCAGCCCATACCTTGCCGTTCACGACCTGAGCGACGCGAAAGTCGCGCATGAGACAACCATCGTCGAGAAAGGCAACTGGAAGCTCGTCTGGGAAAACAACCGCGAATGCTACCATTGTGGTGGCAACCATCCCGGTCTGTGCCGTTCGTTTACGGATGATCCTACAGTGACCGGCATCGAAGAAGGCGTCAGCCCACCGCATCTGCAAGCACATTTCGAAAAGATGGAGGCGCAAGGCTATCCGTCCCAGTTCCGCATGTCAGACGATATGCAGTACCGCCTTGCGCGGATGCCGCTCTTGCCGGGGGCGACCAGCTTTACCATGGACCTCAAGCCCGCCACGGCGAAGATCCTGGGCCGGGTGCAGGACCAGACAGCCGGAACCTTGCTGAAGTATCACTACCCCACCACATGGAACCATTTCCTACCGGACCACTCCCTAGTGTTCCGGGTCACTCCGCTGACGCCAACGACAACGGAAGTGACCACCAAATGGCTTGTGCACAAAGACGCGGTGGAAGGCGTGGATTACGACCTGAAACGCCTGACCGAAGTTTGGATCGCCACCAATGACGAGGACCGGCAGGTCGTTGAAGACAATCAAATGGGCATCAACTCACCCGCCTATGAGCCGGGCCCGTATTCGCCCGTACACGAAACCGGCGTGATGGGTTTTGTCGATTGGTATTGCAACACACTGGCTCAGCGGCTCGATCCTGTCCGCGTCGCAGCGGAGTGAGCCAATGAATGATATGTCCGCGATCCCCAGCCGCGCCATTTGGTCCGATGATGAGATGCTGGAATGCGTCTCGGTCATTCCCGAAGTGCCAAACACCGCAACATTTACCTTCCGCGCGCCCTCAGGAGCCCTTTTTGACTACCTGCCGGGACAGTTTCTGACGCTCGAAATCCCGGTGCCGACTGGCACAGTGCACAGAACCTACACCATATCCTCCTCGCCCTCGCGCCCGCGTTCGATTTCCATCACCGCCAAGGCGCAAGACGACAGTGTTGGAACGCGCTGGTTGCTCGACAATTTGGTACCGGGTGTTCGCATCAAGGCGCTTGGTCCTGCGGGGATATTTTCGCATTTGAACCATGAGGCAGAAAAGTACCTGTTCATTTCCGCCGGGTCTGGCATCACGCCCATGATGTCGATGACGACGTTCATGTTCGATCTCGGCAGCGAGCCGGACATCGTTTTCGTCAATTGCGCGCGGAGGCCGGGTGAGGTGATCTTCCGCGAACGGTTGGAGCATATGGCGTCGCGTGTGCCGGGGATCGACCTGAAATGGGTCGTTGAAACGCCCGATCGCTACAAGCCGTGGACAGGATTTCAAGGACAATTCAACCAGCTGATGTTGGGTTTGATGGCCCCGGACTACCTCGAACGTGAGGTGTTTTGCTGCGGCCCGGAACCGTTCATGCAAGCCGTGCGCGAGGCCTTGCAAGGCCTGGGCTATGATATGAACCGCTATCATCAGGAGAGTTTCCACGCACCCGCCGAAACGGAAGCGGATGTTCCGGCACTTGATGGCGTGGTGCCGGACGAAGACACGCGTGCTGAGGTCACGTTTGCGATTTCTGGCGTTACTGCAAAGGTTACCGAGACAGAGACGATTTTGGCGGCAGCAAAGGCAAATGGCCTGAACATTCCCTCAGGGTGCACATTTGGTGTCTGTGGAACTTGCAAAATTCGAAAAACCGAAGGCGAGGTTCACATGGTCCATAACGGCGGCATCTCCGAAGACGATATTGCAGAAGGCTATATCCTCGCTTGTTGCTCAAACCCGATTGGCAAGGTTGCCGTTGATGTATGAAGACCACGCCGAGGCTTGACCACCTGATCTATCCGGCATTAGGTGTCGGTGATGGTTCTCAATGACCGTTGAGTCGGCGAGATGAAATGGGAACACGGTGCGGTGTAGCCAACAGGCGCCAAATCCGTGACTGCCCCCGCAACTGTAAGCGGTGAGCGACCCCGACAAAGACCACTGGGCATGTGCCTGGGAAGGTTCGGGAAAGCGTCGATCCGCAAGTCAGGAGACCTGCCATCACGCGGCATCGCAAGATGTCCGCAGAGTGTAACTGACCCAGGCGGGGTGTCCTGGAGAGAGGCAAACATGTTCGACGCGACTGCGGACCTACATCGACGTATCTCATTGCCCCCGCTGCAGCGGAGGCCGCGATGCGTGAGGCAAATGACCCAGAACAGCATGAGCTAGCGCCTTACCGGCAAGGCTTCTGTCTTACCAATTTGAGCACCGCATCATTGATCGGCGGTGCTCTGGCAGTGTCCGCATTGCTTTGGTTCGGCATTTGGGCGGTGCTGTAGATGTCGGCAGTTTTGGAAATTCGCAACCTTGCACTCGGATATCCTGAGCTAACCCTGTTTCGGGGATTGTCGCTGGATGTGGAGCGAGGTTCTACACTGGCGATTTTGGGTGCGAACGGCTCTGGCAAAAGTACTTTCGTCAAGATGCTACTTGGGTTGATGGCCCCGCTCTCAGGCAAGCTTAGCTGGCCAGATGGACCTCCAAAAGAGATTGGCTATCTCGCCCAGATGACGGAGTTTGATCGGCGCTTTCCATTGCGTGTGCGTGACCTGGTGGCAATGGGGGCCTGGAAAGGCTTTGGCCTTGGCGGTCGTCTGGATCGTGGAACGACTGCCAAAGTTGCATCGGCAATGGATGCTGCAGGCGTGCTTGATATCGCGGATCGGTCTTTGCACACACTGTCTGGCGGGCAGCTGCAACGTGCGCTTTTCGCGCGCGTGATTATGCAAGACGCGCCTCTTATTCTGCTCGACGAGCCCTTTGCGGCTGTGGACCAGACCACAGAAGCCCATCTGTTGACGCTCATTGACCGTTGGCGGGACGAAGGCCGCGCTGTTGTTTTGGTCGTCCATGATCTCTCTTCGGTTCTGGATCATTGCGACAACACCTTGCTGCTTGGAAATGGCGAAGCATGTCATGGCCCTGTTGATGCAATCCTGACGCCAGAACGTCTCGTCGCGCAGAACTACCTCTCCAAAAGCCAGGCATCTTGGATGTTCCGCGCCTCTCATGAGGGGGCAGCGCATGTT
>JABSSA010000153.1 GCA_013214665.1 Paracoccaceae bacterium
ATGTTGGTGTACATCATGTCCAGGAACTTGCCCGCATCCGGCCCTTTGACAACCAGCTTGCCCAGCGTGGATGCATCAAGCAAACCAAGGGCTTCTCGGGTGTTCTTTACTTCGCGCATCACGGCGTCATGCGTGCTTTCGCCTGCGCGCTTGAATGCATATGGCCGACGCCAATGGCCCACCGGCTCCCATTCGGCTCCGTTGGCATCATGCCAGTCATGCATCGGTGTGCGGCGGATCGGCTGGAACACATCTCCGCGTGCCTCGCCGCCAATCGCGCCCATTGAAATGGGCGTATACGGTGGACGGAACGTGGTGGTGCCCACCGATGGGATATCCGTACCTAGCCGGTCGGCCAGAACCGCCAAACCGTTGATATTCGACGTCTTCCCCTGATCGGTCGCCATACCCAGCGTGGTATACCGCTTGGCGTGCTCGACGCTTTCAAAGCCCTCTTGCGCGGCCAATTGCACGTCAGAGACCTTCACATCATTCTGGAAATCGAGCCACGTTTTGGAACGCAGCTGTACTTTTGCACCCTGCGGCGTCAGCCACACCGGGGCCATCGGCGTTTCGGCTTCTACCGCTGCTTTTGGCGCTTCTGACGCTGGCGCGCTGTGCCCAGTCGCCGCCGCAGCAGCAGCACCGGCCGCCTGCGCGTTCTCCAGCACTGCGTCCAACGTCAGCGGGCCAGCGGCCGAACCTGCCGCAGAAACAAAGGCAGTCCCGTCATGCCCGATGGGCGCGCGGTCGGGGTCGGGCTTGAAATGTGCCTGCGCATCATCCCAAGTCAGCTTGCCCCCGCAATGGGACCACAAATGCACGACGGGCGACCACCCGCCGGACATGGCCACCGCTTCGCACGCGATCTCTTCCAACACAGCGCCTTCGCCGGCCTGCGCACAAATCGCCACGCCAGTCACCCGCTTGCCACCTTTGACCTTTGCGATGCCGTGCCCCGTGAGCACACGAATGCCTTGCGATTTCGCTGCCGCCATCAACGGGCTGTCTTCGCCACCCGTGCGCGCATCGATGATCGCAGGCACGGATAGCCCCGCCTCTTTCAAAACCAGGGCTGTGCGATAGGCGTCATCGTTGTTTGTCACAACAACCGTGCGATCCCCAGCAGACACCGCATAGTTCACCACATAATCGCGCACCGCAGAGGCCAGCATTACGCCAGGAATGTCGTTGCCCGCAAAGCTCAGAGGCCGCTCAATGGCCCCGGTTGCCGTAACCACATGACCAGCCCGAATGCGCCACAGGCGGTGCCGTGGCCCTTGGGATTTCGGTGCATGGTCTGTCAAACGCTCATAGCCCAGGACGTAACCGTGATCATATACGCCCGCGCCCATCGTGCGGGTGCGCACCGTGACATTCTCAAGGTTTTCAAGCTCTTGTGCTGCGGAGTTAATCCAATCTTCGGCACTTTGCCCGTCGATTTCGCCACCATCCACAGGGGCGCGACCGCCCAGATGTGGCGTCTGTTCCAGCACCAAAACCTTTGCACCTGCACGCCCAGCCACAAG
>JABSSA010000154.1 GCA_013214665.1 Paracoccaceae bacterium
CCTCAGAGGACATGCCCCCCCGGTGCGGCACTGCACACAACGCCTCATGGCCCTTGCGCAGCAAGTCATGCGTTTGCGTCCCGTCCTTGCGGGTCAAAAATCCTACGCCACAGGCACTATGTTCCTGCGAAGGGTCGTAAAGACCCTGGTTATTCAGAACAGTGTTTTCCAAATAATCAGCCTCGGTTTTTCGGTGCGCATCCGACGGGAAGTCACAGACGCCATTGCGCAAGCGGCATCCTTCATGGGCTCTGACGTTTGGCGCCCCCAGGCGGTCAATTTAGGTCAGGAACCCTGCCTCTACTCAGAAAACGCGCTTATTTCAAGTTCGCGGTTGAGCCAAATTGTCCCGCCTCTGCGTCACCTGCATGGCCTGGCGCAACATGTCCTGAGAGATCCGCGTCTCTCAAGGCCCTGCTGCATGACGTCAATTTTAGATCGAAATCCCCCGCTGCAAAGGGCCAGCGCCACATTTCGCGGGAGCACGGGGTTTACCCCGCCGCCAACCGCCGTGCCACCTCTGCATAGGCGCGCGGCACCTGCAAACCTCTCTCCCGCGCTGTGGCCACAGCGGCCTCGCGTCGCATCCCCGGCAATCGCGCCCCGTCACACTCGGCAATACGCTCCAGCAGGCGTTCCAGCCGCGCGGCAAAGCCCGCACCGTCCCGCGGCTTGATTGCCAACAGAAACTGCCCCACGCCGGGCGGATCTCCTTCGGCGGCGAAAAACGATGTCGCATCCGCGCTCAACGTGCTCTCCGTCAAGACCGCGGCCAACACTTCAACCATCAACGCAAGCGCCGTGCCTTTGGCGTCACCGATGGGCACCATCGACCCGGCAAGTGCTGCGTCGGGATCCGTTGTAGGCTGGCCATCCGCATCCAGCGCCCAGCCCTCCGGGATTTCGCCACCCGTTTTCTTGGCGTTCATGATCTTGCCGCGCGCCACGACTGACAATGACAGATCAATCACCAACGGCGCTGCGTCACGGCGCGGCACAGCAAAGGCAATCGGATTGGTCCCAAAAAGCGGCTCACGCGCGCCCCAGGGCGCAATGGCCGACGGCGTATTGGCCACCATCAGACCGATAAAACCAGCTTCCGCCAAGGCCGCCACCTGCACCGACAGCGCCCCGCAATGATGCGAACGGGATACGGCCATGCTGGCCATCCCCATTTCTGCGGCGACCGCCACCCCCTCTGCCCGCGCCGCCTCCAGCGCGGGATACGCAAACCCATGATCGGCATCGACCCACACCTGCGCCGGCGCAGGCCGAGACACGGCAATCTGCGCCGCCCCGTTGATCTTGCCCGAGCGCAACTGCGCAGCATAATCCTCCAACCGGGAAAACCCGTGGCCCGCCTGCCCCTCAGCCTCCGCCGCCACCAGCGCCTGCGCCACAGATGCCGCCACAACTGCACTGGCCCCTTGGGCCTCCAGCGCCGACTGCATCAGCGCCTCCGCCGCCTCCAGCGTCAATGTTTCAAACTCAGCCATCGCTCATCCTCCCGCGAACCGCCCCCGCTTCTTTTGGACAAAAATACTC
>JABSSA010000155.1 GCA_013214665.1 Paracoccaceae bacterium
GGCGATGAAAGAGGCCTACGAGACGGTGACAGAGCTGACCGGTGACAACGGCATGGGGGCTATGGCGGTCGTCAACTGCGGGCATACCGGGCGGCATGGGGCCTTTGCGGATGCAGCGGCAGAGCGCGGCTTTCTGACGATCTGTACCGGGGGCGGCAACCGAAAAGACCATGCGATGGTCGCTCCACATGGTGGCGCCAAAGGTGTCTTGCCGACAAACCCATGGACCATCGGCATTCCCGGCGGGGATCGCGGCCCGGTGGTGATGGACTTTGCGACCGGAAAGATTGCCGGTGGTTGGAATTATGCCGCGCGCTCTGCCGGGGCGCTTTTACCCGAAGGGTGCGTGATCGACAAAGATGGGCACCCCACGCGCGACCCAGAGGATTATTTCAACGGCGGGGCTATCTTGCCGATGGGCGGGCACAAGGGGTACGCCCTGTCGCTGATGGCCGAGATGATCGGAGAGGCGATGCTTGGCCCCTCTTCGCCTGAATGCAACTGGTTCTTGCTGGCCATCGACACCCGCCGCTTTCGCGAAGCAGGCGCAATGCAGGCCGCCGCCGAAGATATCCTGAACGATCTGCGCAGCTGCCCACCTTTGCCGGGATTTGACCGTGTTGAAGTGCCGGGCGAACGGGAGCGGGCACATAAAGAACAATCAGACGGTGTGATTGCCGTGCCGGAAGAGACCTGGCAGCAAGTTCTGGACCTGTCGCGCGACGTGAAAGGGATGTGAATGAAGATCACCGACATCAAAACCTATCTGGTTGAAGCGCATCGCCGCAATTGGGTGTTTATCGAAGTCGAAACCGACGAAGGCATCACCGGCGTTGGCGAGGCCACGATTGAACCGTTTGAGCGCACGATGGTCACGCTGATCGAAGATTACAAACGCACCGTGATCGGCAAAGACCCACGCGCCATCGAATATCTCTGGGAAGATCGCTATCGCGGTCAGTTCCTGCGGTCGGATCTCTTGGTGAATGTGGCGCTCAGCGCGATTGAAATCGCCTGTTGGGATATCAAGGGCAAGGCTCTGGGCGTGCCCTGCTACGAGCTTTTTGGCGGCCCGGTGCGCGACGCGGTGCCCGCTTATGGCAATTATTGGTTCATGAAGACCCGGATGGGCAAAACAAGCGTGGGCGAATACGCGGAAAGTGCGGCGCGCGCCGTGGAAAACGGATTTCGCGCGCTCAAATGGTCGCCCTTTGGCTATGCGGCCCATTCCATGACACCAGAGCAAGAGCATATCACCATCGAATGCGTGCGTCAGGTGCGTGAGGCCGTGGGGCCGGATGTGTGGCTGATGGTGGATGCGCATGGGCGGTTTGACCTGCCACAAGCCAAACGGCTGGCGCGGCGGTTTGAGGAATACGACCTCTATTTCTTTGAAGAACCTCTGCCACCGGAAAATCTGGATGCCTTTGTGGAATTAAAGCGCTCCACCACGACGCCGATTGCCACAGGCGAACGCTATGTGGCGCGTCACCAGTTTCGGGAGGTTTTGGAGAAATACGCCTGTGATTATATCCAGCCCGATGCGATCTATACCGGCGGCATGAACGAGCTGCGCAAGATCGCGATGATGGCAGAGGCGTATTACTGCCCGGTCATTCCGCACAATTGCAACGGGCCGGTCTGTACGGCGGCCACAATCCACGCCTCGGCCTGTATGCCAAACTTTCGGATCATGGAATACATCCCCGTACCAGAACGCGTTGATGTGCTGAAAGAGCCGTTGGTGATGACAAACGGCGCCTTTGAGCTGCCCACCAAGCCGGGGCTTGGCGTGGAGCTGAACAAAGAGATTTTCGACAATTACGTCTATCAGCCACGCGATCTGGACCATTTCACGCCTGCGCGCGAGATTGTGCTTTAGGGAGGCCCGCTTTGACCAAACTGATCTGGATGACAGACCCGCATTTTCAGAACACGGGCACAATTGACGGGCTGGATCCGCGCCTCCGGCTGAAGGCCGCGATCACCCATGCCAATGCGCATTATCCCGACGCGGAGTTTGCACTGCTCACCGGGGATCTGGTGGGCGACGATATCGACGGCGATTATACCGCGCTGGCGGGGTATCTGGAAAGCTCAGCGCTGCCGATCCATCCGATGATGGGCAACAACGACGACCGCGCCGGGTTTCGCGCACGCCTGTCGTTGCCGCAGGATGCGATGCCTGACTTTGTGCAATTTGCGCTCGACACCGCTGAGGGGCGTATTCTGTGCCTCGACACACATAAAGTGGGCTCTGCAGCGGGTCAGTTCTGTGACGCACGCATGGATTGGCTGGAAGGCCAGTTGACAGATGCCGGTGACACGCCAGTCTATATCTTCATGCACCACCCGCCGATGTCTCTTGGCCTGCCCAAGCAAGACGAGATCATGCTTGACGAAGGGGCTGCGTTTCTCGATCTGCTAACCGCGCACGCCTCGGTCAAACATCTCTTCATGGGCCACGTACACCGCCCCACTTGCGGCAGCATCCGGGGTATTCCCTTTGCCACGCTCGGCGCGCTGTCGTTTCAGGCCCCTGCCCCGCGCCCCGCATGGGATTGGGACAATTTCAAAGCCGCAGCAGAGCCACCGCATTATGCGGTGGTCGAGATCGCACAGGGCAATGTCACCGTGCAGTTCATCCAGTTTTGCGACGCACAGTTCGGGCTGAGCGGCTAAGGGGCAACAGAGCCGCGCCAAGGCATAATCCCGCTAAGATAAGCTGGACCCATCCCGGATTTGCGATACCATTCCGCCTCACGGGCCCCATGAAACACGCGGGCCTGATCTCGTAAGGCGCTGTTTCAAGGGGGAGAATACGGATGGCCGATCAGACGGATGATTTCATGGCGATGAAAGGCGCGGGCTACTACTCGCGGGCAACGATCGGCGCCAAACATGTGATGGACAACGCCACGGGCCTGATCCTGGACGCACTGGAACGCCAGCCGCCGGCAGATGACGGATCAGTATTTCAAATGACCTATATGGGCTGCGCGGATGGCGGCACGTCGATTGATATGGTGGGCCGGGTTCTGGGCAACGTGCGCGCCCGCTGCCCCTCGCGCCCGATCCAGATGACCTATACGGATCTGCCCAAAACCGATTTCTCCCAACTCTTTCAGATCGTGCACGGGCTGACCGACACGGCAACCTATGTCGATACGATAGACGATCTCTACATCTCTGCCTCCGCCACGTCGTTTCACCGCCGCATCGTGCCCCCCGGCACGCTCGACATCGGCCATTCGGCAACCGCTTCGCATTACATCACCGAAGTGCCTGCCGACATCGAAGATCACGTGCATATGGTGCGTGCAAAAGGCGATGTGCGCGCCGCGTTTGAGGCCAAGGGCGCGGCAGATTGGGAAAACTTCCTGATGATGCGCGCCTCAGAGCTGAAGTCCGGCGGGGTCCTCGCACTCTTCAATTTCGGGATCGATGAAGAAGACAGATGGTTGGGCCACACTGGCGGCGTGTCCATGTTTGACGAATACAATCGCCACTGGCGCGATATGATGGGCGAAGGCCTGATCACGCCAGAAGAATACCGCGCAACCAATTTCCCGCAGGTCTACCGCACCGTCGAACAATTCACCGCCCCCTTTGCCAGCCAAGACAGCCCCGTGCGCGCCGCGGGGCTGACGCTGGAGCATGTGGAGACGCGGGTTGTGCGCTGTCCTTACGCAGAAGGCTGGGAAAGTGGCGCCTATGCCAGCGCAGCTGAATTTGCCAAGGCCTATATCCCGACATTACGCTCCTGGTCCGAGCCCGTCTTTGCCAATGCGCTGGCAAAAGCGCGCCCTGCACAAGAGCGTGCCGCACTTGTTGATGCCTTTTACGGCCGCTACGAGGCCGCCGTAGCGGCCGCGCCCGAGGGGCATGGGATGGACTATGTGCACTGCTATCTGATCTGCCGCAAATCCTAGAGCGCCAGACCTTAAGCATAGCCATGCATCTGGTGCAGCACGGCTTTGCACCTGCAGCACTTTTATATGCCGCAGCGCGGCATTACCTCTCTGACAGAACAGGAACCCCGATCACAGAGAGATTGACCCATGGCCTCCATCACCACCAACACCGATTTCGTCCGCCCATCCCCAATTAAGCGCGCGCTGTCCAGCATCCTGAACGGCCTGATCTCCATTTCCGCCAACACGTCCCGCGTGCGTGAAATGGAAGCGCTGATGGCGTTGTCTGATGCACAGCTGGCAGAACGCGGCCTCAAGCGCGAAGAGATCGCACGCTACGTCTTCCGCGACACCTATTTCGTCTAAGGCTTGGCGACCTAGTCTAACACACGCCTACCCTGCGGCTTCTTTTGGATAGAAATACTCCGGGGGGCCCCGGGGGGCAGAGCCCCCCTAATTAATTACCTTGGAGCAGAGCCCCCCAATCAATAGTCTTGGGGCGAAGCCCTGCAAAAAAACGGGGGGCCAAAGCCCCCCATCTACGCACCCCGCGACAGCACGCCCAAGCGTGAGATCAAAATTCCACAACAGCGCGGATCGATTTGCCTTCGTGCATCAGATCAAAGCCGTGGTTGATCTCTTCCAGCTTCAGCTTGTGGGTAATCATGGGATCGATCTCGATCTTTCCGTCCATGTACCAATCCACGATCTTCGGCACATCCGTCCGGCCTTTTGCGCCGCCGAAGGCGGTGCCGCGCCAAACCCGGCCTGTGACAAGCTGGAACGGACGGGTGGAGATCTCGGCACCCGCAGGGGCCACGCCGATGATGATTGATTCACCCCAGCCTTTGTGCGCGCATTCCAGCGCATCGCGCATCACTTTGGTGTTGCCGGTGGCGTCAAAGGAATAATCCGCGCCACCTTTGGTCAGCTCCACCAGATGCTCCACCAGATCTCCGTCAACCTTGGATGGGTTCACAAAGTCGGTCATGCCGAAATACTTGCCCATCTCGGCTTTGGCATCGTTCAGATCAACGCCCACAACCTGATCCGCTCCGGCCAGTCTCAGGCCCTGGATCACGTTCAGGCCAATGCCGCCCAGACCAAAGACCACACAGCGCGCGCCGATCTCGACCTTGGCTGTGTTGATCACCGCACCGATGCCCGTGGTCACGCCGCAGCCGATGTAGCAGATTTTGTCAAAAGGCGCGTCCTTGCGCACTTTGGCCAGCGCAATTTCTGGCACCACTGTGTGGTTCGCGAATGTGGAACAGCCCATGTATTGGTGGATCGGCGTGCCATCCAGCATGGAAAACCGCGTTGTGCCGTCTGGCAATTGGCCACGTCCTTGCGTGATGCGGATTTTCTGACACAGGTTGGTCTTGCCGCTCAGGCAATATTCGCATTCGCGGCATTCAGGCGTGTAAAGCGGGATCACGTGATCGCCTGGCTCCAGCGTTGTTACGCCCTCGCCCACTTCCAACACCACGCCTGCGCCTTCGTGGCCGAGGATGGCGGGAAAGATGCCTTCGGGATCTGCGCCGGAACGGGTGAATTCATCCGTGTGGCAAAGGCCTGTCGCCTTGATCTCAACCAGAACTTCACCCGCGCGCGGGCCGTCCAATTCGACTTCCATAATTTCCAGAGGTTTGCCGGCTTCAACGGCCACAGCTGCACGGGTACGCATGAGTATCTCCCTGATGTTGTTGCCAACATTGATGCGGCTTCGGTCAAACTGCGTCAAGCTGCCGTTTTCTTTAGGTGGAAATTATTGCAGATTATCGGCACTCGACCCGGTGCAATTTCACCGTTGGCCTATTGCGATTTGGAAAACCGATTATGCACGTGATCATTGCCACGCCCACCACCAACGGCATTGTTGCCGCGCCTTTCGTCAGCTCGGTTGTGGTGGCCGGCCTTACCATCACTGCGCGAGGCGGCACATATTCCTATTACTCGGTGGATGGCGCCGACGTCGTGATGGCGCGCAACATGATCGCCAACAACTTTCTCGCCAACACCAAGGCCACGCATTTGCTGTGCCTCGACAGCGACATGCGCATTGACCAGAATGTCTTTCAAACACTCTTTTCTTCGGGCCATCCCTTTATTGGCACGGGCTATCCCGAACGCCGCCTTGATCTTGAGGCGTACGGCGAGGCGCGCAGCAAGGGTTTTGGGCACAAGCCCGCTTTGGCGGAGGCGCTGAAATATAATATTCGGCTCACACCCGGCTCGCATACGATCACTGGAAACATTTGTAAGGCCGAACGGTTTGGGTTCGGCTGTGTTTTGATCGAGCGCCGGGTACTAGAGGCGATGATCGCCGAAAAGATTGTGACCCGCTATGCCAACAAGAAAGCTCAGGCGCAGGCCGGGCCAGACCGGGTTCTGTATGATTTCTTTTCCGAGATCCCTTTAGACGAAGGGGATCGTCTGTCAGAGGATTATTCGTTTTGCTATCGCGCCTCGCAACTGCGCGACATAGACACGATGGCCTATGTCGGTGAGGGCATTATGCATGTGGGCAACTTTGCCTTTGGCGGGGCCTATATCGATCAGCTCAAAAAGTTCCAAAC
>JABSSA010000156.1 GCA_013214665.1 Paracoccaceae bacterium
ACCAGGATGACCCGGTAGCCCTCTTCCTTGAGCGCTTTGCACGCCTGCGCGCCCGAATAGTCAAATTCGCATGCCTGGCCAATCACGATGGGCCCCGCCCCAATGATCATGATGGATGAAATATCGGTGCGTTTTGGCATCAGGTCCCCCGGCTCAAATTGTCCTGCGTTATAGGGATGGGCAGGAAAGGTGCAAGCGGAATGCGCCGCAAATTTGCGGTGATTTGCGCTTCCTGTGGCTGTGGCGGCTTATTCTGCGGCCCGTGATGTGCTTTGTGTCTGTGATTGCTCCTTGAAAGGATAAAGATAATCGCGCGTCAGCGGCACAGCATCGCGCCGATGCGCGAGTTGGACATGGTACACGGCCTGCGCCTGATGTTCGAATGCCAGAATGCACACCGTCAGGTAATAGCGGAACATGCGGACAAAGCGGTCGTCGTACATGCCGCGAATTTGGTCTACATTGGCCTCAAAACGCTGGCGCCAATGTCGCAGCGTTTTGGCGTAGTGCAGCCGCCAAATTTCGATATCTGTCTGCCACAGCCCCGAGCTTTCCAAAGCTGGCGCCAGCTCGGAAAGAGAGGGGACATAACCGCCGGGAAAGATGTATTTGTTGATCCACTGCGAATGCGACATGGGCGGTGCAGATCGCCCAATCGTATGGATCAGCGCGACGCCGTCAGGGGCCAAGAGCTCGGCAACCTTGTCAAAATAGGTGCCGTAGTTCGGCACGCCGACGTGTTCCAACATGCCGACTGACACAATCCGGTCGTAGGTGGCCTTTTCATGGCGGTAGTCCTGCAGCCGGAAAGTGACCCTATCGGCCAATCCTTCGGCTTCAGCCCGCTTTCGCGCGGTGGCCAATTGGTTTTCGGACAGCGTGATCCCGGTGACGCGTACACCATGATCGCGTGCTAACGTGAGTGCCATGCCGCCCCAGCCGCAGCCGATATCAAGAACGTGCATATCCGGCTCCAAACACAGCTTGCGCGCGATCAACGCCTTTTTGGCGATTTGAGCATCCTCCAGCGAAGTGTCATCGGTCGGGAAATAGGCACAGGAATATTGCATATCGGCATCCAAAAAGAGCCGATAGAGATCATCCGAGATATCATAATGATGGGCGACGTTCTGTTTGGACCGTCCGGGCGCATTGCGTTGAATAATGCTGCGCATGAAATAGCGCGCCCAATCGGTAGCGCGAAGCCACGTCGAGAGTTGCCCGGCATCGCGGTTGCGGATCAACGCCTCCATCAAGTCATCAAGCGTCGTATCATCAAGGGTTATCCGGGCGTCCATATAGGCTTCGCCCATGGCCAATTCAGGTTGAAGGCATAGTTCGCGCAATGTGCGCGCATCCTTGATGGTCAGGCCAACGTTTTTGCCCGTGTCGGGCCCGTAAACAACCGTGTTCCCAGAGGGGTAGGTGACACGGATTTGATCCGCCACAAACATCCCCCGCAGAAACCGATCCAGAAGGCGCTCCCACATGTTTCACCTCATGCGCAAATCCGGTCCAGTGCGGTCCGAATACTTGCCGTGAAGCGTATCTACGTCAAGTCTTGGGCCATTAAGCCTCTAGGAATGCGCGAACAACATCCTCAAATGCTTGTGGTTTTTCGGCATGAAGCCAGTGGCCCGCCCCATTCAGTCTTGCAAAGCGCGCCTGTGGGAAGAGCGACTTTATTTGAGGGCGGTGCGCGTGTGTGACGTAATCTGACAGCGCACCGGTTAAAAACAGTGTTGGATTTTGGAACGCCAGAAGGTCGTGTGTTGGAAAGCTCATAATCTCGGGCATCTGGTCGGCCAATGCATCGAGGTTGTAGAGCCAGCTTTGTGAAGCGACATCCAGCGATTGGGTAAAGAAGGCGGTCAATTTCGGTTCAACGCCCAATGCGGCCAATTGCTGTTGCGCGTCGGAGCGGCGCGAGACAGCGGACATATCAACCGCCCGCATCGCATCGATATAGCGCAACTGATCATGTGCGTAGGACACGGGCGCGATATCCGCCACAACAAGCCGTCGCACCATGTCTGGTTGGCGCAAAGCCAGCGTCATTACGGATTTCCCACCCATTGAATGACCGATCACATCCGCAGTACCGCCAAATGTTTCAATCACCTCGGCCAAGTCTTGCGCCAAGGCGTCATAGGTATGTTCGGCGGAGCGGAAGCTGCGTCCATGGTTGCGCATATCCACCGTCACGACGTGGCGGATGTCAGAAAACTTCTTGGCCAAAGCGCCCCAGTTGCGGCCGGAACCGAAAAGCCCGTGCGTAATAAGAAGGGGTGGTAAGGTGTCAGGGCCATAGGTCTGATAGTTGAGCATGGGGTAAGGGCTACCGTTCTATGCGTGGATTTTCCAGCGTCTTAGCCTGGATTGCGCGAGATTGATTTGCCCTGTATCGACAGGCAATGTTGAGCGAAGACGACATACACGGCGCCTCGGCCCGTGTGGTGGCCAAACTCAAGGCCACCTATGTCTTGCCCGGACGCACCTTGGCAAAAGTCGTGCGCAGGGCAGGGCGACTTTTGCCGTCCAGTGTTAAAAAATCGTGCCAAACGATCATAGAAGCGGAAAAGCTAGCATTTCACCCCAAGCTGCGCGTAGCCATCGATCCGGCAGAGCTTTCGCGCGCGGAAAAACATGTGTTGGAACATCTTGCCACCATCGACGTGGCGGACCGCCGCAAAGGGCAGGTTTTGGGAATTCTGGGTGCGATCGCGTTCAACCTTATTTTGGTTGTCGCAGCGTTCATCGCATGGCTGACGTGGCGCGGTTATTTGTGATCATTTGACGGGCGTGGGTGCGGGTGCATTCGTGCGTCGCACATCCAACGTTTCAATTGTCACGTCGCTGTTTTGAAACTAAGGCGTAGGGGCCAGCCCATTGTCGTGGACCGGCCCCTTTCTGATTACAGGTTCGGGTACATCGGGAAGCGAGCGCAAAGCTCCGCCACTTCACCGCGCACTTTTTCCTCAACCGCGCCGTTGCCTTCTTCGCCATTGGCGGCGAGACCATCGACAACTTCATTGATCCAACGACCGATCTGGCGGAACTCTTCTTCGCCAAATCCACGGGTTGTGCCCGCAGGGGAGCCAAGGCGGATACCGCTGGTGATGGTTGGCTTTTCGTCGTCAAACGGCACACCGTTCTTGTTGCAGGTGATATGCGCGCGGCCCAGTGCTTTCTCGGTCGCGTTGCCTTTGACGCCTTTGGGGCGCAGGTCCACCAGCATCACGTGGCAATCGGTGCCGCCTGTGACGATGTCCAGACCACCATCGATC
>JABSSA010000157.1 GCA_013214665.1 Paracoccaceae bacterium
CCTTGAAGATGCCTACCTGGACATACGGTCGGCTGAATAGGAGCTTCAATTGGATGACCTGGCGCCCGACGAAGGCATGGTCACCTTGATCAAATTCACCTGGGATTACTATTTGGCCAATCCCGAGTTCATTCGCCTTGTGAACAGCGCCAACCTACACCAAGGAAAGCACCTCGAAGGGTCTGAAAAGCTGAAAGAAGCAAGCAGACGATACATTGCGATGATCCAGAAGTTGTTGGACCGCGGTGCTGAAGCCGGTGTTTTTCGCGATGGCATTGACGCTGGGCAACTCAATATCACGATCGCTGCCATAGGCTACTACTACCTGACCAACCGGTTTTCGGGGAAGATCCTGTTTGAACGCGATTACATGACGAAGGCCGCGCTTGATGACCGTCTGGCGTTCAATATCGATACAATAATGCGCGTGATTGCCGCATGACCCCTGTTGAGGTCGCTATCACGCGAATTCGAACCCCTTTCCGTTAGATCAGTGGCACCCTCCTCTATCCGGCGCCAAGTGCGTGCCATTCAGCGAGTGGACCTGTCACGGTATGCTGCCGCTCCAGGTTCTCATTTAGGCAACCTGGGCCTCGAAGGCTAAGGGGCTTTTCCAGCTCAGTGCTGAGTGTCGCCGTCGCGGATTTAGATGGTTCAGGCTGTCCTTGAGGATGAGCTTTTCCAATTCGAGCTCGGCGACGATCTTCTTCAGCCGCGCGTTCTCTTTCTTCAGGCTCTTCATCTCAGATAGCTGCGACCGTCCCATGCCGCCAAACCGCCTACGCCAATTGTAATAGGTTGCGTCACTGATGCCGACGCCGCGGCAAGCTGATGCAACGTCGCCACCAGAAGACAGCTTCAATTCAATCTCACGCAGCAACTTCAATACATCGTCGTCCGAATGTCGTTTCCGTGCCATTCCACGTCCCCCTCCCAACACCAATGTAATGGCCCAGTTTTAAGGGGGAAGGACACTGGGAGCGGTCAAGTATCGCTCTGCCATCTGTCGTCCTGATTTTTTACAACAGATTGGAAAAACCTGCAATTATCTAGAAAAGTCGCATGATGCGCCTGGACATCAAGAAAGACCCTTAACCATCTGATAATGCGAATTTAATAGCGAGCATTTCCCTCTGACAGACATTTAGCGATTGCCAGTGAACTTCTCAAGTAGCAGACCTAAATGCTGCCACTTCTCACGAGACCAAATGCAAACCTGCAGAGTTATCTGCGTTCTCTTCCCTTGTATCTTGTATACCGGCACCGCCTGACAATTGCGCCTTCCTGATAGGTTCCGTCTGATCCTCCGCCAATCTTTCAGAAGCTTTGCAATTATCGCGTCGCCGTCTCTGTCGAGGCCGCCAACGGCGCTTCGTGCAAGTCCCCTGAGAACGCTGTGTGCCGCGCCCGGCCCGCACGTTTGGAGGCGTAAAGTGCGGCATCTGCCTGTTCTTGCACGGCCTCTCGCGACAAAGGCCGCTTTGGGTCAAACGCCGCGCTGCCAGCACTCACTGCCACGTGGCACATTTGCCCATGGAATGGAATCGGCGCACTGAGACGCGCAATGATGCGGGAGGCAACGCCGTCGACAGTTTTCGGATCGGTCATGTGTGGCAAAATCAGCGTGAATTCATCCCCACCTAAACGCACAGCGATGTCATCATCCCGCGTTTCTTCCAACAGCACTTTGGCCATGGTCTGCAACACGTGATCTCCGGCTGCATGACCAAGCGTATCATTCACCGCTTTAAAGAAATCCAAATCAAGGCTCATCACGGTGTAAGGTGAATTCCAGCTGTGCAAACGATCCAACGCGAGATCCATTGCCCGTCGGTTTTTGAGCCCCGTAAGCGTGTCCGTTTGAGCCTTTTCTTCCGCAGCAACCTTTGCGCCCGCAAGTCGGTGGTTCAATTTGGAAGACGCTTGCAGCGCGGCGGTTTTTGCTTCGATCATATAGAGCATGTCGATTGTAAGGTCCGTTGGCGGAAAATCTGTACTGGTCAGCGCGTATCGCTGAACCGCATCTACCACAGACATACTAAGCGAAAGATTGACGATGAATTGGCCAGCGCTGAGCGGGACCAAAACGCCTTTCATCTCTATCGGATTTGCACAACCCAGCGCCAGATGCAGCCTTTTTCCGGTCTGCGCAATCAAACCTGGCATCCCGACAACAGAGCG
This sequence comes from Paracoccaceae bacterium, assembly GCA_013214665.1. Taxonomy (GTDB): domain Bacteria; phylum Pseudomonadota; class Alphaproteobacteria; order Rhodobacterales; family Rhodobacteraceae. The sequence goes on from JABSSA010000157.1 coordinate 2,182, forward strand.
CGGGCGTTGCACCTTGAGCACGCCCCAGAAATTGCCGGGCACCATCCCTTCCGTTTTCAGTATTTTGCACAGTGTCGGCCCAACGTGGTGAATCGCGCCAAGTTCATCCACCATCAAGTGAAGTGGGCACAAGGCGTCCAAGACTGCAGTGAAGTCCTCCAAGTCATTCATGCCGTCTTTACCCCAAGATCAAAGGTGCGGCCTTCGGCAAATTCAGCCTCAACAACATGAATGGAAACGATTTCCTTCATAGGCGCGGCGGTGTTGTGATCCAATACGGCCAGCACCCCATAGTCGTCAGCCATCGATCTGAGAACGCCCATCATAACGCGACCAAAGCCCGCTATTGAGGCATGACATTCGAGCGAAAATTCGCCCGGGCCATGCTCTCCCAATTCCATCTTGGGTAAAATTAGGTCGGGTACGGCCATGCGTGCCCGATCCGTCAAATCGTCTAGAGACTGCAGGAAATCCACAAAGTCGACACCGCCAAAGCGCAGCAGGCGGCGCAAGGGCTCCGTCGTTCTGTGCGACACAAGGTACGTGCCGATGTCTTCCATGACATCAGGCCTTGGGCGATCCAGCACCTGAGACAAGGCATCCAGAACCCGTGGGGTTATCGCATCGTCATACATCCACATCGTTTCGAACTCGACAAAGTCGAGATCCGCGATGCGCACCACGTCAAGCCAGACACCATCGCCATATGTGTCTTTGGCAAACCCTTGAATGGCGCAATTCACCAATCCGTGCATCTTTCCCCCACGCGCTATGTGAGGGCAGTTGAGCGACGGCGTCTTGAGATTCCGCTAACAGTTCAAATGCTCTGGAAATTTCCAACCTAAAAGTCGGTTGGTGCACCCCCTTCTTCTTTACGGCGTGCAACAAAGGCTGCCAATTCTTCTTTGATCGCGACATCCATCGGCGGCGCCTCAAACTGCGCGATGATCTCTTTGAACATCAGATGCGCGCGCTCCGGCGTCCAAACACCGCCCGCTGCTTCCCATCCTTCGTAGTTTTTCCAATCGCTCAAAAACGGCTGATAAAACGCCGTCGTATAGCGGTCTTGCGTGTGCTCGATCCCAAAGAAATGGCCCGAATGGCCAACCTCTTTGATCGCATCCAGCGCGATGGCGTCCGCGCTGGTATCAACGATGGCAGGGTCCAGATACCTTTGGATATGCTGCAACACCTCGCAATCCATGATGAACTTTTCTGGGCTGGCGATCAGCCCGCCTTCCAGCCATCCGGCTGCGTGATAGACCATGTTTGTCCCGGATTGGACAGCCGCCCAAAGGGAATTCGATGTTTCCCACATGGCCTGCCCATCGGGCACATTGGCCGCACACACGCCGGATGAGCGCATCGGCAGCCCGTAGAACCGCGCCAACTGACCCGTGATCTGCGTGGCCCGCATATATTCAGGTGTGCCAAACGCAGGCGCGCCGGATTTCATGTCGACGTTCGAAGTGAATGTACCGATGGCGCAAGGACAGCCCGGTGCCACATATTGGAACAGTGCGATCGCGCAAAGCGCCTCGGCGATCGATTGCGCAACAGCCCCCGTCATCGTAACCGGCGCCATAGCCCCGGCGAGCGTGAACGGCGTGACCACCACAGCCTGACCGCGCCGCACCAGCCGCAGACATCCATCAATCATCGGAAAATCGTGTTTCAACGGCGAGGTTGAGTTGATGTTGGTGTACATGCGTGGCGTGGCTTCGAACTCTTCGTGGGTCAAACCACCCGCGATCCGAACCATCTCCATCACGTCTTCTACGCGCTCTTTGCCCAGGGAATAGGCGTGCATCACTTTGTCTGTCAGAGTGAGCTTGTCATAAAGCACATCCAGGTGCCGGACAGAGGCGTGCAGATCCACCGGCTCCACCGGATAGCCGCCTGCGAAATGAATACAGTTGAAATATTGCGTCAACTTCAACAGATTGGCGCATTGCTCGCGCGTGCCCGGCACCTTTTTCCCGATTTCCATATCCCAGTAGTTGGGCGGCGAAGATACGTTGCCGAAATTGATATGGCTGCCGCCGATGGTGATCTGTCGATCCAGATTCCGTGGCGTCAAAGTGAACGTGGACGGCGCCTTGCCGACCATTTCCATAACGAACTCGCGGTCCAGAAACACGACATCGCCTTCGACCTTGCAGCCGGCCTCTTTGAAGATCTCAAGTGCCTCGTCGTTGAGAAAGCTGATGCCGATCTCTTCGAGAATACGCATTGCGCCATCGTGCACCGCCTGCACACCTTCCGGGCTCAGCGGCTCGATCGGCGGGTCAATCAACTTTGGCGGGTTCCAAGGCATTTGTTCGATGACAGCGCTGCCCCTGCGCGCAGCGGCACCCGCACGTCCACCACCCCGGCCTCTGCTGCGTGTCGGCTTTTGTGTCTCGGTCATGGTGTCGTCCTCCGGCTGTTGCCTTCAGAAAACCGCGACCATGCGCAAACAACCTCTCCGTTTGCGACGCTTGCTGTCGTTTTTTATCACTCGTTGCGCAAGTTGATTATGCCTTTGGGCTCAGCCAATCGGGCAAGTGGCCGATATTCGGAAGTACAACGCGCGCGTACGGCGCCAGGTCCGCTTCTGTGGCCATTCCGGTCAATACGCCGATTGGCACCATACCGGCGGCCGCGCCAGCCTTGAGATCGTGCAAGCTGTCTCCGACCATGGCAACGCTTTCTGGCACAAGATTGTGGAGCTTGCAGAACCCCAGCAATTGACCAGGTTCCGGCTTGGCCCCAAATCCACTATCGCTGCCTGCGACAAAATCAAACAACGGCTTTACGCCCGCCTGATCCAAATGCGCGAGCGCGGGTGCCTCGGCGTCGTTGGTGGCCACGCCGAGTTTGAGCCCCCGCTGTCGCAAGTCTGTGAGCAAAGGCACCAATGGTGCAGCCTGCATTTGAGGCGCGCGCGCAGCTTCTTCGTTCAAAACGTCGAAAAGCGTGCCCACATCCATTTCCGGCACCCCGACTGACAGCGCCTCGGCGATTTCCTGCGGAGTCCCGGCAATGACGATGCTTTGCGGTAAAAACTCCTGTTTCGCGTAGTCAAAATCGATCAGCTGCGCCAAACCAGACGCCTTTTCGTGATCGCCCCCAGCCAGCTTGAGCAAGACAGAGCTGGACCACGCCTCCCAAGTGGTTCGGTAGTCAAAAAGCGTGCCATCTTTGTCAAAGATGATGCCCGTCAATCCCTGTGTCATGTCCAATGCACCTCATTACCGCCCGGTAAAGACTGTCGCGCGCGCATGGGCACGTCATAGGCAAGCGCGTGCGCATCGCAAAACGCCACCACCCAAGCATCATCCATCAAGAGAAACTCCAAAACAGAGCCCAAGAACTCCGGGTTCTCGGCATTTGCGCGCAGCTCGTCGACCGAGACACCGGTCGACCCCATGAAAACACCCAACAATTCATCTTGCGACGCCAGCCAGGCCAATGCCTGCGCTCCGATCGTTTCAGCTTGGTCCAGGCTCCACCTTTGCCTTGTTCATTACATCGCTGTGCACAGCGAAACCATTTCTTAACCCCTTTGCGGCCAGATCACACATAACGAAAAGTTTCGATAAATTAAGAGGATTGCAGAGTGCGCGGGCATATTCTTTTGATCGACCCGGTGATGACCCGCCGGATCATGACTTCGGCCATGTTGGTCGGTGAACATTACACGATTCAGGCGGTTGGAAGCTGCAACTCGGCAACCTCGGCATTAGGCTCTGATCATTTTGACTTTGTCATTTGCACCGAACGCCCCACCGGCGGGACGATTGAGGATGTTGCAACGACACTTACAAGATCTTCGATCAATGCAAAAACCCCGATGTTGGCGATATCGGATCCGGAGTGTCCATTTCCGGCACGCTCTGCCGCAACCCTCTGCATAGCCGCGATAATCCCGGCGAACCACATTGCCGACCTGTTGGTTCCCTGGTTATCCAATCTGACACGAGCGGCCGCGGATGTCAGCGAATGGGACGCACAATCCCATGTGTGCCAAGGTTTTGGCCTCTTCGATGCGCCGGCAACCTTTGACGCGCGTCGCCCATCCCTGCAACGCTGCAACGTTGCGGTTGTCTGCTCTGACGCAACACAAGGCGCGGAATTGGTTCAATCCTTGAACAAATTTCCAAAGACTTCAGCGCATGTGTGGGACCCTTCTCGAAGTTGGAAAGTGGCGGACCCAAAGATGATGCCTGATGTCTTTGTGTTGTCCGCGTGTTCGGGCGATGACTTGCCCGCTGTACCAAAGCTTTTGACCGCATTGCAAAGCCACCTCAGCACACGAAAAGCTTCGGTTGTGGCACTTGTGAAAGGGTCACAAGATCACAGCGCTCTTTCGATTTGGGCGGCAGACTTGCTTGACAAGGGCATCGATGACGTCCTGTGGGGAGACCTTGATAACCGCGCGCTGTACCAACGGCTGCAGCACGCCGCTTCAAAGCACGTTCAACGCGACCAAATGCGAAAAGCAACCCATGGCCGGGTCGCCGAAGCCATTCGGGATCCTTTGACGGGTTTGTTCAACAGGCGCTACATCAGCGAATTTTTGCAGCACAGCCTCAGCGATGCCGAAACCAACAATGAGCCGCTGTCGGTTCTTTTGGCTGACATCGACCATTTCAAACGGGTTAATGACACATATTTCCATGCCGCTGGAGACGCGGTGATCCGCGACGTTGCCAATCGCTTGCGTGCCAATTTGCGCGACAGCGATCCACTATCACGGTTTGGCGGCGAGGAATTTCTGGCGATTTTGCGAAATGCAAGTTTTGATCAAGCAGAGCGAGCCGCCCAACGTATCAAACATGCCATACGTTCTGAAAAGTTTGCCCTGCCCGATCACGCGGCGGAAATTCAGATCACGGTTTCTATCGGCGTCTCGGTTTTTGTGCCCGAACCTCGCACGGCACCTGCCAAAGCTCCGTCATCAGATCAACTGATCGCCCAAGCAGACAGATCATTGTACAATGCCAAAGCGCTCGGACGTGATCGGATCGAATTGGCTCGATTTGCGGCGTAGCGCCCAAGCAATACGGCCAATTCCCCAAAGCCACGGTCAGGCGGCTTATCGGTCTTTCTTTCCTTGCCGCTTTCCACCGCGCCGCAAGACCTCTTCCAGACGCTCTGCATAGATCGCCCGTTCGGACGCGGACATATCTCCAATGCGCTCTAACCACGCCGCTTGCAGCGCTTTTTGAGTGCTTAGAGCCGTTTGCCCATGACGCTCCAAAAGAGCCGTCGCGCGGGTTTCGTCAAACGGATCATTGCGCAATATTTCCAGCATCTCGCGATAGCTCGCTTTGCGTTCGCGGCGGTTCGGCACGGCATCCGCTTGCCGCGCGCCACGGATCACCCGGATCCGGTCTTCGCGCGGTAATGCGATCAAATAGGGAACCCCAGTGTTCATCGCGATCCCCTGCCGCTCGGCCGGACCTCCGCGCACGACAACCCCGCCAATCGCCCCAATGATCAGCAAGTTCAGCGCCAATGAGACGCCCAAAACAATTTTGACCCAAAGCGGCGTTTTTGTGGCTGGTGATGCGTCTGCCATACCTCAGCCCTCCTCCAGATCAAATTCCATGGCGAACATGATCTCGTCTCCCAAGACGCCGCCGCCCAACAAATCAGCCAAAGTGCTATCTACTTGAACAGGACCGCCCAACCCTATGGCAAAGCCAACAACCACCGTCGCCGCCAATCCACTTAAACCGCCCCACCCGCCGATAATATCCAAGGTCTGTTGCCACCAAGGTGTTTTGGCCGAAGCCAACGCCGGGCGCGGCTGAGCGTTCAGCGCGTCTTGGGTCAAGCGGGCAAGAAAATCGTCATCTGGCAACGCTGTGTCCTTCAAACGCGCCAAATCAGCGTCAAGCCAAGCGTCATCTTTCATGTGATCAGGTCGGGTCATCTTCAAATCCCAATTCTTCTTTGCGTGGCCACAATATTGCCGCCAGCGCCCGTTTTCCCCGTGCAGTCAGACTTTCAACCGCTTCTATAGATATGCCAAGAACCTCGGCAATATCCGGATTTGCCAACCCTTCGATATGGCGCAAGACAACAGCCATGCGCTGGCGTTCGGGCAAGGTTTGCAAAGCTTGCTCCAAAGCATTCAAACGCGTTGCGGATTGCATATGCCGCTCCACACTGGGATCGCCACTTTGTTGCTCTGGAACCTCATCCAAACCCGGTGAGACCCGCCCTTTGCGGCGCAACCGGTCCGTACACAAGTTGGCCGCCACCCGGTAAAGCCAGGTGCTGACCTTTGCACGATCAGCATCCCATTCCGGCGCAACCTTCCAAAGCCGCAGCAATGCTTCTTGCGTGACATCTTCGGCTTCGGCTCTGTCACCCAGCATGCGCAAAGCCTGAGCAAAGACACGCGGCGCCAATCGCGCAGTTAACGCGCGCGCCGCCGCGGCATCACCTTTGGCGTAATCCGCCAAAAGTGCCGCATCGGTATAGGCGCTGTCGTCTGCGTCAAATGCCATGCTCATGCCCTTGGGCTACCCTGACCGCCCGGCTCAATTCAAGCCGGGCGTCTTTTCACAGATCATTTGTCTTTGCGACGCTTGCGCATTTTGTCCTGAGCTGCGGCGAATTCTTCTTTCGAGATGCCTCCACTCTCGTCGCTGTCCACGCGTGAGAACATGCGGCTGCCGTCCCGGCGCGAGGTCATCTCGGATTGATCAAGAAACCCGTCGCCATTCGCGTCACGCTTGGAAAAGCGTCGTTCCACCCGGTCACTTGACCGTTTTTCCGCCGCGGCCTGCACCTCTTCCAATGACAGCTTTCCATCGCCATCCGTGTCCGCAGCGGCAAAGCGTTCTGCGCGTTGTTCTGCGCCACGGGCTCGCAGTTCCTCGAGCGTGATTTGCCCATCGCTGTTGGCATCAAGCGCTTCAAACGTGGGGCGCTTGGGGTCACCACCATCGGTGTTTGCAATCGCAACGACACCCGTAGCAGTCAACACCGCAGCTGCAGCGACGGGAAGAAGAATTTTTGCTTTCATAGGTTTCATCCTCATATCGGAGCGCCTGTTGCGCGCCGTTCATGCTCTTTGAACGCATGGTGTTGAGAATTCCGTCGCATTTTTTTCAGCCCCCGTGACATGCCGCCGCAATCGGGCGTTCGGCCTTTTACTTGGCACCCGGACGCCACATCTTTTGTGGGCGAAAAGGAATTTGTAATGACGACGCACATTGAGACCCTCGCTGACGAGGCTGATTCATCCGAAACTCAGCGACGCGACCTATGGCCAGCCGTACGCAAAGGATGGCGTCGGCGCTGCCCTAAGTGCGGACAGGGGCCACTTTTGAAAAACTATGTGAAGGTTCGCGACAAATGTGCCGTCTGCAAGCAAGAATTCCACCACCACCGCGCGGATGACGGACCTGCCTATCTGACCATCTTGATCGTTGGGCACATCATGGCGCCGCTGTTACACTTTGCTTTTGTAACATGGCGACCGGAGCCTTTGGTTCTTTTTACCATTTTCGCGGTTGGCAGTGTTGCGCTCTCCCTCTACCTTCTGCCACGGTTAAAGGGCGTCATCATTGGATTTCAATGGGCGCAGGGAATGGGTGGTTTCGGGGCAAGCAGGCGCTGATCTCCCAAAACATCGGGTGAGGCATGCAGGGCGAACAAGCCATCGACAAAACAGCTATTCGAAATGCGGCCACGGTCATCGTGCTGCGGGACCGCGATACGCAGCCTCGGATACTTATGGGGCAACGCGGTGCCAAGGCGGCGTTCATGCCCAACAAATTTGTTTTTCCCGGTGGTGCTGTGGATCCGGGCGACGGGCATGTAGAAGCCGGTAGCGCGATTGGCGCCCCATGTGACACGCGACTGGAAGAAGATTCAGAAGCCGGTTTAACCAAAGCGCTGACAATAGCCGCCGTACGCGAGCTTTGGGAAGAAACGGGTCAAATCCTGGGCACGCCCGGAATGTGGTCCGGGCCGATACCGGATGATTGGCAATCCTTTGCCGCGACCGGCCATTTGCCCCACGCAGCACCACTGCAATTCATTTTCCGCGCCCTGACACCTCCCGGACGGCCCCGCCGCTTCAACGCGCGGTTTTTCCTCGTAGACGCGAACGATCTGGTCACAGATCCGGATGATTTCTCTGCCGCATCTGATGAGCTGTCTCATCTGCAGTGGGTTGCGCTATCTGACGCGCGGTCGTTTGACATGCCTTTCATCACAGAAGTCGTTTTGGCCGAGGTGGAGGCCCGTGTTTCTGACAGATCGCCGCCTGCATCGGTGCCGTATTTCAAAAATTCAGACGAAGAAAACCTGTTTCTCAGGCTGCGGGGCGTACCAATGCCCGACAAAGACTAGGCTAGATCACAAGGATCAGGCTCACAATTGAGCCCAGCAAAACAAACACGCCGGCCCATTCCCTGGGGGATACTTTTTCCCTAAAGATCAACACCGTCGCCATCATACTTAAGATCAACTCCACCTGGCCCACGGCATTCACATAAGCCGCGTTCTGCAAAGTGAACGCAGTAAACCAGCAAAACGATCCCGCCATCGACATCAGGCCAACCCACACGGCCAAACGGCGCGCTGCCCAAACTGCGCTGATCTGCCCAGTTTCGCGCAACCGAAGCCAAACTGCCATGGCGCACATCTGCATCATCGTCACTGCCGCCAACGTCACCGCTGCACGCGCGACTGGATCGTCATACCCCAATTCCAGCGATGCGCCCCGATAGCTGACGCCGGAAAAGGCAAACATCAAACCTGAGGCCAATCCCAGTGCCGCAGAGCGGTTCCACAGCGTCGACCAGCTCCACCGCGTGTCAGGCGGCGCGGACAGCAAAAGTACGCCAAACAGCCCGAGCAAAATGGCCAAGAACCCGTAAACCGATGCCCCTTCGCCCAAAAGGAACAAACCAACCAGAACGGTTTGGATGACTTCGGTTTTCTTGAAAGTGATCCCAACTGCAAAGTTGCGTTGCTTGAACAACATCACCACACAGACCGTTGCCAAAATCTGGGTCAGCCCGCCCAACGCGCCAAACCCCCAAAAGGTCCAACTTGTTGTGGGGAAAGCCTGTTGTGTCACAGTCAGGTAAATGGTGCACAACACGGCAACCAAAGGCGCCGAATACAGGAACCGGGCAAACGTTGCCCCCGTCGCGCTGAGCGTATTGAGCGCAAGCTGTCGCTGCAGCATGAAGCGCAGTGTTTGGAAAAACGCGGCGGCAAGGGTAACGGGAATCCAAAGGCTCATGCGCCTGTCTTACCGTTTACTCCGCAGATGGCCAGAGCGGATGCGGCACAGGATCTTTGGATCTCAAGAAATGCCGGGCAAAAACCTCGCGGTAGCCATGGTACAAATACCCCTCATTGCGCCGCAGATATCGCCCTTTGTTGGCCGCATAAAGCGCAGGCAACCGATACCAAGGCACGCGGGGATGCATATGATGAACGACGTGCAAATTATTGTTTAAGAACAACAAAGCCAAGATACCCCTATCTTCGACAATGACGGTACGCCCACGGGCCAGTTCATGCGCTTGGTGTTCTAGAAAGGTGCGAATTTTCAGGATCGATAGTGCCGCATAAGCCGACACCAAATAGAGCCATACGGGCGTCTCTGATTGCAGGACCACCCAGAGTACCAAAATCACACCGGGCACGTGTAAAGCCCAGCCTTTGATCACCTGCGCATCGAGTTTAAGAGCTTCGCATAAATCATTCTTCATAAACATAAATTGACCAACTAAGGGGCCAACGACCATTCGCCCGGCCAGCGTGTTGTTCATCCTCAAAACCGACCGCCAAGCACGCGGCAACCTGTTCCAAACCATGGGATCGACATAGTTGGTTTCCGGATCGTCATAAGGATCAGTCAGGCGACTGTCTTGATGGTGCGCCAAATGCTGATCCCGGAACCGCAGGTACGGGATAAAGAGGCCGGGATTGATGAGAACCAAAGCCTCACTTGCCCACCGATTGGGAAACGGATGGCCGTGCAAGACCTCGTGCGTCAACGAAGAGTGCAGCACCAAGGTAAAGGTCACAATCAAACCCGCACCAAACAGCGACACTGGAGCCACCCAGAACAAAGCAATCACCCAGCCCCCCAAACAGGCCACAAGCAGCAAAAGTGTCGGCCATTCAATGGCCTGTGGCCATGTATACGGCAAACGTGGGTGGTTTGAGGGCATGTGTGTGGGCTCAGATCCAATGGTAAAGCCCAGCCACATTACCCACTTCACGGTTTCGTGAGAATTCTGAGAATTGTTAACAAAGCCGACATATCATGACAAAATTAAACACATGAGTGATAAATTAAACAAACTGGATCGCGCCGGCCTTTTCCGCACGCGACTGCGCAACGCGATGGCCGATGCGGACATCACGCAATCCGCATTGGCGCGCGCCATAGGAACGGACCGCTCAACCTTGAGCCAGGCGCTATCTGACACCGCCACCCGATTGCCAGGAGCCCACATCGCTGCCTCCTGCGCGCAAGCGCTTGGCGTTTCATCAGATTGGCTGCTTGGGCTCTCTGACAGACCGGAACAAGCAGACACGCTCAGCTCTATGGGCCTCACGCTCACTGCGGCGTCGCGGGCCATGATCGACGAAAAGATCTTTGCCTGGCACCAAGAGGCCGCTGGCTACAAAATTCGCCACGCACCAACGAGATTGCCAGACATGCTGAAAACCGATGCGATGCTCGTCTGGGAATACGGCCCGCACCTGGGCAGAACGACCACCCAAGCGATCAACGCCTCGCGCGACCGTCTGGATTGGATGCGTTCCTCTCAATCCGATTATGAAATCGCGATCCCTATCTTTGAATTGGAAAGCTTTGCAGCCGGCGTCGGGTACTACCGTGATCTGCCGGTCGCGTTGCGCCGCCAACAAATGCAAAACCTGCGCGATCTATGCGCATCGCTTTACCCACGCCTGCGCATCTATGTCTTTGATGCACGCAAGCTATACGCGGCTCCGATTACGATTTTCGGGCCCCTCTTGGCGGCCATCTACACCGGCGGCCACTACATCGCCTTTCGGGACCGCGATCGGGTCGAAACCCTGACGCTCGATTTTGATGAATTGGTGCGCCAAGCTGAATTTACGGCACGCGATGTGCCATCCTATCTCGACGGCCTGGGGAAGCTGATCACATAGCGTCAGATTTTGGGATCCGGATTGACGGTATGCCCATCAACCGCAATCACTTGCCCAGACACGCGCGCGGCCGCGTCTGACCCCAGAAAGACGGCCATATCGGCAATGTCGCTTGCCCGTACAAACGTCTGCATCGACACGCCCGCAGCATAGCCGCTGCGCACGTCTTCCTCCGACATTCCTTTGGCGGCGGCCTCGCGCGCGATCACGCCATCCATGCGTGGCCCTTCCACCGCGCCAGGACAAATTGCATTGGCGCGAATGCCAAACGGTCCCAGCTCCATCGCCAAGGTCTTGGTCAACCCAATCACCCCCCATTTCGCCGCCGCATAAGGCGACCGATAAGGGTACCCGTATTGCCCCGCCGTCGACGACGTCACAACGATTGCGCCCTGCCCGGCCTGCTTCATTTTTGGCACGGCGTGTTTGGTCGCCAAAAACGCCCCATCCAGGCTGATCGCCAAACAGGCGCGCCAGGCCTCAAGCGTCACATCCTCAACCGCCGCTGTTGGCCCCGCGATCCCCGCATTCGCGCACAACACGTCAATGGCCGGCATCTTGTCACAAACCGCCGCAATGGCCGCTTCGTCTGACACATCACACAACGAGGTGTCCCATGCGCTTGGGCAAGTGGCCAAGGCATCCGCATCGACATCTGTGACATGCACATGATCGCCGGCGGCGGCAAAAGCCTCCGCCATCGCGCGGCCGATGCCCGAGCCGCCACCGGTGATCAAGACATGCCTCATTTGCGTTGCCCCACCGCGCGCCCGGCCCCTTCGGGCATCGGCAAGGCATCATGCGCCGCGGCAATCCGCTCCAGATTTTGCAGAATGCGCTCAGATGGCTCCGAGGGTCTGCGCGTTTCCAGATCAACGTGCAGCAAGAAATGTTCGCCCGTGGCAATCACCGCATCGCCCACCCGCATTTCGTGGAAGAGATGCATCTTCTTGCCCTGCCCCAGGATGACCCGGGTATGCACATCAAAGGTCGTGCCCGCATGGGCTTCATCAACGTGCCGGATATGGCTTTCAGCCGTGAAATAACTGCCACCTGTGGCGATATACTCTGCGTCACATCCGATCAGGATCATGAACCGATCCGTCGCATCGCCGAACACCTGCAAATACCGGGCTTCGTTCATGTGACCGTTATAATCGGTCCAGTCCAAAGGCACGGTCCGGTGCAAGGTCAGGATCGGCTGCGAGACATCCTCCAGCTCTTCTGCCGGTTTTTCCAGCTGTGATCCGGCGCGCAACACCGCGTCGTGATCATTCATCAATTTGCCCGCACCCCAATTGGTGTGCTTGAGCGCGCGCAAGAGCCCCACCAGATTGTCATCGCGCGCCTGCAACAACTCCGGAATGCTCAGATGACCCGATTGCGCATCAGACTGCCCCGCAATCAAATCAACCAAATCATCTGTGAACTCCGGCACATCCATCAATTTGGTCCAGGGCCATTTCAAAGCAGGCCCAAACTGCGCCATGAAATGCCGCATACCCGCCTCGCCGCCTGCGGTGCGATAGGTCTCAAAAAGCCCCATCTGCGCCCAGCGAATGCCAAAGCCCATGCGGATCGCTTCATCCACCTCTTCTGTGGTCGCAATACCGTCCTTGACCAACCACAAAGCCTCGCGCCACACCGCCTCCAGGAACCGGTCCGCAACATGCGCGTCGATCTCTTTTTTCAGGTGCAGAGGATACATCCCCAAACTGCGCAACACGCCCTGCGCAGTTGCCACTACGCTGGCGTCATTCTCCGGCGTCGTCACCACCTCAACCAGCGGCAGAAGGTAAACCGGGTTGAACGGATGCGTCACCATGATCTGCGCGGCGCGCGTCTGCCCCTCTTGCAGCTCACTGGGCTTAAACCCAGACGTCGAAGAGCCGATCACAGCGCCATCACTTGCCGCCGCACAGATCTGCGCCATCACGGATGACTTGACCTCAAGCCGTTCCGGCGCGCTTTCCTGCACCCAATCGGCGCCCGCCACGGCCTCTGCTATGTCGGTGTGATAGGTCAACTGCCCCTCATCAGGCAGCGCCACATCATAAAGCCCCGGCAAAGCGCGCCGTGCCTGATCCAGCACAGGGGCCAGCTTGCGTGCCACTTCCGGGTCTGGATCGCACAATCGCACATCCCACCCGTTCAGCAAAAACCGGGCCGCCCAACCGCCCCCGATGACGCCCCCGCCAATGATCGCCGCCACTTTGGTCACGTGCCGCTCCCCTGCTTCTTTTGGATAAAAATACTC
>JABSSA010000158.1 GCA_013214665.1 Paracoccaceae bacterium
AATCCAATGTCGCGGCTTCGGCCCAGAATATCGCCGCATCGCTGGCATTGAGCGCGGAAGATCGGTGTTTGAACGTAATGCCGCTTTTTCACATTCACGGGTTGGTCGCGGCTGTGGCGGCAAGTTTTGCCGCGGGCGGGTCGATCTTTTGCACCTCTGGGTTCAACGCGCTGAACTTTTTCTCAATGATGGCTGAGGCCAAGCCAAGCTGGTACACCGCCGTTCCAACCATGCATCAGGCCATTCTGGCACGTGCGGGCCGCAACGCTGAAACCATCGCCAATGTGCCGCTGCGGTTCTTGCGGTCGTCTTCTGCGTCGCTGCCGGCGCAGGTCATGGGGCAATTGTCAGAGACGTTTAACGCGCCGGTCATTGAGGCCTATGGTATGACCGAAGCCGCGCATCAGATGTGCTGTAACCCGCTGGACCGGCAAGAGCCGGGTTCAGTTGGAGTGGCCGCGGGGCCGGAAGTTGCGATTGCGCATGAAAGCGAAAACCGTTTGATCGACGGCACGGGCGAGGTGTGCATCTCCGGGCCCAATGTGACACCGGGATACGAAAGCAATCCAAAGGCCAATGCCGACAACTTCTTTGACGCAGGTGGCCAGCGTTGGTTCCGCACCGGGGATCAGGGGGCGCTTGATGCGGATGGGTTCCTGCGTTTGACCGGGCGCCTGAAAGAGATCATCAACCGGGGCGGTGAGAAGGTCTCTCCGCTCGAAGTGGATGATGTGTTGATGGATCACCCGGATCTGCAGCAGGTTGTGACCTTTGCCTTGCCGCATCCCAAGCTGGGCGAAGAGGTGGCTGCCGCCGTCGTCGCCCGCGATGGGGCTGAGGTGGACGAAAAGAGTATCCGCGCCTTTGCCGCTGAACGGTTGGCTGACTTTAAGGTGCCGCGCAAGGTGGTGATTTTGGACGAGATCCCGAAAGGGGCCACGGGCAAGATGCAGCGCATTGGCATGGCCGAAAAACTGGGTTTGGTCACGCCTGCCTGAGGCGCGCTGAGCGAGTGAGGATCACATGAAGATTTGCATTTTCGGAGCCGGGGCCATTGGCGGCTATATGGGAGCCAAGCTGGTACAGGCCGGGGCGGATGTGAGCTTTGTTGCGCGCGGACCGCATTTGGCGGCGATGCAGGCCAACGGGTTGCGGTTGATCGAAGAAGGTGAGGAAAGCACCGTTAAGGTCACCGCTTCGGATGATCCGGCGGATCTGGGGCCGCAGGATTATGTTGTTGTAACGCTCAAGGCGCATTCGGTGCCGCCGGTGGTGCCCAAGATGGCGCCGCTGATCGGGCCAGAGACGACAATTGTCAGCGGTGTGAACGGGGTGCCGTGGTGGTATTTCCACAAGCTCGGTGGCCCATTGGAGGGCACGCGGCTGGCCTCGGTTGATCCGGGCGATGCGCAATGGACAGGTTTTGGGCCAGATAATGTGCTCGGCTGCGTGGTTTATCCGGCTGCAGAAGTGTCAGAACCGGGTGTGATCCGTCATATCGAGGGCAATCGGTTCAGCCTTGGCGAGCCGGACGGATCCAAATCGGAACGCGCGCTGGCGCTGTCGAAAGCGCTGAGCGCGGCTGGGCTGCGCGCGCCGGTGCGGCCCCGATTGCGCGATGAGATTTGGGTAAAGCTGTGGGGCAATCTGTCGTTCAATCCGATCTCGGCGCTGACGCACACGACACTTGATGTGCTTTGTACCGATCCGGGCACACGCGCGGTGGCACGGGGCATGATGGTTGAAGCGCAGGAGATTGCCGAAAAGCTGGGCGTGAAGTTTCCGATTGACGTGGATCGCCGGATTGATGGCGGTGCCGCCGTGGGCGCGCATCGGACGTCGATGCTGCAGGATCTGGACGCGGGGCGGCCGATGGAAATTGATGCGCTGGTGGGCTCCGTCCAAGAGCTTGGCCGCCTGACAGAAACGCCGACGCCGACGATAGACACCGTGCTGGCGTTGATCCGGCTTCGGGCGCAGGCGGCGGGGCTTTAATTTCCGCTGATGTTGCGGCGCATCAGGCGTTGATACACGCCCGGCGCCACACGCATCATCAAAGCCGAGAGCCGTGCCACACGACCAACTGGAATAAACTCCTGCCGTTTTGCAATGCCGCGCAGGATGATGCGGGCGGCGTCCGAAGGTTCCATATAATCCACCCCGTCCGCGGCGGCGCCGGGGCGCATGATGCCATCAGGTGTGATGTCTGGATTGCCCAAGTTGGTGGCGACAAAGCTGGGGGCCGCGATCAGGCAATGCACGCCGTGCGGCAATTCTTCGGAACGCAATGAGCCAAAGAACCCCTGCATCGCGTGTTTGGACGCCGCATAGGCCGTGCGATTGAGCAAAGGCGCAAACCCGGCCACGGTTGAGACCGCCACATGCACGCCGCGGCTGGCGCGGATCGGGTCGAGGAAATGGCGGGCCATCTCGACGGCTGCGAAATAGTTGATGTCAAAGACACGGCGATGGCTGCGGGCGTCGGAGGTGTCAAACGGGCCGATTTGAGAAACGCCGGCGTTGTAAATCACCATATCGATGGATGGACGGTCTGCGATGATCTGCTGTGTGGCTTGGGCCAAGGCGGTCGGGTCGGTCAGATCAACTTCGACAGGGGTGCAATAATCGCTGTGTGCAAGGCCGTTGATATCGCGATCCATCAACACGCAATGCCAACCTTGCGCCTGCAAAAGGTCCGCCAGCGCGCGGCCCAGCCCGCCGTTGCCTCCGGATATCACAGCTGTTTTCATAGGCCTGCCTCTTTCATCCAAGCCTCGAATACCTGCGCTGAGCTACGCTCGGGGTGATAGCCGAATTCGGATTTGAGGCGTTCGTTTGAGAGCACTGGGCGATATTGCAGAAAACGTACCTGCTCTGGCCCGTATTGCGACAACCCAAGTGGGCGTGCGACGGCCAGCGCGGTTTTCAGGAGCCACGCCGGAATGCGCAGCACCGGCTTGCAAAGCGCGCAAGAGAGATCATCAATGGTGAGCCAGCCATCGCCCGCCACATTGAAGATGCCCACAGGTCCATCCGTAGCAGCGCGGGTGACGATGCGTGCGAGGTCTTTGGTCCAGATGAACACAAACGGGCTGTCGCTGCCTTTGACGGTCAACAGGCGCTTGCGACGGAACAGATCGGTGATCTGGTTGTTGACGCCGCCGCCCAAAACGGTGCCGACGCGCAACACAACCTGTTCCAGTGCGGGATGCGTGTTGCGGGCTGTGGCCAGCATCTCTTCGACCTGGCGCTTGTGATCGGCGTAGGCGAATTCGGGGTTGCCGCAACAGGGGATGTCTTCGGTGATGGGGACGGGGTTTTCGGCGTGATAGCCGTAAGCCGCGCCAGAGCTGGTCACAACAATGCGGCGCACACCCTGAACGATGCAAGCGATCAGGACATTTTGGGTGCCTGTGACATCCACGGCAAAGGCCTGTTCCCGCGTCATGCCGGGGGGCGGAGTGACGATGGAGGCCAGATGGACAACGACGTCAGGCTGCTCTTGCGCGATGAGGCGCGCGGGATCATCGCCGGTGACATCCATGCGTTCAAAGCGGACGTCATTGGGCAGGCCACCCCGAGCGAGATCGGTGAACAGGGTGCTGTCTTTGGGCAGGGTTTCGGCCAATGCGCGGCCAACCAGACCCGCGCCGCCGGTGATCAGGATGCGGGTCATGCGCGCGCCGGTTTGCGAGCCAGGATGGCGGCCAGACCGAGGCCCGAGATGGCGTGCCAGATGCCCCAGAACGCGGCGACCACGGCCATGCCGCCCAGACCGCCAAAAAAGCCAAAGATCAGCACCAGCCCCAGACCGGAGTTCTGAATGCCAGTTTCGATGGTCACGGCGCGGCGGTCAAACGGGGTCAGGCCCGCGATGGTGGCGGTGGTGAACCCGCCGCCAAGCGCCAGAGCGTTGTGGAGGATGACCAGCCCCGCAATGCCGCCCGCAAAGGTCAGGAAATTGTCCCAGTTGGCGGCAAGGGCCAGCACGATGAAGGCCACAAAGATCCCCATCGACAACCATTGCAGAGGTTGACGGATGACCAGAGTGATGTCGGGGCGGCGGGTGTTGAGTGTGACGCCCAGCACCAGCGGCAAGACCAGCATCAACCCGACTGTGATCGCGATAGACACCGGATCAATCGAGGTTTGGCGCAGGATCTCGGCCGAAGGGCCATAAAGACCGCCCCAAAATGCGATATTGAGAGGGGTGAGGAGGATCGCCCCCACCGTGGCAAAGGCTGTCATCGAGACCGAAAGGGCGGCATTGCCGCCCGCGCGGTGGGTGATGAAATTGGAGATATTTCCGCCCGGACAGGCCGCCACAAGGATCAGACCCAGCGCGACAGAGGCTTGAGGCTGTGTGAGCAGAACGAGGCCAAAGGTTAACGCGGGCAGGACGATGAATTGCGAGATAAGACCCACAAGCACCGGCTTGGGCGCTTGGGTAAGGCGTCGGAAATCAGCGGGTTTCAGATCAATCGCGATGGAAAACATCACAATCGCCAGGATCGCATTGAGCAAGGTGAGCGAGCCTGCGGAAAAGTCGAGAACGGCGGTGTCGATCATGCCGGGCGCCCTCCGAGTTTGCCGATCCATTGGGTGACGGCTTTGCGGTAGGTGGCTTTGTCCACATAGTAGGCCATGCGCGGCAGGTCGATGTACTGCATCCCACCAGTTGCGCGGTCATAGCCTTGCGATTTGGTTTTGCGCAAGGCCAAGGCTTCGGGGCTTTTGCGGCGCAGGCCTTCGATATAGCGCACGACCATCTCGGCCTGTTCGTGCCTGCCTTGCCAGCCAAGGCCTGCAGCCTCAACCATGCCCAGCACAAACAGATCATCGCGTTCGGGGTGCATACAGTTCAGGTAGAGATGCGGCGCGTCGCCTTGCCAGTTCAAAAGCGCGTTGTCGATGAATGGATAATCAAGCTTGTAGCCCGTGGCAGCCAGGATCATGTCGTAGTCCGCGTGAGAGCCATCGCGGAAATGGACCGTGTTACCGTCAAACCGCGCCACGTCTGGCCGGATGGACAGATCACCGTGGCCCGCGTGGTATAGCACCAGCGAATTCACAATCGGGTGGCTTTCATAAAGGCGATAGTCCGGTTTCGGGAAGCCGTATTTCTGGGGATCACCGACAAACCATTTGAGGATCATCCCGTCGACAATCCGCTTCAAAGCCATCGGCAATTTGATCGCACCGCCCATCGTGTCTGCGGGTTTGCCAAAGACGTATTTGGGCACGAAGTAATAGCCGCGTCGCATCGAAATATCGCACGAGGCGGCATGATGCACCGCATCCACAGCGATGTCGCAGCCGGAATTCCCCGCGCCGATGATGAGCACCCGTTTGCCATCGAATTGGGAGGCGTGGCGGTAGTCGGATGAATGGATGATTTCACCGTCGAACGTGCCTTTGAAGGCAGGGGCATTGGGTGTGCTCAGGGTGCCGTTTGCGATCATGAGGCCGGTGAATGTGTCTTCGTGATCCCCTGTCGCGTCGCGCCACGTGATCCGCCAACCGTCTCCATCTGCGCCCAAAGGTGCGCAAGACAGGACTTCAGCCCCGAAATGGTAATGACGATGCAGATCGAAATGGGCTGCGAAATCTTCGAAGTAGCGCTTCAGTTCCCGGTGCGATGGGTATTCAGCCACCTCTTCGCGCATCGGAAAATCGGCAAACTCTGTCATTGTTTTCGACGAGATCAAATGCGCGGTTTCGTACATCGTGGAGCGCGGGCCGTCGATGTCCCAAAGGCCGCCGACACCGCTGTTCAGCTCGAACCCTTGAAAGGCGATCCCACGCTCTTTCATCACTTTGGCCGCAGCAAGCCCCGTAGGCCCGGCGCCAATCAAGGCAAATCGTTCAGTCATCGCGTCGCTCCTTAAGCCTTAACT
Source organism: Paracoccaceae bacterium (assembly GCA_013214665.1). Classification (GTDB taxonomy): domain Bacteria; phylum Pseudomonadota; class Alphaproteobacteria; order Rhodobacterales; family Rhodobacteraceae. The sequence goes on from JABSSA010000158.1 coordinate 5,898, forward strand.
TGAACATATGTTCAAAATAAAGCAAGATATTTCCATGTCAGAGACGCCAGCCGATACGCCAAAACGTCAGCGCGCACCGTCCAAACGGGCGTTGCAAACCAAGGCGCGTGTGCTGGATGCCGCTGAAACTGTTTTTTCCATCAAGGGGTTCGATGGGGCGACCATCCGGGACATCGCAGCAGAGGCGGGCGAGCCGGTGGGCACAATTCATCACCACGGCGGGGGCAAAGAGCGGCTTTACCATCAGGCGGTCGCGCGGCGTGCTGGCCCGTTGGCAGAGCGCCGGTTGGCTGCACTTGCGGCTGTGAAGGCGGCCGGAGATGTGACGATAGAGCGTGTTTTGACGGCGTTTTGCAGCCCCTTTTTCGATCTGGCGCAAGAAGATCCTGTGTGGCGTTGCTATGCGCGGCTTGTGGCGCAGGTTTCGGCAGACAGTCGGTGGCGCGAGATACGGGCCGCACATTTTGACCCCGCGTTCGAAGTGTTTCTGGAAGAGTTGAGCGCGCTGCTGCCGGATGTGCCGCGTCGGCATATCGTGGCGACGTTTGTCTTTTCCGTGTCGGCGCTTTTGGCGCTGCTCACATCGCGAGACCGGATTGGGGAGTTTGAAGCGGGCGACATTCAGGACACAGAAGACCTGCGCAGCCTGATCCGGTTTTGTGCCGGGGGCATGGCCGCGGGGTAGCCCATGTGAGTTTCGCGGGCCAAGGCGCGTCGACGCGCCTTCTAAC
>JABSSA010000159.1 GCA_013214665.1 Paracoccaceae bacterium
GCTCAGCGGGGCGAAGAAATGGCCGCAATGGAAGGTGTGTTGCACGCCCGCCGTACGGACCCGCAGGTAGGCGACTGGCTCGCCGCAGTTGATGCCGCAGCACTTGACGCTGTCGGACAGGCAAATATCCGCGAAATCCGTCGCACTTATGACCGCGCAACCAAAGTGCCCGCGGATTTGGCCAAGGCTTTGGCGAAAACCACGTCGACCGCGCAAGGCAAGTGGGCGCAGGCGCGCGCCGACAACGACGTTTCAGCGTTTTTGCCTGTGTTCGAAGAGGTTTTGGCCCTCAAGCGCGAAGAAGGTGCCGCGCTTGCCGCAGGCGGCGATATTTACGATGCCATGCTGCAGGACTACGAGCCGGGCACAACGGGTGCCGATCTTGAGGCTATGTTTGGGGATATGCGCCCGGTTCTCACAGAATTGCGTGCTGCGATCCTCGAAAAACCCATGCCTGACGGCGTGTCGGGCCCCTTTGATGAACGCCAGCAAATGCAGTTCGCGCGCCGGGTCGCCCGCGCGTTTGGCTATGACATGTCACATGGGCGTATCGACAAGGCTGTGCACCCGTTTTCGTCCGGCTCGGGGCAGGATGTACGCATCACGACGCGCACCGCCGAAAATGATCCGTTCAATTGCATCTATTCCACGATCCACGAGGTTGGCCACGCCACCTATGAACAAAACGTGGATGGCGCGCATTTGCTGACGCCGTTGGGGCGGGGAGTGTCGATGGGTGTGCACGAAAGCCAAAGTCGCATCTATGAAAACCAGTTGGGCCGCAGCCGTGCGTTCTGTGGGTGGTTGTTCGAACAGATGGCCGATGTCTTTGGTGATATGGGTGTCGCGGATGCTGATGCGTTCTATGCCGCGGTCAATAGAGTGAAAAATGGCTACATCCGTACCGAGGCGGATGAGGTGCAATACAACCTGCACATCATGCTGCGCTTTGATCTTGAGCGCGCGTTGCTCGCGGGTGATCTGCAAGTGGCTGATCTTGAGGCTGCGTGGAATGACAGGTTCCTTGCGGATTTCGGGTATGAGGTGGATGTGCCGGCCAATGGCTGTTTGCAGGATGTGCATTGGTCCGTTGGATTGATGGGCTATTTCCCGACCTATTCCCTTGGCAACGTGTATGCCGGGTGCCTTTACGAGGCATTGCGCGACGCAGTGCCGGGTCTTGATGATGATCTGGCTGCTGGGGATACGGCGCAGGCCACCGGATGGCTGCGTGATAATGTGCAAACTTATGGCGGGCTTTATGAGCCAAAAGAGGTGATCGCAAAGGCGAGCGGCGTGGCCCCCTCTGCAGCGCCATTGCTGACCTATCTCAAAGCCAAGTTCGGGGCGCTTTACGGGCTGGCTTGATCCTTGGCACGGTTTGTCTGGACTGATCTAAGCACGTTCGATCTGTCATTGGCGTGCGCAGATTATGCCGCGCTCTTTGGCTGGTCGATGGAGCCGGACGACAGCTAAACGATTGCGCGCCAGCGCGGCGGTGACATCGCCGGGCTATACCCCATGCCGGCGCGTATGGTTCGGATCAACATGCCGTCGTTTTGGATGTCTTACGTTCAGGTGAGCGACCTCGATCACACGGTCGCGCAGGCCCGGCAACATCCCAATGTCATCATAGAGGTGGAGCCGGAGCCTTTTGATGAAAATGCCCGTGTGGCGTTGGTGCGTGACCCGTCGGGGGCGGGGTTTACCCTATACGAGGGCCCGGATCTCAATAGTGACGGTGCGGCGGTCACACGGTATCACCATCTGCAAGATATCTTTTTGATTACAGAATTTTATGCGGACCTCTTCAACTGGCGTTTTGCGTTGGACAAGCGCGAGCCCTGGCCCGTGTATTCCGTTTTTTCCAATGACGGCGCAATGATTGCCAAGGTGGAAGAAGTCCCCGAAAGCGTGCGCGGAACGTTCTCGTATTGGATGCCTTGCTTCGCCGTGCCATCGATAGAACAGATACTGACCGTTTTGCCGCGTATCGGCGCAACGATTGCCAGTGACCTGGGCGAGGGGCGATTGATCCTGTGTGACAGGCAGGGCGCTCACTTTATGGTCTCGTAAGCGGGCATCCTCACCAGCGTCTCCGCTGGTGGCAAGGCGCTTCGAAGCGCCTTGCTGTTGCGCAAAGTGGCTTAGCTTTCGTCTTCTTCGTCGCCTTGTTCGGCAATCCAGGCCACGCTCACCACTTCTTCGCCTTTGCCGGTGTTGAACACCTTTACCCCGCCAGCAGAGCGGGAGCGGAAGGAAATCCCATCCACCGGCACCCGGATTGATTGGCCTTTGGAGGTGGCGAGCATGATCTGATCGTCCATCTCCACCGGGAAAGAGGCAACCAGCGCACCGCCGCGCATCCCCTTGTCCATCGCCTGAACGCCCATGCCGCCACGGCCGCGCACCGGATAATCATGCGAAGACGAAAGTTTACCACTGCCGGCCGCCGTGATTGTCAGGATCAGGTTTTCTGCCGCTGACATCTGTGCATACCGCTCTTGGCTGAGCAGGGCGTCAGCGTTGCCTTCATCCTCGTCAGAGGACTCGTCTTCCGTCACTCCGGCCACAAGGCGGCGCATCTTGAGATAAGCCGCTCGTACATCCGGTGTAGCCTCGAAATGCCGGATCACCGACATCGACACCACCGCATCGGACCCGCTCAGCTTGATGCCCCGCACGCCAGTGGAATCGCGGCCTTTAAACACGCGCACATCTGTCGTCGGGAAGCGGATCGCCCGCCCGGCATCGGTGATCAGCATCATGTCATCGCTTTCTGATGCGATGCGGGCGTTCACCAGCTCCACACCTTCGGGTAGCTTCATGGCGATCTTGCCGTTTGCGCGCACATTGGTGAAATCGCTCAGCGAGTTGCGCCGCACATCTCCGGCCGAGGTGGCAAAGACGATCTGCAATTCATCCCATTCGCTGTCATCCCGGTCCACCGGCATAATCGCGGCAATCGAAACGCCCTGCGGGATCGGCAGGATGTTGACAATCGCCTTGCCCTTGGCGGTCCGCCCACCCAGCGGCAGGCGCCAGGTCTTGAGCTTGTAGACCATCCCATCGGTGGTGAAGAACAACAGCTGCGTATGCGTGTTGGCCACAAAGAGGGTGGTCACCACGTCCTCTTCCTTGGTCTGCATCCCGGCCAGACCCTTGCCGCCGCGCCGCTGCGACCGGAAATCGGCCAGGGCGGTGCGCTTGATATACCCACCCGCCGTCACGGTCACGACCATGTCTTCGCGCTCGATCAGGTCTTCGTCTTCCATGTCGCCCGACCAATCAACAATCTCGGTCCGGCGGGGCACGGCGAATTGGTCGCGCACATCGCGCAGCTCATCTGCGATGCTGCCCATGATCCGTTCGCGGCTTGACAGAATTTCCAGGTATTCCTTGATCTTACCTGCCAGTTCTTCAAGCTCGTCCGTCACCTCTTTCACACCGATCTGCGTCAGGCGCTGCAACCGCAATTCCAGAATTGCGCGGGCCTGCACTTCGGTCAGGTTATAGGTGCCGTCGTCGTTCATTTTTGACAAAGGATCGTCAATCAGGCGCAGATAGCCTTCGATCTCCGCAGCGGGCCAACGGCGCTCCATCAGCGCGGCACGCGCCTCTGCCGCATCCGCAGAGCGGCGGATGGTGGCCACCACCTCATCCACGTTCGATACGGCCACGGCCAAGCCACACAAAATATGGCTGCGTTCGCGCGCCTTGCGCAGCTCAAACGCGGTGCGCCGCGCAACAACTTCTTCGCGGAAGTCGATGAAGGCGGTCAGAAAACCGCGCAGCGTCAGCTGTTCGGGCCGGCCGCCGTTCAGCGCCAGCATGTTGCAGCCGAAAGAGGTCTGCATGGGCGAAAAGCGGAAGAGCTGGTTCAGCACCACTTCAGCCGTGGCATCCCGCTTAAGCTCAACCACCACACGCACGCCGTTACGGTCGGATTCGTCCTGCACATGCGCAATGCCTTCCACCCGCTTTTCGCGGGCGGCTTCGGCGATCTTTTCGATCATGCTTGCCTTGTTGACCTGATAAGGAATCTCATCAATCACAATGGCATAGCGGTCTTTCCTAATCTCTTCGACACGGGTCTTCGCCCGCACGATCACACTGCCGCGCCCTTCCAAATAGGCTTTGCGCGCGCCAGACCGGCCCAGCATGATGCCGCCCGTGGGAAAATCCGGGCCGGGCACATATTCAATGAGTTGTTCCGAACTCAGATCCGGCTCTTCGATCAGCGCAAGACAGGCATCCACCACTTCGCCCAGATTGTGCGGCGGAATGTTGGTGGCCATGCCCACGGCAATACCGCCCGCACCGTTGACAAGCATATTGGGAAAGCGGGCCGGCAGAACCGTTGGTTCGCGGTCCTTGCCATCATAATTGTCCTGGAAATCAACGGTATCTTTGTCGATATCCGCCAGCACAAAGGCGGCGGGCTTGTCCATCCGCACTTCGGTATAGCGCATCGCTGCCGGGTTATCGCCGTCCATGGAGCCAAAGTTGCCCTGTCCGTCCAAGAGCGGCAGCGACATGGAGAAATCCTGCGCCATGCGCACAAGGGCGTCATAAATCGCGCTGTCCCCATGCGGGTGGTACTTACCCATCACGTCGCCCACAGGGCGCGCAGACTTGCGGTAAGACTTGTCATGGGTGTTGCCGGTCTCCCACATCGCATAGAGAATGCGGCGGTGCACGGGCTTCAGCCCGTCCCGCAAATCGGGGATTGCACGGCTGACAATCACACTCATCGCATAGTCAAGGTACGAGGTGCGCATTTCCGCTTCGATGGCAACGCTGGGCCCGTCGTAGGGTGCGCGCTCTGGTGGCGTGATTTCGTCTGTATTTTCAGGTGGTTCGGGCGTATCGCTCACGTGGATGTGCCTGCTGCTCGTTTACAAGATGTTGTGATCGAGCTTACACCAAACAGCAGATAAGGTGCAACCATATGCGGGTCTGTTCCCGCATAGATGGAGGTACTATTGAGCGTTGCGTCTGGTTGAGATGTATCCGGGCTTTTGCGCAGATAAACTGCAGTGTCAGGCCGAACAGCTTGCCCCACCCAAAACGCAAAATTTCGCGCAATGTGGGTGATTTAGGGAAACGGAGCCCTCAGCCTCGGCCAATGTGTCGCCGAGCTCAAACTGTGCGTCATAGGCGAGCAGTGTGCAGGCCAAGACCGCAGGCCGATCTGCGCCTTTGCGCTTCACAACCATTCGCGATGTCGCGCACATCATGTCATTCGGGCTTTTGTTCAGGATGCCCCAACATTCCGTTGTGATTTCAGGTACTTCGGCGGTCATGTCCATTTCGGGAAACAAAACTGTTTGGCCCGGGTTCTGCGCATCGATGTTGAACCCATGTTTGGCATAAAATGCGGCATAGCCTGCGCGTGCAGCTTCCATATCTTCTTCCATCGTCGCGCGTCCGGCCACCGCCATCTGAAATCCGTGGTCTCGGAGCCATTCCATACCACGCAGCGTTTTATCAAACGCACCAACGCCGCGTTCGCCATCGTGCAACAACGGGTCATAGTGATCGAGAGAAATACGCAGCGTGAGCTTGCCCGGAAAATCCGCCTGAAGCCCGACAAGCCCGTCTTGCACCTTAGGGCGCATCATGGGGGCCATCGCGTTGGTCAGGATCAGTACGTCGTACCCGCGGTCCAATGATGCGCGAGCCATGTCGACCATGTTGGGATTCATGAATGGTTCGCCACCTGTAAAGGCGATTTCACGCACACCCCAGTTGCGGTCCTCAAGCTGGTCCAGAAAATCTACAACCTCATCGGTGGTGATATAGACCAAAGCGTTATTGGTCGGCGAGCTTTCGATGTAGCAATTCAGACATTCGATATTGCACAGGGTGCCGGTGTTGAACCACAGCGTTTGCGGGTTGTTCAAATAGACAGACGCCCGTTTCTCGCCTTTGGCGGTCAGGTTCGGATCCTGAAATTTGCCGACATTCGCCTCAAGGTGCAGATCGCGCATTGCGTACCTTTATTTTTAGGTTTTGAATCCAAACTAACGCGCAACGCTTAGCACGCAACCGGAATCGTGGCACAGTGGCCTGACAGCATTGTGAACCGGGCGGTTTCGGTGTCTGATGGCGCTAACATGAACGAGGGCCTCTTAATGGTTTCACGCGTTATTCCAGTAGAACCTTTTGATTTGGTTATTTTTGGCGGATCCGGCGATCTGGCACGGCGCAAGATTCTGCCCGGGCTGTTTCGGCGCTATTGCGCAGGGCAAGTGCCGGCCAATGCACGGGTGATCGGTGCCGCGCGCACAGAGATGGAAGACGCAAGCTATCGGGCGTTCGTGCGCGAGGCGATTTCCGAATTCGCGCCAGATGTTTCATGTGACAACGGCACGCTAGAGCGGTTTCTGGACTGTATGTTCTATGTGCAGCTTGATGCGCGTGGTGAAGATGGCTGGGCCGATCTCTCGACGCATCTCAGCGGCCGAAGTGACGTACGCGCCTTTTACTTCTCTGTCGGGCCCAGCCTATTTGGTGATTTGGCTGAACGGCTCAAACTGCACGAGCTCGCAGGGCCCGAAGCGCGTATTGTGGTCGAAAAACCATTTGGGCGAGATTTGACGTCAGCGAAAGAGTTGAACCGCGATCTAGCCCAGTACTTTGACGAAGGGCAGATTTACCGCATCGACCATTACCTTGGCAAAGAAACGGTCCAAAACCTGATGGCAGTTCGGTTTGGGAACGTCTTGTTTGAGCCACTGTGGAACAGCCAATATGTGGACCATATCCAAATCACCGTGGCGGAAAGCGTCGGTGTTGGCGGACGTGGCGAATACTATGACCGCTCGGGTGCGATGCGCGACATGGTACAAAACCACCTGATGCAGCTTTTGTGCCTGATCGCGATGGAGCCGCCATCCCAATTCGAGCCTGATGCGGTACGCGACGAAAAGCTCAAGGTGATCCGCGCGCTGGATCCAGTGGAGCCGCATCATATCGTGCGCGGTCAATACGATGAATGGAGCGACGGGCCTGGCTATCGCGAAGCCGTGGGGGATGCACGGTCACGCACCGAAAGCTATGTGGCGCTCAAGGTTGGCGTGCGCAATTGGCGATGGGCGGGGACGCCATTTTACCTGCGTACGGGCAAGCGCATGAGCGCACGGGCCAGCGAAATTGCGGTGGTATTCAAAGAACTGAACCACTCTATTTTTGGCCAATCCGGGGATCAGCGCAACACTCTGACCATCCGGCTACAGCCGGACGAAGGGATCA
>JABSSA010000016.1 GCA_013214665.1 Paracoccaceae bacterium
GCAGTGGAGTCCACATGTCTTTCAAGAAGCTTTTCCATGGGTCCCTTCGGCCTTTGGAGAGTCTATTGGATGGTGCGTGAAGGGATCGAACCTTTCACCAACCCGTCCATGCAACGGTTCTGCAACAGCAACATGACAAGGCTGCATCTTGGTCAGCGTCGTGATAAAAAAGGCGGCAACAGGCAGATGGGCTTTGCCCTTGCTACACACCCGATTGTCAGAAAGGCAGACTGCAGGTACTGTCATAGAATCGTTACACTTTGGGGTGCGGTATGCTGGAGACTGCCTATTTCGCTGAGAGAGATGAAAATAACGAGGTGTGCGCTCTTTGGGTGCGACCATTAAACAGAAAGTCCGCGAGGGTTTTTGACCCTGCGATCGACGTCTTCGAGACTGCGAACCGTGATACTCTGAGCGGTGCAACAAAAGCTGAGATTCAGCAATGGCTCGCGGTCCAAAGGGCCATTTCGGCTCGCTAAGAAGCGATGAAGCGCTCTACTCTAAAGTGGGGCAGCGCCAATCGTCAAAGACCAGAGGACGCAGAGTGGTTCATCGCCTTGGCAATTCTTGCCAGGAGAGTTCCGGCAAGTAGCAGCAACACGACAATTCGAAAAAGGTGGTGCGTCGCGACAAAAGCGACATCCGCTTGGATCGCTAAAGACACAAGGCTCATCTCGTTCAAGCCACCCGGCGCATAGGCCAAAAGAAGTTGCTCTGTGCTGTGCCCTGTACACAAATGAACACCCCATGCCAAACCTGCAGCGACAGCCATCATGATCGCTGTAGAAACGAGGGCCAGCTTGAGCGCGTGAAAGACGTCTACCGCGTGGCTTCCCTTGAACCTACATCCGACGACGACACCTAGAATGATTTGGGCAATAATGACCAAAGCAAGCGGTGGACTGCTGTAGGTGAGGCCCGTCATATGAGCCGCGGCACTCAAGACCATGGGGCCGATAAAGGTCGGCGCCGGGAGCTTTAGCCAAAGTCCCAGTGCACTGCCAAGTGCTGCGCACCCGCCAAGGATCGCCAAATCCAACATACCCGTTGGATGCGTAGACATCGGCATCATTCCGTCGACCTCAAAGCCCAGAACAAGCCGAAACCAAAACGCGACAGCGGCAATGACCAAGATAATCCGCCAGACATGTGCGAGGATGATTGCCTTTTCGTCCCCGCCTTCTGCACGACCAATCTCGACCATTTCAACCACGCCGCCCGGCATGGCGCTAAACAACGCAGTCACGCGCGATTGGCCGCCAAATCGGTGCAGATACGCTTGGACAAGCAAGACTGAGACGAGAACGCAAAGGACTAGTCCGGCAAGTGAGATCAGCCATTGATCCAAGTGGTCAAATGTATCGGGTTTGAACCCGGAGCCCAGCATGACGCCAATAATAGCGACCACAAAAGGACGCGCCTTTTCCGGGCCAGTCAGGTTCCACCGTGCAAGTGTTCCGATCAGGGTGACCACAATCGCACCCAGCATCCAGGGCAAGGGTAAGTTCAAAGCGTAGAACAACGCTCCTCCGCAGGCGCCAAGAGCGATTGTTGAGGCGACGGAGCGGTGTCTTTTGAGTGCGCGGATCATGCGCGAAGGTGTATTTTATAGAGTAGCTCATCGCCGTCGCCATGGGCCGCTAGCCTCTGGCGGTGCGTAGCCAGCACTCCGCCATTTGCCTCAATGACGCGAAGAGACGCGATGTTATTGGGGTGAGCGGTCAGGTCCACAGCGGTTAGGCCGACGCGGCGCGCATCGGGCAAAAGTGCCGCCAGCGCAGCCGTCGCCAGCCCTTCCCTCCTGCGCCATGGAACCACGGCATACCCGATATGGCCTTTGCAGGTTGGCGGCAGGTCATTGGTTCCATACTGCCAGCGCAGCTCGATGCTGCCGCAAAACCCTTCCGCCCAAATCCAACGGCGGAAACTGGNGAGACGCTTTACGAAGGTGCCATCCGACACTTGTATATCGGGACCACGCCCCTCCGGATCGTCGAGCGAGGCAAGAAAGGTCTTTGGGTCACGTGAAAGCTCCAGCATTTCCTCCTGCGCAGCCTCCGGACGTGTCGTGCGCGGCGACCATCCGGTTTCGAGCGCTGAGCGATACGCGTCCAGGTGTTCCAGAGAAGGCTTGACGAGGCGCATCTAGCGGTACTTTTCGATGAACGCGTCGATCTCCAACGCGCGAATGTCGGGCAGAGCAGCCTTGTAAACGTCATAGCTCCAATCCCAAACGGCGATCTCTTGCAAAGCCTCGGCCTGGGTTTCGGTAAAGCGGCGCTTGATAAACCGCGCAGGCACGCCGCCCACGACAGTATAGGGTGCCACGTCTTTGGTGACGACCGCGCCAGCGCCGATGACAGCACCTGTGCCGATGGTGACCCCTGCCGTAACGGTCACCCCGTGGCCTATCCAGACGTCATGGCCAATCGTCACCCAATCCGCTTTGCGCCATTCGAAAAAGTCAAAGTCATCATCTCCTAAGCCATAGGCTTCGGCGCGATAGACCGAGTGATGCTGCACAGCGCGCCAGGTCGGGTGGTTGCCGGGGTTGATGCGCGTCGCGTTGGCGATCGAACACATCTTGCCGATTGTCGCCCAAACCACGTGGCAATCCTTGGTGATATACGACCAGTCGCCCATGGAACCGTGCCGTAGCATTGTCCCTTTGCCAACCTCGGTCCACATGCCAAGCGCGAAGTCATCGACAATGGCACCGTCATGGATGGTGGGTGTTTCGGATAATGCGTTTTTGGATCCGGCTCCAGCCATGTAGACGTCTCCTATTTTGAAAATGGCGGGTTTGCATCCACGTAATTATCAAAGTGCACTTCGGTTTGCTGATCATCACTCAGCACGATGGCCATTTGTGCAGGCCCTGGGCGAGCGTTGACTTTCCAGTGTCCGAGCCACCTATGATCATGATCCGCTGCATGGCATCAGTGGGCGCCTTCCCATTTTCCGATCACACGGGTGCGGATCAGGCCAGAGAGGTAATCAACGATGTAAACCATCGCGATGATCATGAAGATGATGGTCCAGACTTGATCCCAGAAGAGCCCGGCGATCCGGTCAGACAACATGAAACCGATGCCGCCTGCGCCGACGATACCTAGAATGGTAGACGACCGTACGTTCGATTCAAAGTTGTACAAGATGATCGACAGGTGCACCGGCAGAACCTGCGGCATGATCCCATACAGGATCGACTGAAACCGCGAGCCGCCTGAGGCCACCACGCCTTCGACGGGGCGTTTGGAGGTGTTCTCCAGCGCTTCTGAGAAGAGCTTGCCAAAGGTGCCGATTTCCGAGACCGCAATGGCGAGAATGCCCGCCAAAGGCCCCAGCCCAAATGCGCGGATGAAGATGAGAGCGAGGATCAGCGTCTCAAAGGCGCGAATGATGTCATATCCGCGACGCGCCGTGTGACGCAGGAAAAAGATACGGTTGATGTTCTTTGCCCCGAGGAAAGACACTGGGAATGCGATGATCAGCCCAAGCACCGTTCCGAGGAACGCCATGGCAACCGTTTCGCCAAGCGCTGTGAACACCTCGACCCATTCGGGCCAGGTTTCCCAAAGATGCGGCGGGAACATGAAGGACACGACTGTGCCCAATCGCTGCAGGCCGACCCAAATCCGCTCGGGCGAGAAGTTGAAATCATACAAGCACCAGGCGAAGAGCCCGATGAACAGCGCCCAAAGTCCGATCTTGCGCGCGCGCACGATAGGTGTGTCGCGGAAGGCCAGCGGCTGTTTCGCCATCCAGTCTTGAATCTGTGTATCGGATGGATGCGTCATGTCGCTGGCCCTTTTTCAAGTCCGATGACCCGGTGACGTAGCTTCTCTGAGCCGTAGTCGATGACCATGACGGTCACAAAGATGATCAAAAACAAAGCTGAGAGGTCGGTGTATTCCTGCAAGGAAAGGGCCTCGCGGAACTCTTGGCCAAGCCCCCCTGCGCCCACGTATCCGATAATCGAGGAGGCGCGCACATTGATCTCAAAACGCAGAAGCGTGTAGCTGATAATGTTGGGCATAACCTGAGGCACAGCACCGTAGCGGATCTGGTCAAACCATGTGCCGCCCGCAGCTTTCACGCCTTCTAGCGGTCGCATATCGATGTTTTCGTTCA
>JABSSA010000160.1 GCA_013214665.1 Paracoccaceae bacterium
GAATCCGGTGGGCGTATATTTGACCGTATATTCAAGATAGCTCATGCTTGGTCAGAGCCCCCGATATTGGCTACGGGTCGGATACCGCGCAGGTCAGATTGCTGCTTTTCGATGCGGTCGCGATCTTTGACCGGATAGGTCTCAAGCGGTGGTTCACCGCCATAGAGCGCTTGCAACGTGACATCACGGGCGATGGGCGCGGCCGCTTTGGAGCCGCCGCCGCCGTGTTCGACCACAACCGCCACAGCCACTTTGGGATCGTCAAACGGAGCATAGTTGACAAAAAGCGCATGGTCGCGCCGCTCCCAAGGCAGGTCTTCGTTGCGGGTCACGCCGGCGCGGCGTTCTTCTTCGGTGATGTTGCGGACTTGAGACGTGCCGGTTTTGCCCGCCATGCGAACGGAATCGTCAATGATCCGAGAGCCATAGGCCGTGCCACGCCGATCGTTGACGACTGAAAACATCGCATCTTGAACCCATTGCATATGTTGCGGGTCTATCCCGATCTCGCCGCCTGAACCGCTGGGCAGTTCTGCGCTGTTGATCGATTTGATCAGCCGGGGTGAGACAGCGCGGCCGGTCGCAAGACGGGCTGACATGACAGCCAATTGCAATGGCGAGGCCAGCAGATAACCCTGACCGATGGACGCGTTGACCGTATCGCCAATCCGCCATTCGGCGTCGCGCACGCGGCGTTTCCACTCCTTGTCCGGCATATTGCCCCGGGCCACCGCCGACATTGGCACGTCGTGGCGCACGCCGAGGCCAAAGCGTTTGGCCATGGCGGAAATACGTTCGATCCCAACCTTCACAGCCAGATCATAATAATAGACATCGCAGCTTTGCTTGAGCGAATCTTTCAGGTCGATCTCACCGTGCCCGGCACGCTTCCAGCAGTGGAATCTGCGCCCCGCAATTTCCAGATGACCGGGGCAATAGACGGTTTCGTCGGGCGTGATCACCCCCGCCTCAAGACCGGCGAGCGCGACAATCATCTTGAAGGTGGACCCCGGCGGATAGGTGCCTTGAACTGATTTTGAGGCTAAGGGGCGGAATTTGTTGTCGGTGAGCGCGCGGTAATCCTTGCTTGAGATACCGCTGACAAACAGGTTGGGGTCGTAGGTTGGTGAAGAGGCGATTGCCAGCAAATCGCCCGTTGTCACATCCATTACGACGGCGCTTGCGCTTTCTTCGCCCAAGCGCGCCTGAACATAGTTCTGCAACTGGCTGTCTACGGTGATCTGCATGTCGACGCCCGCCGCGCCTTCCCGGCGGTCCAGCTCGCGCATGACGCGGCCTGCGGCGTTCACCTCGACTCGCTTGGCGCCGGCTTTGCCACGCAGATCGTCTTCGGATTTGGCTTCGACGCCAACCTTGCCAATCTGAAAACGTGGGATGCGCAGCAGCGGGTCCGGGTTTTCCAGCTTGCCCAGATCATAATCGGAAACAGGGCCCACATAGCCCAGCACGTGAGCGAAATCAGAGCCTAAGGGATAAACCCGGCTCAGGCCCACCTCGGGGGTGACTCCCGGCAACGCAGGCGCGTTGACGGACACCTTGCTGACGTCTTCCCATGTGATCTTTTCCGTGATCGACACAGGCAAAAACGGGGCGCTGCGCTTTATCTCGGCTTTGGCGCGCTCCATCGTTTCGTCGTCCAGCTCGATCAGCTGGGCGAGGCGTTCAAGAACCACGTCGATATCGCCCGTGTCTTCGGGCACCAAAACAATCCGGTAGCTGGGCGTGTTGCGGGCCAGAGGCACGCCGTTGCGGTCGAAAATCTCGCCACGTGCTGGCGGGATGAGGCGGACGTTGATGCGGTTTTCTTCGGCCAGAAGACGGAACTGATCGGCCTGCTCGACCTGCAGAAATCTCATGCGGGCGGCCAGCCCGCCGACAAACAGCGCTTGCACACCGCCAATCACCAAAGCCCGGCGCGTAACGCTGCGATGGGTGGTTTCGATATCAACGCGGGGTTTCTTCATGAGCCACCCAATGTGCGATCGAGATCCCCGGGTGCGATCCGGTAAACCCCTAATGCGGTTTGAGAAAATATGGCCGCGACCGGATAGGCCACGAGCGTCATGAGCGTTTGAATGATGGTCAGGCTCCAGATTGGGGAGCCGACGAGGAACAACGCCAGGACAACCTGATACGCCAGAGCGACCCCGATGATCATGACGGCGACGCTGAAAAATTCGGTGAAATAACCGGCGTCCCGCAACGTGCGTGCCTGGGATTTCAGGCTTTCGCAGGCCACCAGCATCATCGCGGCCCACAAGCCGGGTGGCCGTTGCAACAAAAGGTCTGTCAGCAAGAACAGAAGAGCCAGCAAGCCGGAGGGCACATAGTCGGGGCGGCGCACCGCCCAGGCGAAGGCAAAAGCCATGACGAGGTCCGGGCCCGTCCAGCCGCGCGGCGCGGTATAAAGCGGCAGCAGCTGGAAAAAGAGGATGATCGCGATCAGGGCAAAGAAGATGGCCCGCATACCCCAGACATTGGATTGGAATGTGCCGTCACTCATCACTACCTGCTCCGCTTTGGGGCAGCACAGACGCCTGTGGGCCGTCTTCGGTGAGCACACGATCGCTGTCTAAGACAGTTTCGATGCCGTGGTGGCGCAGCACGCGCAGGAATTCGAGGCGTTCATAATCGGCAGCAAGCCTGACACGAAGGCGCCCGCCGGGGTCTTCTGCGACGCTGCCAATTAAGACACCTGCCGGAAAAACGCCGCCATCCCCAGAGGTTACGACCTGATCCCCGGCGCGAACGAGGTCAGGGCTTTCCAGAAAATCAATCGGTGGGCCGGGGGAGTTGTCGCCTGCGACGATGGCACGCTGGCCCGAGGGTTGGACAATGGCGGGGATGCGGCTGGAGGCGTCGGTGACAAGGATAACCCGGCTGGTGGTGCGCCCCACGCCCGAGATGCGGCCAACGAGGCCGATGCCATCCATCGTGGCCCAGCCTTCGACGATCCCGTCACGCGCGCCCACGTTCAACAGCACCGATTGGCGAAAGGCCGAACCAGCATCCGCCATCACGACGCCGGTGACATAGGTCAGGCGGGGATCGAGCCGCACGTTGTTGAGATCGAGCAGCCGCGCGTTTTCCTGTTCCAGCTGCAGCGCGGCTTCTTTCCAGGCCTGCATCTGGCGCAATTCGCGGCGCAGTTCGCGGTTTTGTTCGGCAATGCGTTGATAGCTTTGGAAATCGCGCATCAGGTTGATCGTGCCGGTGACGGGACGCATAGCCCAATCCATGCTGGGCATGATGGTGTCGGTCACTTGTGCGCGAAAGCGTTCTACGCGCGGGCTGTCTATGCGCCAGACGATAAAGACGCCAATCAGGCACAGGACCAACACACCAGTCAAAAGCCGCCGAAGCGGAGCGGTGTAGTCGGTCGCGTTTCCCCGATCTCTGGCCAAGCGAATTTACCCTATGTCATACCTATTTTTGCCTGCGCCTGTTTTAGCAGCCAAGTGTCTCATTCTCCAAACACTTAGCTGTGCACCGTCTATGCACAGACTGTACACAGCTTGTGCACCGAAATGGCCGATTGGCCCTTCCGGCTTAGCTGTCGTAGTCGATCGCGTGGCGCAGTTGCTTTTCGTATTCCAGCGCCTTGCCCGTGCCCAAAGCCACGCAGTTGAGCGACTCGTCAGCAATTGACACCGCCAGCCCGGTCTGTTCGCGCAACGCCAGATCCAGGTCACCCAGCAGCGCACCGCCGCCGGTCAGCATGACGCCACGGTCAACGATATCCGCCGCCAGATCGGGTGGTGTGGTTTCCAGAGCGGTCATCACCGCTTCGCAGATTTGCTGCACGGGTTCGGCCAAAGCTTCGGCCACCTGGGCTTGCGTAATTTCAATCTCTTTCGGGACACCATTCAAAAGGTCACGGCCCCGGATCTGCATCGAAGTGCCACGCCCATCGTCGGGCATCCGCGCGGTGCCGATAGACGTTTTGATCCGCTCGGCGGTGGTTTCGCCCACGAGCAGGTTTTGCTGGCGCCGCAGGTAGGAGATGATCGCCTCGTCCATGCGGTCACCGCCAACGCGGACCGAACGGGCATAAACGATATCGCCCAGTGACAGAACCGCCACCTCGGTTGTCCCGCCGCCGATATCGACGACCATGTTGCCAGTTGGATCGGTGATGGGCATCCCCGCGCCAATGGCCGCCGCAATCGGTTCTGCAATCAAGCCCGCGCGACGGGCGCCAGCCGACAAAACGGATTGGCGAATGGCGCGCTTTTCCACTGGTGTGGCGCCGTGAGGCACGCAGACGATGATCTTGGGCTTGGAGAAGGTGGAGCGCTTGTGCACCTTGCGGATGAAGTGTTTGATCATCTCTTCGGCGGTGTCGAAATCGGCAATCACACCTTCGCGCATGGGGCGGATGGCCTCAATGCTGCCGGGGGTCCGGCCAAGCATCAGCTTGGCGTCTTCGCCGACGGCCAGAACTTTCTTAAGCCCGTCTTTGACGTGATACGCAACAACAGAGGGTTCGCTGAGAATGACGCCGCGCCCTTTGACGTAAACGAGCGTGTTTGCTGTTCCCAAATCGATGGCCATGTCTGATGAAAACAGACCGCCGAGATTACCCAGAATTGACATATGCGCACCTGATCCCCTTTGGCGGGGAGCCTGCCAGATTTCGGCTCTTGCCCCAAGACTTCTTTACAGACGACTCGCCCGCAAAATTGAGTGGCCCTTATAGGCAGGGCTGGACCAAGGTAAAAGGGCATTATCTTTAGATTAGTGCGCGGCAACCCGCGCATCGGTGGAAAGCAGAGAAGGACCGTGGGCGTGCATAAAATTCAATCATTGGGCGTACACCATATCACGTTGGTTGGCGCGGATCGGCAAAGCTCGATTGATTTTTGGGAAGGCGTGTTGGGTATGCCGTTTATTTTCGATCAACCGAACCTGGATGACCCGGACGAGGGGCATTTGTATTTCGATCCCGGTGATGGGCGTTTGATCACCATTTTCACCAATGAAACGCGCAAAGGGGATCGGTCGCGTACGCCCACGGATCCGGGCTGTGTGCACCATGTGGCGTTTGAGGTCGACCGGGCCACGTTTTCAGGGGTTTTGGAGCGTTTGAAAGAGCGCGGGATTGGTAATTCCGGGGTCAAGGATCGCGGGTTTATGGATTCGATTTATTTCAAGGATCCGCTGGGGCTATTGATTGAGCTGGCGTGCTACAAGTTCATTCCGCCGCGCGGGGCGAGCCATGCGCAGGTGTTGCTGGAGGCGCATCGCATTCGGGTCGAGACAGGGGATCACGCGATTGGTGAGACCCATCTTGCACAGGCATCGGTGCGGATTGTGGAGCGCAGCCAAACATCGCTCAGCACGGATCGTTCGGCGCGAAACCCCTTTGAATAAAGCAAAAAAGGCGCGTGGACGCGCCTTTTTCAGCTTGGTGGCACTGGTGCGGGCAAATGCGCACTACGCGTGATCAGGTCACGACCTTGTAGCTGACCTCTGCCGTGTCGGTACCACCCTTTTCGCGGCGGACCAGCAGGCGATTGAGCGCGTGCACATAGGCTTTGGCGGATGCAACAACCGTATCCGTGTCTGCGGATTGGCCTGTCACGATGCGCCCGTCTTCCTCCATGCGGACAGACACGGTGGCCTGCGCATCGGTGCCTTCGGTCACGGCGTGCACCTGATAAAGCTGCAGCCGTGCCTCATGATCAAAGAGCGCCTTGACCGCGTTGAACGTGGCATCCACGGGGCCGTCGCCCATCTGGGTGGTTTGGTGGGTCGTCCCGTCAATTTCCATCACCAGATCGGCCACCTGCGGCCCTTCGGTGCCGCAGCGCACGGCAAGCTTCACGATCTTGAGCCGCTCGGCTTCTGAATCGGTGGAGGTGCGCATCAGCGCGATGAGATCGTCGTCAAACACCTCTTTTTTGCGGTCGGCCAGTTCTTTGAACCGGACAAAGACGTCCTTGAGCTGGTTGTCGCCCAGTTCAAAGCCCAGATCTTCCAGCTTGGCGCGCAGCGCGGCGCGGCCGGAATGTTTGCCCAGCGGCAGTGAGGTGCCCGCAAGGCCCACGTCTTCGGGGCGCATGATCTCGAAGGTTTCGGCGTTTTTCAGCATCCCGTCCTGGTGGATGCCGCTTTCGTGGGCAAAGGCGTTCTTGCCAACGATGGCCTTGTTGAACTGCACCGCGAACCCAGACACAGAGGCGACACGGCGCGAAATGTTCATGATCTTGGTGCTGTCGATCCCGGTGCGGAACGGCATGATATCGTTGCGCACGCGCAGCGCCATCACCACCTCTTCCAGCGCGGTGTTGCCCGCGCGTTCGCCAAGGCCGTTGATCGTGCATTCAATCTGGCGCGCGCCAGCCTCAACCGCGGCAAGGCTGTTGGCCGTGGCCATGCCCAGATCGTTGTGACAATGGGTGGCAAAAACCACGTCTTCGGCGCCCGGCACATCCTTGATCAAACGCGCGATCAGCTCAGCGCTTTCGCGGGGCGCGGTGTAGCCCACGGTGGCGGGGATGTTGATCGTGGTGGCCCCGTTGCGGATGGCCGCTTCGATCACGCGGCAGAGGTAGTCATATTCGGTGCGCGTGGCATCCATCGGGGACCATTGCACATTGTCACACAGGTTGCGCGCATGGGCGACGGTCTGTTCGATGCGTTCGACCATTTCATCCTGCGTGAGGTTGGGAATGGCGCGGTGCAGCGGCGAGGTGCCGATGAAGGTGTGAATGCGGGGCTGGCGCGCGTGTTTGACGGCCTCCCAGCAGCGGTCAATATCGGGCAGCTGCGCCCGCGCGAGGCCGCAGATCACCGAATTTTCGCTTTGCTTTGCGATCTCGCTCACGGCGGCGAAATCGCCTTCGGAGGCGATGGGAAAGCCCGCTTCGATGATATCCACGCCCATCTCATCGAGGAGCTGGGCAATTTCCAGCTTTTCGGAATGGGTCATGGTGGCGCCGGGGCTTTGTTCGCCGTCGCGCAATGTCGTGTCAAAAATCAAGACGTGGTCTTGGGTGCTGGTCATGTCGGTATCTCTTTGTTCTGTCCTAAGCCTGTTGGCGCGCAAACCATCCTCTGAGCGGGCGCGCCTGATGGCACGCTCAGAGGCGCGTTAGGAGCAGCGATAGGCCACGCAGGGGCGCGCCGGGAATGGCGTCAGCGAAGAGGATATGCGTGGTCTTTGTCATGAGGCGGACCATATAGCGAATGGCGGGCAAATGGGAAGGCCTGTTTTGCATGTGATGTGCGGTCGCAAAAGGAGCCAGAGATGCGGGTGTTGGTGTTGGGCAGTTCCGGAGGCATCGGATCGGCGCTGGTAGCGGCGTTTGAGGCGCGGGGTGCCGAGGTGACGGGGCTGTCGCGGTCGGAACACGGGTTTGACATTACTGACCAAAGCTCAGTCGACGCGCATCTTGAGGGGTTGGGCACATTCGAGCGCGTGATTGTGGCGACCGGGGCGTTGGAGATCGGCGGCGCACAGCCGGAAAAGAGCATTCGGGCGATTGATGCCGAGGCGATGGCTGCGCAATTTGCGCTCAACGCGATTGGGCCGGCTTTGGTGTTGCGCCGGGCGGGCACGCTTTTGCCGCGCAAAGGGCCCAGCGTGATGGCAGTTCTGTCGGCACGGGTGGGCAGCATCGGCGACAACCACATTGGCGGGTGGATCAGCTATCGGGCGGCGAAGGCGGCGGTGAACCAGATCGTGCACACGGCGGCGATTGAAGTGGCGCGGACGCATCGTGAGGCCTGTGTGTTTGCGCTGCACCCCGGGACGGTGGCGACGCGGTTCACGGAGAAATATGTTGGCCGGCATCCGGCGGTGGCACCCCAAGAGGCGGCACAGAACTTGCTGGGCGTGATGGAACAGCAGGGGCCGGAGGACACCGGGCGATTTCTGGATTGGGCGGGGAAAGAGGTGGTTTGGTAAGGGGCACGCGGCGGCACCGCCATACGTTCGTGTTCCCTTAGACCAAAGCATTGGCAGGGCCCGACAGGCATACGATGTGACGCCCGCCTGTCGGATGTGAGGGTGTTTATTTGGTGACGATCTGACCGGGCAGCGAATTCACTGTCAGTGTCTCTTCGGGTTGGAAGTGAATGACGGACCGGATCGATTCACCTTTGTGCAACAGATCGAAGGCTGTGTTGATCTGATCATGATGCATGTGGTGCGTGATGTATGGATCGACGCTGAAATCGCCGTTCAGCCATTCGTCAACCATGCCCGGCAATTGACTGCGGCCCAGCACGCCGCCAAAGGCGGTGCCGCGCCAGACGCGCCCGGTGACAAGTTGGAAGGGGCGGGTTGAGATTTCTTGACCGGCGCCAGCCACGCCAATCACGGTGCATTCGCCCCAGCCTTTGTGGCAGGCCTCAAGCGCGGAGCGCATCAAGCCAACATTGCCAACCGCTTCAAATGTGTAATCCAGCCCGCCATTCGTCATCTCAATGAGCACGTCATGGATCGGCGCGCTGTGATCGTTAGGGTTGACGCATTCTGTTGCGCCCAGTGATTTTGCCAATGGGAATTTGTTGGGATTAACGTCGATGCCGATGATCCGTGACGCGCCACGCAGAACAGCGCCCTGAATCACGGCCATGCCCACTGCGCCGAGGCCAAAGACGGCCACGGTTGCCCCCGCTTCGACATTTGCGGTGTTGCGCACGGCGCCAATGCCGGTTGGGACAGCACAGCCCATGACCGACGCTTTTGACAGCGGCGCGTCTTTGGAGATTTTAGCGACCGAGATTTCGGGCAACACGGTGTATTCGCTGAACGTGCTGGTGCCCATGTAGTGCAGGATTTGCTTGCCCTTATAAGAAAAGCGCGAGGTGCCGTCTGGCATCAGACCAGCGCCTTGTGTTGCGCGGATCGTTTGGCACAGATTGGTTTTGCCCGACTTGATATACGGACAATCGGGATCTTCTGGCACATAGAGCGGGATCACATGGTCGCCGGGTTTGACCGATGTGACACCTTTGCCGACCTCTTCGACAATGCCGCAACCCTCGTGGCCGAGGATGCAGGGGAAAAGCCCCTCTGGGTCTTCGCCCGACAATGTGAATACATCGGTGTGGCACAGGCTGGTTGTCACAATCCGAACAAGCACCTCACCGTCTTTTGGGCCTTCCAGATCGATCTCTTCGATCTCCAGCGGTTGGTTTGGAGCCCAGGCAATGGCCGCGCGTGTTTTCATGATTTTCTCCCTGAGATATGAATGTCTTACTGAACGAGGTAGGGGCTGGCGCTGTTCTCAAGCTCTGTGATTGGGTCCAGCACGAGCACCAGCCGGGTTTCTTTTGTGCCTTCAATTGGCGGGGATCGGTGCAAGAGGCCGAAATCCGGGGTCACGGGCCAAAGCGCCCCGCGCAGAAGGATGGGGGCGCCGGTGCCAACGGTCTGTATTGTGTCAACCGCGCCACCGTCTGTTGCGATCCCGTATTGTGTGCCTGTGCCGCGATAGGTGCAGACGAGCCGGGCCGTGACCGTGTCGATGTGGAATTTGCGGCAGGCATTGGTGGTCACAACGTCAAGGCGCAGCCGCAGATAGGGGGCCTGCATCAAATCCGCGAAAATGTCGGCCAGTGCGGCGACATCATCCACCAGCATCGCGCGCTCTTCGCAATCGCTGAGCCCAGAGGCGCTGCAGAGTTCGTGCATGGCGCGGCGGACTGCGCCGGGCTGCAAAATCGTGCGGGTTTTGGGCAATTGGCTGGCTGGGATTGCGTCGATCCAGTTTTGAAAGCGCTGCAAGGGCGCACGCTCCCACACCGCTGCCGCGCAGCCGGGACGATAGAGCGCGCCAAGGCCTTCGGGCGTCTTTGTGAGGGTGACACCCGGACAGGCGGTTTTTGCTTCAATCCGCGTTAAGGCCATGGGGTGTTCTCACTTTTCGTCAAACGGGTGCGGTGCCGGGCGAGGTGAAGGCGTGAACGGAGGCGCCGCGACACAGGAGATAAAGTAATGTCATAACATTACATGCAGCAAGCCCAAAGACGCAACGATTGTGCGGACAGGGTATTCTGGTACGGGTGGCTTACGCTGGGCACTTCCAAAGTTTGGACCATGCCTCTACACGCAAAGGTGCGGCCTCGGCTGTACCGCCTGCCACCTACACACAGTGATACATGCTCGTCTATACCTCTGATCATTCGCTTTACTGTGCTAAACTGCGTATCTTGCTGCGGTATAAAGAGCTGTCTTTTGAAGAAGCCCCGCCGCCGGGTGGCGGTGGGTCTGCGACCTATCTGTCGCTTGTGCCGTCGGGCA
>JABSSA010000161.1 GCA_013214665.1 Paracoccaceae bacterium
CGATGCTCGATGGAAATATCCAGCTTTGGCTTGGCGACATCACAATACTTCTGCGCGTTTGAGATCAGGTTGATAAACACCTGCACCAAACGGTCATGATCCGTGGTCAACGTTGTGGATACCTTTTCAGGTTTGTGCGTGATCGCGATACCGTCTTCGTTGCCTGCGCTCACCGCCATGATGGCCGTGTCGATCAGGTCGGAAAGATCGCCCTGCTCCAGATTCAGGCTCACCTCGCCGTTTTCTAGCACACTGAGGTCCAGCAGATCATCCAAGAGCCGGGTCAGCCGCAGGGATTCCCCATGAATGATCGATGCGAATTTGGTCTGGTCATCAGCGCTCAGCGCCGCCTCATCCCGCAAGATTTCCGAAAACGCCCGGATCGATGTCATTGGTGTGCGCAGTTCGTGACTGATCTGGCTCAGGAAAGCGTCCTTTTGCACCGAAAGCGCGGTCAGCATGTCATTGGCTTCGCGCAATTGCAGGGCGGTCTGGGCCAGCTCTTCGGATTTCGCCTCCAGACGGCTGGAATATTCCAGGATCTGCGCACTTTCATCCGCCACCGCCATCAGGTCTTCCACCGTCACGCTTGATCCGCCCACAAGCTGTGCGATCATCGCATGGGCCGTGGCCGTACCAACCGAGGCGGAAAGCTCCCGCTCAAGACGCTGCAAAAAGCCCGGCGTCACATCCGGCAAATCACCCCGACCGCCCTGTTTTTGCAATTCGTCCTGAAACAGCGCCTGCGCCTCGCGCGCGCCCAAAATCCGTTGCGACATGATCATCAGGTCTTCGGACGCCGCCGCTGTCGCCCGCCAGCTTTGAGTCGGGCCCGAATGGTCAAAGACGTTCACAAATTGCGCACCCTGCAACCGCTCCAGCGGTTTGGGGAAGGAAAAGAGCGACACCAGAATGAAAACCCCGGTGTTGATGCTCAAAGACCAGACAATCGCGTGCACTGTGGCATCAATGCCGCCAATCCCAAACAGCGCCTGTGGCCGCAGAATGCCCAAGCCAAAAAGACCGTCCAGAAACACATGCGCAGGGATCAACCCATCCGGCCCAAAGCTGGGCAAAAGAGAGGTAAAGGCCCACAGCGCAAACCCAACGCTCAGCCCCGCTATCGCCCCGGCGCGCGTCGCTCCGCGCCAAAAGATACCGCCGATCATGGCCGGCAGGAATTGCGATACCCCAACAAAACTGATCAGGCCGATGGCGGCCAACGCCGCGCTCCCGCCGGACATCTGATAATAAAGATAGCCCAGCGCGATGATCATCAGGATCGACACGCGACGCGCAAAAATCACCACATTGCGCACATCACCCGAAACGCTGGCTCCATCGCCCTGCGTGGTCAGCCAGATGGGCATCACGATGTGGTTTGACACCATCGTCGACAGCGCAAGTGTAGCCACAATCACCATGGATGTGGCCGACGAAAAGCCACCCAGAAAGGCCAGCATCGCCAGACCATCCTTGCCCTGGCTCATCGGCACGGTCATCACAAACATATCCGGGTTCGCCGTATCCGGCAGCAGGTTCAGCCCGGTCACCGCAATCGGCACCACAAAAAGGCTCATCGCCATGAGGTAAACGGGGAAGGCCCAGCTGGCGACTTGCAGGTGCCGCTCGTCATCGTTTTCCACGACCAGCACCTGAAACATGCGCGGCAGACACAAAAAGGCCGCCGCAGAAACAGCCATCAACGCGATCCAGCGCGACCGGTCCACATTCCACTGGCCCAATTCGCTGGCGTCAATCTGCGCCATCATAGGCCCAACGCCACCGGCGACCCACCAGACAACGAATGCGCCAACAGCCAGCAACGCCACCAGCTTCACGATGGCTTCGACAGCAATCGCGATCACCACGCCGTCGTGACGTTCATTGGCGTTCAGGTTGCGGGTGCCAAACAACACGGTAAACAACGCAAGCCCGACCGCAATCCACAGTCCCGCAGCCGGGCTGCCCGCCCCCTGCCCTTCGCCACCGCTGGCAAAGGTGGCCAGCGATTCACTGACCGATTGCAACTGAAGGGCAATGTAAGGCGTGACCCCGATCACTCCCATCACCGTGACGATGATGGCCAGCGAGTTGGATTTGCCATAGCGCGATGAAATCAGGTCCGCGACCGATGTCACCCCCTGCGCCCGGCCGATCCGCACCAGCCGCCGCAACACCCACCACCAGCCGATCATGACCAGCGAAGGCCCCAGATAGATGGTGACAAATTCCATGCCGGATCGGGCGGCGTAACCAACCGCGCCATAAAACGTCCAGGCTGTGCAATAAATCGACAAAGACAGCGTATACACCAGCGGCGATCGCAGCCATCCGGCTTTGCCCCGCGCTGATTGCCGTTCGGCCACAAAAGCGATGGCGAAAAGAAACGCCACATAGGCCAGACAGACCGCAATCAGTGTGTTGACTGCCGTCATGGTTTTGGCCCCTGTCCGCCCGCCGGGTCATTGTTGTCTTTCAAGGTATGGCGCAAGCTGCGCGACAAAAGCAGGCTGCAGACAATCAGAAAAAGCCAGACGCCGAATACATATGTCACGGCACCCGACAAGCTGACCTGCCCTGCCTGTGATCCAGCAATTGTTGGCCAGAACAAGGGCAACAACCATAGTAACGTACCAAACACCGGCAATATTCGCACCGCGTCCAGCATGCGGCGCTGTCTATAGGACCGCCGCTCCAGAAAGACCGGAGGCAGTTGGTCCTTGCTCACGACGCCTTGGCCTGGCTGATGTAAACCAGATCACGAACAGCGGTCAGAACTTCGGTGTTTGAAAACGGCTTGGTCATAAAGCGACTGACGCCTGCCTTTTCGGCCTGCTCGCGATCCCGCGCCTGACCGCGCGCGGTCAGCATGAGAACGGGCAGCGCTTCGAAATCAGGGTCGCTGCGCAAATCCGTCAGGATATCCATGCCCGACCGGCCCGGCAGCATGTAATCCAACACAACAAGATCGGGCTTATTGGCACGGATCACATCCATTGCTGTGGCTCCGTTTGAATGCGTATCCACTTGCCAGCCCTCTCGGGTCAGCAAAAATCGCATCGCCTCGATAATGTTCAGCTCGTCTTCGACTAAAAGAACGTGCTTCCCCATGGCGCTTCCTCCCTGATCGGCACGCGGCCTCTGCACCTCTTGTCGGGCACATGATGGGTCACGTTCGCGAACTATCGCGCAGAATGAAGGGATCTGTCAAAAGTTGTCTTGTCACAGGGGCTTCACCACCCTGAACGGTCCCTCACGAGACTGGAAAGACAATCATCGTGGCTTCGACATCGGGCGCTTTGTTGTAACTTGCGGGGCTGGTTAACTCGGTCGTCGCATACACTTGCAACGCGCGCCCCTGGGATTCGGTCGGTGCGTGCTGCTCTGCCATCACGAGGCCCGGCTGCGCCAAGGCTTCGAACAACAGCCAATCTGACGGCAGGGCCCCAAAGCGTGGCACATCAAATTCGCGCGTGCGACGGCGAAATAGAACCTGGCCTGCCCGATTGCACACCACAATCCCGGCATTCAGCGCTTCTTGCCGCGCCAAATACCGCAAAATCCGAGCAGGCGGCGCAGCAAGCCGAGCGGCCAATGCCAAAGGATCTGGCCCGATTTCCCGCAATGCAGCGCGGAACTCAGCGGGGTCAATCGCCTGTGTATCGGCGGCATACGTCATCAAATAGCGCCGCCCCAATGCGCGCGCCGCTTCGCTGCGCAAAGCCGGCGAGGCGGCGACAACGGCC
This sequence comes from Paracoccaceae bacterium, assembly GCA_013214665.1. Lineage (GTDB taxonomy): Bacteria > Pseudomonadota > Alphaproteobacteria > Rhodobacterales > Rhodobacteraceae. The sequence continues at coordinate 3,750 of JABSSA010000161.1, forward strand.
TCAATCTGCGCCGCTCCCTGGGCGATCTGGCCCAAGTCGTCGCCCGCCGCTTCCAGAAAGGCGTCAAGTTCATCTTCGGGCGTCGCCGATATCAGATCCGTGTCGTCCTCGACTTCGAAATACTGAGCCAGCGCCTTTGCGCTGTCGGCCAAACGGCGGCTGTCGGCGTCAATATTGGAGTGAAAGCGAGCACGCCACGTGGCTTCCAGGTTTTGGTCCTCAACCAGAATGGCCGAAGTCGACCGAATAGCGGCAGCCGTGGTCAGAACCTCATGCATCGCCGCCGCCAGATCGGGGTCATGCGCCA